>NZ_JBVVQD010000016.1:0-165113 GCF_055811755.1 Mesorhizobium sp. WSM4840
CAAACCCCCCTTTGGGGGGGGGGGGGGAGGCCGCCCGCGGGGGGTTGGCGGGGGGGGGGGTTGGCCGATGGCGCACTGCTCGGCCGACCCCACCCGCCTCGCTTCGCGAGGCACCCTCCACTCAAGAGGGAAGGAAGGCACCCATCTTCGCCGCTATATCGCGCAGGACTGCCTCGTCGGCCGCCGCTCGCGTCTTCCGCGACGCGACAAGGCAGGCCTGCGAGCGCAGGATGACGCCGTCGGCCAGCACCTTCAGATGATTGGCGCGCAGCGTCGAGCCTGACGTGGTTATGTCGACGACGACATCGGCCAACCCCGCCGCCGGCGCGCCCTCAGTGGCGCCCAGGCTCTCGACGATGCGATAGACCTGGATGCCGTGCTTTTGCGAAAAGAACTGCTGCGTCAGCCGCCAGTATTTGGTGGCGATCCTGAGCCGCCTGCCGTGGCGCTGGCGGAAATCGGCGGCGACATCGTCGAGATCGGCCATCGTATCGACGTCGAGCCAGATGTCGGGCACCGCCACCACGACATCGGCATTGCCGAAACCGAGGCGGGCGACAATCTCCGCATGCGCCTCCCAGTCGGCGAGGCTTTCGCGCAACAGATCCTCGCCGGTGATGCCGAGGTCGACCGAGCCCTGGCCGATCTCACCTGATATTTCGGACGCCGACAGGAACGCCACCTCGACGGCTTCGACGCCTTCGATGCGGGCGCGGTATTTGCGCTCGTCGCCGGGCAGGCTGACGGCAAGCCCGGCCTTGGCCATCACCTCCAGCGCCTGCTCCTTGAGCCGGCCCTTCGACGGGATCGCCAGCGTGATCATTGCGCCTTCTCCCGCAGCGCTTCGATGCGGTCGAGCCAGACGGAAAAGCCGACGCCGGGGATCGGCGTTTTCGCGCCGAGCAGCGTCAGCAAGCGGTCATAGCGGCCGCCGCCGGCCAACGGCCGGTCGCTGTTTTGCGCCGCGATCTCGAAGACCAGGCCGGTGTAGTAATCGAGCGGGCGGCCGAAAGCGGCATCGTAGCGGATTTTTGCCGTGGGCAGGCCAAGGGCTTCGATCGCCTTGGCGCGTGCGGAAAAATTCTCCAGCGCCGCACCCAGCGAAAGCCCGGCGCCGGCCGCGAAGATTTCGAGCGCTTTTGCCGCGCCGTCGAGCGCCACATCGATCGCCAGAAAATCCTTCAGCGCCGAAAACGCCTCGTTCGATAGCCTGACGCTGCGCAATTCGGCCTTCTCGATCAAGCGTCGCGCAATGTCGGTCGGCGAGCGCCCGGCAGACGCCGACAGACCCGCTTGCTCCATGCCGCCGGCGATATGCGATGAGAGCGCTTCCAGATCGCCGTCGAGGACAAGGGCAGCGACCGGGCCGGCGAGTTGGCCATTGCGCGGCGGGTTGGCGAGGTCGGCCAGCGCTGCCTCCAGCATCGCCGCCGAACCGAAGGCCCGCGCCAGCCGCATACGCCAGCCGCGCGGCAGGCCGAGCGCAGCGAGCACCGCTTCGAATATGGTCTGGTCGCCGAGCGTGATCGCCAGTGCCTGGTCCGGCAGCACCAGCGAAAGCAGCGCATGCGCATCGGCCAGCGAACGGGCATCGGCCTGTGCGATGTCGCCATCGCCGAGATCCTCGATGCCGGCCTGGAAGAACTCATTGCCGCCCTCGCGGCGCTGGCGAAACACCTCGCCGAGATAGGAATAACGGCGCGGCGTGCCGGCCTGGCTGGCGATGTGGTCGAGGCAGACCGGAATGGTGAACTCTGGCCGCAGGCAAAGTGTGAGGCCGGTCTCGCTTTCGGTGAGGAAAATGCGGCGGCGCAGATCCTCTCCCGCCATGTCGAGGAATGGGTCGGCCGGCTGCAGCACCGCCACCTCGACCGCATGGGTGTTTCGCGCGGCGAAGAGTTTTGTGATGTCTGATGCGATGGCGGGGTAGCGGGAGGTCATGGCAGGCGCCCTTCCCTTCTCCCCCTGTGGGAGAAGGTGGATTGGCGCGAAGCGCCAAGACGGATGAGGGGTGCTGGACGGAGCACCGGCGTTGAGTTTCTTCCAACACCCCTCATCCGACCGAGCTTCGCTCGGCCACCTTCTCCCACAAGGGGAGAAGGGAAGACTGGCGTCCTACTTGCCACGCGCCCGCTCCTCGGCCTGCGCCGCAAGTATCTTCCTGACCTCGGCGACCAGCTCGCTTTCCGCCGCCGTCACCTGCGCCGGCCGTGCCGCGCGCCATTCGGCGTTGTCGGCGATTTCAGCCGACATGCGGGCGCCTTCGATCAGATCCTTGATCTGCACCTCGCCTTTGGCGCGCTCGTCGCCGCCCTGGATGATGGCGACCGGGCTGCCGCGGCGGTCGGCATATTTGAGCTGCGCCTTCATGCCGGCGCCGCCGAGATACATTTCGGAGCGGATGCCGGCGGCACGCAGCCCGGCCACCATCTTCTGGTAGCGGCCGAGGCTGTCCGTATCCTTGTCCATGGTGAGCACGACGACCGGTGCGATCACATCTGACGTATCGAGCTTGCCGAGGTTCTTCAGCGCCGTCATCAGCCTGGAGACGCCGATGGAAAAGCCGGTCGCCGGCACCGGCTCGCCGCGGAAGCGCGAGACAAGGCCGTCATAGCGACCACCGCCGCCGACCGAGCCGAAGCGCACGATCTGGCCGTCCTCATTGGGGATTTCCGCGAGGAGCTCGGCTTCATAGACCGGGCCGGTGTAGTATTCGAGGCCACGGACGACGGAAGGATCGATGCGGATGCGGTCCGGACCATAGCCGGCAGCCAGGACAAGCGCTTCAATCTCTTTGAGTTCAGCAAATCCTGCTTCGGCGGTGTGGTTGGCCTCTAGTGCCCTGTTCCATTTTCCTACATCGTTTTTGAGCCCAGCCTCAACGTGTTGGTTGTGAAGAACGACGGCGACAACGAACGCTGCTTGGACTTCGTCTAGCCCAGCCCCCTTTGTGAAATCCCCCTCGCCCTCTTTACCGCCGTCCCAACGACCTTTGCCCAGCAAAAGCTTGACGCCTTCCGGTCCAAACTTGTCCAGCTTGTCGATCGCCCTGAGCACCTGCAACCGGCGACCAATATTCTCATTGCCGCCAAGGTTGATCGCCTCGAGCACGCCATCGAGCACCTTGCGGTTGTTGACGCGGATGACGTAGTCGCCGCGTTTGATGCCGAGCGCCTCCATCACGTCGGCCATCATCATCGCCATCTCGGCGTCCGCCGCCACAGCCGGCGTGCCCACAGTATCGGCGTCGAACTGCATAAACTGGCGGAAGCGGCCGGGGCCGGGCTTCTCGTTGCGGAACACCCAGCCGGAGCGGTAGCTGCGATAGGGTTTCGGCAGGCGCTCGTAATTCTCGGCGACGAAGCGCGCCATCGGCGCCGTCAGGTCGTAACGCAGCGACAGCCACTGGTCGTCGTCGTCCTGGAACGAGAACACGCCCTCGTTCGGCCGGTCCTGGTCGGGCAAAAATTTGCCCAGCGCATCGGTGTATTCGATCAGCGGCTGGTCGACCGGCTCGAAGCCGTACAGCTCATAGACCGAGCGGATCGTCGCCATCATCTTCTCGACGGCGCGGATATCGTCTGCGCCGCGGTCGACAAGCCCGCGCGGCAGCCGCGCTTTCATCTTTTCCGATTTGTCGGCCATGGCATGGGTCTTTTTGCTAAGTAAAAACTGACTTATTTCGAGTGGGCGTGTCCTAACCGATGGGGCTTGGCGCGGCAAGGGTTTGCCGCCCTGCCTTCTCCCCCGTTCGGATGAGGGGTGCTCCAGCTTGGCATCGACCGCGCTCCGTCCAACACCCCTCAACCGTCTCGGCGCTGCGCGCCGATCCACCTTCTCCTACAAGGGGAGAAGGAAAAAGCTGAAACAATTCCGCCATGAGCGCGGCATCGTACCGACACAATCGCAGCCGATAAAGCACGCCGAAACAAGGGGTTCGGGCCATGACCACGGCACGGAAATTCGACATCATCGACAGCGGCGCCCGCGAGCTGCTCCGGCTGCGGCCGGCCGATCATCATGCACCGAGACCTGCAGCCCAAATGGCGGGACCATTCGAGGTTGCCGCAGACAAGCGTACGGGACCGACCATGCGCGATGCGCTGATAACTGGCCTGCTGGTCATCTATCCGGCCTTCGCCACCGTGGCGGCCATCGTCGCCGGGCTCGTTCTCGCGGGCGCCAGCGGCGCTTGAGTTTTTGAGTGCTCCTTTCCTTCTCCCCTTGTGGGAGAAGGCAAGAAGGATGCTACTTCGGCCGCTTGAACGCCTTGCGCTCCGCCTCGACCTGCTCACGGCAGACGCAGCCCTCCAGATGGTCGTTGACCAGCCCCATGGCCTGCATGAAGGCGTAGACGGTGGTCGGGCCGACAAAGCTCCAGCCGCGCTTTTTCAATTCCTTCGAAATCCGCACCGAGACCGCCGTGGTCGGGTTGGCGCGCAGATGGGCGAGATCGACGATTTCGGGCCGTTCGTCCGGGCTGGGTTCGAACTTCCAGAACCAGGCCGCCAGTGAGCCGGCCTCGTCGGCCAATTCACGCGCGCGCTTGGCGTTGTTGATAGTCGAGACGATCTTGCCGCGGTGGCGGATGATGCCGGCATTGCCGAGCAGGCGCTCGACATCCTCGTCGGTAAAGGCGGCGATCTTGTCGACATCGAAGCCGGCGAACGCCTCGCGGAAGTTCTCGCGCTTGCGCAATATGGTCAGCCAGGACAGGCCCGATTGAAAGCCTTCGAGACAGATCTTTTCGAACAGCCTGCGGTCGTCGGTGACCGGCCGGCCCCATTCATGATCGTGGTAGTGCAGATAATCCGGCAGATTGCCGTGCCAGAAGCAGCGCGCGATACCATCGGGGCCGGCGAGCAGGCCTGTCTTCTCATCCATGGCGGAATTCCATTCGTTAATGCGCCTCAGCGCTGCCTTTACCGCGGCTTTACCAGATTCCTGAACCGGCCGGTAACCACACCGAAAGCTTTACTGACAATGGAGCATTTTACGCATTCCGATTCATGTTTCGGTTGCTGCTCCGCGCCCAATGTCCGCGAACCGGGGACGCTTTTGCGCCCGGCGTGTTCGACGATCAAGGTGCGTTCCGATGAAGACATTTTTGTTCCCGCTGCTCGGCGCGGCAGCCGTGCTGGCCACTGCCGCTACATCCTCCAGCGCCAACGACCGCTATGCTGACAGGCCGCCGGTGATGGTGAGCCCCGACCTTTCGGCGCCCTGGGTGCTGCAGCTTGGCCGCGCGCCGGGCATCGTCCGCCAGAACCGGCAAGAGATGCAAAAGCCGCAGCGCCGTTCTCAACGGCAGGCGCAACCGGCTCAGCTGCACACGGCGGCGATGCAGGCGCCGGCCAAGAAGCGCCTGGTGGCGCGCCCGCAGATCAACCCGATCTACCTGCCGCAGGAAGTCGCCTATGACGGTCCGGAGAAGCCGGGCACGATCGTCATCGATACGAGGGAGAATTTTCTCTACCTAGTCGAGAACAACGGCAAGGCGCGGCGCTATGGCGTCGGCACCGGCAAGCCGGGCTTCGAATGGGCCGGCACGCACAAGATCAGCAACAAGCGCGTGTGGCCGGACTGGCGCCCGCCAGCGGTGATGATCGCCCGCGAGGCCGCCAAGGGCCGCTATCTGCCGACCTATCTTGCCGGCGGCATGGAAAACCCGCTCGGCGCGCGCGCGCTTTATCTCGGCTCGACGGAATACCGCATCCACGGCACCAACCAACCCTGGACGATCGGCGGCGCGGTGTCGTCCGGCTGCATTCGCATGCGCAACGAGGACGTCGTCGACCTCTATGAGCGGGTCGATGTTGGCACGACGGTTGTGGTGATGTAATCTGCAGTTGATTTTATCGTCGATTCTGTCCAGAAGACTCTGGATCATCGGATACGGGGGACGGGCCGTGTGGGGATGCGGTCAGTCACGAAAGGGCAGCGCGGTTTGCCGCGCTGCCCTTTTTGTTTCTGGGAAACGATAGGATCAGGCGTGGCGGGATCAGGCTTGGCCGGTACGTCGCGCCAGAGGTATGGCGGTTCGCATTCTCGCTGCCATTCTTCTCGTTATTTTGCTATGTCGGCTGCAACGCTTCCAGACAAAGGCCTATCTCCATGTCCCTGTCCGATGACAGCCGCTATCTCAAAGGCGGCCCGGTCGCCCAACGCATCATCGCTGCCGTGCGCGAGGATGCAGCGGTCGCCACCGCCGAAGGTTTTCCGCCCAACCTGATATCGATTACCGTCGGCGACACAGCTGCAGTCGATGTCTATGTGCGCAACCAGCGCGCCAAGGCGGCATTGGCCGGTATCGGCTTCGAGGAAAGGCGGTTTGCCGCCGACATCACCGCCGGCGAACTCGAAGCGGCGATCCACGGCCTGAATTCCGATCCGCGCGTCACCGGTATCATCATCCAGCGGCCGGTGCCGGCGCATATCCCGATCAAGATCCTTCAGGCGGCGGTGCATCCGCTCAAGGATGTCGAGGGCATGCATCCGGCTTCGATCGGCAACATCGTCTATAACCAGCTCGACCTCGCGCCGTGCACGGCGGCAGCCTCGGTCGAACTGCTCAAGGAGACCGGTCTCGATCTGAAGGGGCTCGAGGTCGTCATCGTCGGTCACTCCGAGATCGTCGGCAAGCCGATCGCCTTCCTGCTGATGAGCGAGGGCGCGACGGTGACGGTCTGCCATCACATGACGCGCTCGGTGGCAGCGCATGCGCGCCGCGCCGACGCGCTGTTCGTCGCCGTCGGCAGGCCGCGGCTGATCAAGGCCGACATGGTCAAGCCTGGTGCAGCCGTCATCGACATCGGCATCAATGCCGAGACAGGACCGGACGGGGAGAGCCGCATCGTCGGCGACGTCGACGCCGAGAGCGTCAAGGAGGTGGCGTCATGGATCACGCCGGTGCCAGGCGGCGTCGGCCCCATCACAGTGGCGATCCTTTTGCGCAACACGATGGTAGCGCTCAGCCGGCAACGCGCGCGCTACCAGGCGACCTACGGGACGGCGGAGAGGCTCGCGGCGGAGTAGCTGGTGGCGTCACGTGTATTGCGGCAGATGGCATGTGATCCGGCTATCCTCATCCCAAAAGACGTAAAGCATCCCACCGCTGCCCCAGCACAAGCCGGCGAGTGAATCGAACTGAAGAAGAAATTTCATTTTCCGGTCCGTTCCGGGAACGACTGGAAACTGGGGCCCCTGAATCCATGAGGGCAGCCCGCCAAGCCGAAACAGGTTTTGCCTTGAATTGCTTATCCCGTACGACTGCCTGAGCCATCGCTGCGGCGTCGGCGCCAGACGGGCGATGCTCTCCTTGGTCGCTCGTTCGGAAGCGAAGTCATCGGAGGAATGGAACGGCGCGATCGGTGTCGGCACCCCGGCGGCGTTATGGGAATAGTAGGTCGGCTCGAGAGACCCCTCGCAAGTTTCAAGGCGGAGCCGAGGAAATGCGCCTCTTTGCCCTCCAAGATCGTTCAAGGTGACGAGATGCACCAGCCTGTTGCCGCAAGCCGGACAGGTGGCCATCCCCTCGCCGCCAACCGCAAATTACGGTCCTGCCTCCGGCAGGTGCCAGGTGGGATGGTTGCGATGCGTCGGAAACGACATGTCGCTCGGAGCGCCCTCCTCAAAGATGAAGTGATGGCACGCGGGCGGCGAATGAGGATCATCATGCGTCAGCCAGTCTGCGAAATCGGGAATGTCGCCCAAGGTGCTGGCTGGCAACAATTCCGGCGCCTGCAAGGCGACGTGAGCAACCAGATCCTCGACGTCTATTTCGCGTTTCACTTTTCCTTGCAGAAAAAATGCCAGACGGGCCAAATGCGTGTCGTCGAGAAACGAAATCACGTCGTCAATCAGATTGGTCTGGTGAACGTCGGCTTCGACTGCTGCCTTTATCAGCTCAAATAGGAATTCGGACCCGTCCTTGAGATGCAGAGCGATGATTGTCTGGCATTCGCTATAGCGGGCCTGGATCGTCGTGCGCGACCCGTCCGATAGCAACCGAACGATGGTTTCAATCTCTTCGGACTCTGAATCGAGCACTTCTGCATTCTCATTAGTAGGTGGGCCGCAATCAACTCATTCTTGGTGGTTCGCCACCATAGGCCCAGTCGAGCAGTTTTATCGTGTGCACCACCGGCAGCTTCGCAGCCGAGGCGATCTGGGTGATGCAGCCGATGTTGCCGGTGGCGACGATTTCTGCACCCGTCGCCTCGATATTCCTGACCTTGCGGTCACGCAGCTGAGCCGAAATCTCGGATTGCAGGATGTTGTAGGTGCCGGCCGAGCCGCAGCACAAATGCCCCTCGCGCGGTTCGCGCACGATGAAGCCGGCTTTGGCCAGAAGCTCCTTCGGCTGGCGGGTGATTTTTTGGCCGTGCTGCATCGAGCAGGCGGAGTGATAGGCGACGATCGTGCCGGGCTTGCGCACCGGCTCGGGCAGGTCGAGGCTCACGAGATATTCGGTGATGTCCTTGGCCAGCGCCGACACCCGCGCCGCCTTTTCGGCATAGGCCGGATCGAGGCGCAGCATGAAGCCGTAGTCCTTGATCGTGGTGCCGCAGCCGGACGCGGTGATGACGATGGCATCCAGCCCGCCCTGGTCGATCGCGCGTGTCCAGGCGTCGACATTGCGCCTGGCCGAGGCAAGGGCTGCCTCCTCGCGCCCCATGTGATGGACCAGCGCGCCGCAGCAGCCCTCGCCCTCAGGAACCACGACATCGACGCCGAGCCGCGTCAGCAGCGCGATCGTCGTGTCGTTGATGGCGGGATCCAGCACGGATTGTGCGCAGCCGGTGAGAATGGCGACGCGGCCGTTTTTTGTTGCGCCCTGCCCAGCATGGATGCCCGGCGAAGCCATTGGCGAGGCCGCGGGAATCGACGCCGGGGCGAGCATGAGCATCGCGCCCAGCGGCATCAGCGCCTGGATCTTTTCGAACAGACCGGCGAATGGCTGCGCGAGCCTCGCCAGCTTGAGCGCAGCGCGAAAGCGCGAGGGATAAGGCAGGACCAAGGCCAGCATGGCGCGCGTCAGCCGATCGGGCAGCGGGCGCTTGTACGTCTCCTCGATATGGGCGCGGGCATGGTCGACCAGATGCATGTAGTTGACGCCTGACGGGCAGGTTGTCATGCAGGCGAGGCAGGACAGGCAGCGGTCGATATGGGTGACGATCTCCTTATCGGCGGGGCGGCCGTTCTCCAGCATATCCTTGATCAGGTAGATCCGCCCGCGCGGCGAATCCAGCTCGTTGCCAAGCGTCACATAGGTCGGACAGGTGGCCGTGCAGAAACCGCAATGCACGCATTTGCGCAGGATCTTTTCCGATTCCGCGACATGCGGATCGGCAAGCTGGGCAGCTGAGAAATTGGTCTGCACGCAAAAAGTCCTTACCGTTTGAGCATGATCTTTTCCGAAAACCGGTTCCCACTTTTCGGGATCATGCTCTACAATCCGAGGAACCAACTTTCCGGGTCTTTGACCGCCTCGCCACGCTGCAGCGCCTGCAGGCCGAGAATGCAGCGGGCGATGAACCAGACGACGACGGCGAAAATCAGCACGACGCCTATCGCCACCATCATCAGCACAACCGAAATCAGCGCATAAAGCAGGCCGATCCAGAAGGTGCGGATCAGGAATGTGTAGTGGCTCTCGACGAAGCCGCCAGCCTTGCCGCGGTTGATATAGGTCAGAACGATGCCGACAATACCGGTGACGCCGATGACGAGGCTGGCGAGATAAAGGATGTAGATGACCAGTGCGTTGGTCGAACCCGGCTCCAGCCAGCGGTCGGTCTGGCGCGGTGCGGGCTTTTTTGAATCAGCCGGGCCTGAATCAGCCGGGCCTGGATTGATGTCGCTCATGATGCTGCTCCCTCGGTTGCCGGGCCAAGAGTAGCAGAGCTTGCCGCCGCCGCCATACGGCCGGGATTGAGGATATTCTTGGGATCGAATTCGGCTTTGAGCCTGGCCGACAACGCTGCCAGTTGCGGCGCCTGCGGCTCGAACACCGGCACAGCGGCGCGATGCGAAGGGGCGGCGCGCACCAGCGTCGCATGGCCGCCGCCATACTGCCTCAGCAGTCCGCGCAGAAGATCGGCTTCGGGATCGCCATGCTCCATGCGCAGCCAGATCAGTCCGCCCTGCCAGTCATAAAAGGCATCGACGGCCGCCTGCATGCGCAGCGCCAGCACCATCTGGTGGCCTTGCGCCGGCGCCATCGACACGCGCCACACCGGCTTTTCGCTGCCGTCGGCAAACGGCGCACAATCGCGGATATCGAGCCAGACGGAGCGCGAGATCTCGCCCGAAATTTCCTTGAACGGCCCGGCTTTTCCGAGCAGGTCTTTCAGCGCGGCGATGCGGTAGGCAACAGACGGACCGAAGCCCTCGACGCGCAGCAATGTCGCCGCGGCGCTGCCGAGACTGCCGCCGGCGACCCGTGCGGCAACGCGTTCGGGAAGATGGGCAGCGCTCGACACTTCGGCGCTGGAGCCGAGCGCCAGCGCCATGGCGGCAGCGGCATGATCGTCAAGCAGGCCGCGCAAAGCGAGCGTGACTTCGGTCTCGGCTGATGGCAGCACCTTGAAGGTGACGTCGGTGAGGACGGCAAGCGTGCCCCAGCTGTTGGCCATGAGCTTGGAGAGGTCGTAGCCGGTGACGTTCTTGACCACGCGACCGCCCGACTTGAACGCCTCGCCCCGACCCGAAACCGCTGCTATGCCAAGAATATGGTCGCGCGCCGACCCCGCCTTCAGCCGGCGCGGGCCGCAAAGGTTCGCAGCCAGCACGCCGCCGATCGTGCCTTTTCCCTTTTCGCCGCCGAGCAGCGGGCCATAGTCCAGCGGCTCGAAGGCCAGCTGCTGGCCGTTTTCGGCGAGCAGTCTTTCGATCTCGGCCAGCGGCGTGCCGGCCTTGGCCGACAGCACCAGTTCGGCCGGCTGGTAGAGCATGACACCGGAAAGTTTCGACAGATCGAGCGTGTGTTCGGTCTGCAGCGGACGGCCGATGCCGCGCTTGGAGCCATGGCCGATGATTTCGAGCGGCGATTCTTCCGCGGCAGCCCAGGCGACGGTGGCGAGGGTTTCGGCGGCGCTGGACGGGGTGAAGGTGGTCATGGGACCGACGCGCCATTTGCAAATTCGGGAACGCCGCGTTCCTTCGCGCCCCCCTCTGTCCTGCCCTCTTTGCCAAAACTTGGCATCTCCCCCTCAAGGGGGGAGATCAGATGTCGCGTCTGGCTTCGCCAATCTTCAACGTTGAAAGAAGGGTGAGGCGCGCGAGCTGCCAATCTCCCCCCTTGAGGGGGAGATGTCCGGCAGGACAGAGGGGGGTGTTCAAGCGCCAACGTACCCACTCAAAACCTCGGAATGTCCGGAAACGCCGTCTGGCCGCGATGCACGTGCATGCGTCCGAGCTCGGCGCAGCGCCGCAGCTGCGGAAACACCTTGCCCGGATTGAGCAGATGGTTGGGGTCGAAAGCGCATTTGACCCGCATCTGCTGGTCGAGGTCGATCTGGTTGAACATTTCCGGCATCAGGTCACGCTTCTCCACCCCCACGCCGTGCTCGCCGGTCAGCACGCCGCCGACCTTGACGCAGAGCCGCAAAATGTCGGCGCCGAAACTTTCCGCCTTGTCGAGCTCGCCCGGCACATTGGCGTCATAGAGGATGAGCGGATGCAGATTGCCGTCGCCGGCATGGAAAACATTGGCGACGCCGAGCCCGTATTTTTCGGAGAGTTCGCGCATGCCGTGCAGCACCCGCGGCAGTTCCTTGCGCGGGATGGTGCCGTCCATGCAGTAATAGTCTGGCGAAATGCGGCCGACCGCCGGAAAGGCAGCCTTGCGGCCGGCCCAGAAGCTCAGCCGCTCCTGCTCCGATTGCGAGATGCGGCATGTGGTCGAGCCGTTCCTATAGGCGATCGCCTCAACCAGGCCGATCAAATGATCGACCTCGACGCCCGGCCCGTCGAGTTCGACGATCAGCAGCGCCTCGACATCCATGGGATAGCCGACATGGACGAAATCCTCGGCCGCGTGGATCGCCGGGCGGTCCATCATCTCCATGCCGCCCGGGATGATGCCGGCGCCGATGATGTCGGCGACGCATTGGCCGCCCTGCTCGCTGGTCGGGAAGCCGATCAGCAGCGCGCGCGCCGTCTCCGGCTTCTTCAGTATGCGCACGGTGACCTCGGTGACGACGCCGAGCAGCCCTTCGGAACCGGTCATCACCCCGAGCAGGTCGTAGCCTTCCGCATCGAGATGCTTGCCGCCGAGCCGCACCACCTCGCCGTTCATCAGCACCATCTCGATGCCGAGCACATTATTGGCGGTGAGGCCGTATTTCAGGCAATGCACGCCGCCGGAATTCTCCGCGACATTGCCGCCGATCGAGCAGGCGATCTGGGAGGATGGATCGGGGGCGTAATAAAAGCCCTCCTGCTCGACGGCGGTGGTGATGCCGAGATTGGTGACGCCCGGCTGGGCGACGATGATGCGGTTGGGAAAATCGATCTCGAGAATGCGGTTGAACCTGCTCATCACCAGCAGCACGGCGTCTTTCAGCGGCAGCGCGCCGCCGGACAGAGAGGTGCCGGAACCGCGCGGCACAACGCGGATGTTGCGGTCGTTGCAATATTTCAGCACGCGCGAGACCTGCGCCACCGTTTCGGGCAGCACCACGACCAGCGGCAATTGCCGATAGGCGGTGAGGCCGTCGCTCTCGAAGGCGCGCATCGAATTGGTCGCGTCGACGACGCCCTCGCCGGGCACGATAATGCGCATATCGGCGACGATCTCGTCGCGCCGGCGCATCGTGGCGTCGTCTGGCTTCGGCATCAGCAGGCCGGACATCAACAGTCTCCTTCGATCGACTGGTAAAAATCTTTTACCAGCGGCAGGCGCCTGTTGCAAATCCTGCTTTGGCCGAAATCGGAGCCGACACCTGCACCGCCTTCCGCGGCGACAATCTGCCGCTGCAGTTTTACCCTCTCCCTTGTTTGGACCGGGACATCGCGAACAGGTGTGCGAGGACATCGCGAACAGTTTGGCGCGCTTTGCGCCGGGAGGTTCGAGATGCCATTCGAGGACACGAGCGCGATGTCCCGGTCCAAACACCCCCTTGTGGGGAGGGTCGCGAACGAAGTGAGCGGGTGGGGGTCGGCGAGAGGGACGCGCTTTATGAGCATCCCCACCCCGTTTCGCAAACTTCGCTTCGCTCAGCTTGCTCGCCGACCCTCCCCACAAGGGGGAGGGTAAGGCTTTTACTCCGCTGCCTGCTTGGCGGGTTCGGAGTGCAGGCGGCGCACACGGCGCACGCCCCACCAGACCAGCAGGATGGCGAGCGGCACCGAGGCGGCGGTGACGACCTCGGGCGCGAAGGCATGGCCGAAGATCGAGGCACCCTTGGCGACGTAGCCGATCAGGCCGACGACATAATAGGAGACGGCGGCGACCGAGAGCCCTTCCACCGTCTGCTGCAGCCGCAATTGCAGGCGGGCGCGATTGTTCATCGACGCCAGCAGATCGCGGTTCTGCTTCTCGACCTCGACGTCGACCCAGGTGCGCAGCAGCGTGGTGGCGCGGGTGAGCTTCGTCGACAGATTGGCCTGACGCTCCTCGACCGAACGGCAGGTGCGCATGGCTGGGGCGACGCGGCGCTGCAGGAATCCGCCCCAGGTGTCGTAGCCGGGCACCGCCTCTTCTTCCAGCGCCTCCAGCCGTTCGCGGACGATGCCGTCATAGGCGCGGCTGGCGCCGAAGCGATAGAGGCTGGAGGCTGCATCGGCCTCCAGTTCGGCGGCAAGCTCGGTCAGGTCGGCAAGCAGCGTCTGGTTGTCGCGGGTTTCGGCGACTTTCATTTCCAGTGTGGTCTGTGCCAGCCTGTCCTCAATGCGGCGCGCGCGACCGGACAGCATCAGCGCCAGCGGCAGGCCAAGCATGGCCAGCGTGCGGTAGGTTTCGATATCGATCAGCCGTTGCGCCAGCGCGCCGGTGCGTGCCGGCGTCAGGCCGCGGTCGAGCACCAGCATGCGGGTCATGCCGTCACCGTCCTGGCGGAAATCGGTGACGATGGCGGCGTTGCCGCGCTCGACCAGCGAATAGCACAGGCTGGTCGGGTCGAAGCCGGCGATCAGCCTTTCGCTCGCCTGCGTCCATTTGCGGATTTCGAGTCTGATGCCGGAAATCACCGTTCCCGGCGGCGAAAACCCGTTGCCGAAAGGCGAACCTTCCTGGCGCTGGCCGCTCTCCGAGAGCGGTCCTTCCCACAGATAGGTGGAGAATTCCGTGTGCCGTTCCCAGCGCAGCGAGCCCTTGCCCCACTTCATCGCGTGGTGGCGGGCATGAGGGTCAGGCACGGCGATGCCGAGGCGCCGCGACAATTCGGAAAGCACGGCTTGGTCGACGCCGGACCCAGCTTCGGTCATGAACGAAAGCTGCACCAGCACGCGCGGTTTCTCGACCAGCGGATGCGGACGGGCGTGAACCTCGCCGAGCGCGCCAGGCCGTCCCTCATGCGCGGGAAAGCCCATGACGCTGCCCTCGACGCGCGGCTGAAATTCGAGATTGGACGGGTCATCTGCCACGGCTGGTCCCCCGGGCTCGGTGCACTCGCGTCCCTCTAGAGCCAATTGCCGGGGGACGCAAACGACAAGTTAGCCGAAAGCGATATGCCTCGACGGGGCTGGACCCGGCCAAGCGGGCGAATTGGATAAATAATTTGACCAGTTGCTGACGCTGGCTTTATCTTGCGCGTCACCGGTTCAATCCCCAGGCATCCCCGTTGAGCGACATTTTCTCCAGGATCGAGCATTCCCGCACCGCCGACGAGGTGGTGCAGCAGATCGAGAGTCTGATCCTCGAAGGCGTTCTGCGCACCGGCGACAGGCTGCCGGGAGAACGCGAGCTGGCGCGCCGGTTCGAGGTGTCGCGGCCGATCCTGCGCGATGCGCTGAAGGCGCTGGAGGGGCGCGGGCTTTTGACCACGCGGCCAGGCGGCGGCACCCATGTCGCCGACGTCATCGGCCAATTGTTCACCAAGCCGGTGACGGACCTGATATCCATGCACCGCAAGGCGGCGACCGACTATCTGGAATACCGCCGCGAGATCGAGGCGGTGGCGGCCGAGTATGCGGCGCGGCGCGTCACATCAGACGACCTGGCGCTGCTCGACCGCATCATGGCGCGCATGGACGAGGCGCACCGGACCGGCAATTTCGACGACGAGGCGGAAATCGACGTCGAGTTCCACCACGCGATCTGCGAATGCGCGCACAACATCATCCTTTTGCACACGCTGCGCTCGTGCTACCGGCTGCTGTCGGAGGGCGTCTTCCAGAACCGGCTCCTGGTGTTCAACGTGCCGGGCGCGCGCGAAGCGCTGCTCTCGCAGCACCGGGCGATCTACGCGGCGGTGAAGGCCGGCGATCCGGCGGGCGCGCGGCAAGCGGCGATGGACCACATCACCCATGTCGAACGCACCATGGCCGAGGCCGAGCGCAGCGGCGACTGGCAACGTGTGTCGCGGCTGAGGCTGATGCAGCGCTCCGAAGCCGCCGACAGCGAGCCGGCAAGAAAACGCTCGTGAGAGCCGGCTAAGAATTACGACGAATTAACGAACAATCAGCGGGAAGCCCATGAGCATGATCCTTACCATCGCCGATCTCAAGGACCTGGCGCGCCGCCGCGTGCCGAAGATGTTCTTCGACTATGCCGATTCCGGTGGATGGACCGAAAGCACCTACCGGGCCAACGAGGAGGATTTCCAAAAGATCAAGTTCCGCCAGCGCGTGATGGTCGACATGAGCAACCGCTCGCTGGAATCGACCATGATCGGCGAGAAGGTGGCGATGCCGGTGGCGCTGGCGCCGACCGGCATGACCGGCATGCAGCACCCCGACGGCGAGATGCTGGCGGCGCGGGCGGCGGAGGAATTCGGCGTGCCGTTCACGCTGTCGACGATGAGCATCTGCTCGATCGAGGATGTTGCATCAGTGACCAAGAAGCCGTTCTGGTTCCAGCTCTATGTGCTGCGCGACAAGGATTTCGTCCTCAGTCTCATCGACAGGGCGAAGGCGGCGAAGTGCTCGGCGCTGGTGCTGACGCTCGACCTGCAGATCCTCGGCCAGCGCCATAAGGATATCCGCAACGGGCTTTCGGCGCCGCCGCGCTTCACGCCGAAACACATCTGGCAGATGGCGACCAGGCCGGGCTGGTGCATCGGCATGGTGGGGACCAAGCGCCGGACCTTCCGCAACATCGTCGGCCACGCCAAGGGCGTCGGCGACCTCACCTCGCTGTCGTCATGGACGACGGAGCAATTCGATCCGCATCTGTCGTGGAAGGACGTTGCCTGGATCAAGGAGCGCTGGGGCGGCAAGCTGATCCTGAAGGGCATCCTCGACAAGGAAGACGCGCTGATGGCAGCCAAGACCGGCGCCGACGCGATCATCGTCTCCAATCATGGCGGACGCCAGCTCGATGGTGCGCCGTCGTCGATCGAGGTGCTGGAAGAGATCGCCGACGCGGTCGGCGACACGATCGAGGTGCATATGGATGGCGGCATCCGCTCGGGCCAGGACGTTCTGAAGGCGCTGTGCCTCGGCGCCAAGGGCACCTATATCGGCCGGCCTTTCCTTTACGGCCTCGGCGCGCTAGGCAAGGAAGGGGTCACAAAAGCCTTGGAAATCATCCGCAAGGAGATGGACATAACGCTGGCACTGTGCGGAAAGCGTCTGGTAACCGACATGGGCAAGGATCAGCTTCGGCGTTAGACGCCCGTGACGGCATGATCACGGAGATGGACGCATTGACCACCCCCGGCATCCACTTTCTCGACGCGCGCGGACCGGAAGGCATGCGCATCTATGCGGTCGGCGACGTGCATGGCCGGCTCGACCTGCTCGCCGCCATGTACCGACGGATTGCGGTCGAGATCCGCCAGGCGCGGCCGGCCGACTGGCGTGTCATCCATCTCGGCGACTATGTCGACCGCGGCCCGGACTCCAAGGGCGTCATCGATTTCCTGATCGAAGTGCGAAAACGCGACCCGCGCCACCTGATGCTCGCCGGCAACCACGATATCGGCTTTCTCGACTTTCTCGATAGCCCTGATCCGGACGGGCTTTTCATACGCTATGGCGGCATCCAGACCGCGCAATCCTATGGCGTGGCGATCAATGAAGGCGGCGGCGCGTGGTTTGGCAGGTCCGAGGCGGCACTGCGGCAAGGCCATGCCGCGCTGGTCGAGGCCGTGCCGAAAAGCCATGTCGACTTCCTGCAGTCGCTGCCGTTTTCACTGACGTTCGGCGACTTCTTCTTCTGCCATGCCGGCATCCGGCCAGGCATTGCGCTGGAAAGTCAGAGCACGCAGGACCTGATCTGGATCCGCGATGTCTTCCACAACCATTCCGGCCTGCATCCGAAGATCGTGGTGCATGGCCACACGCCGGTGCCCGAGGCAGAAGTGATGGTCAACCGCGTCAATATCGACACGCTCGCCTACCAGACGGGGAACCTCAGCGCGCTCGTTGTCGACGGCGCCGACAAGCGTATCCTGGTGGTGTCAGGCGAGAAGGCTTAAAGCGCGTGGCGCTTCAAGGCTTTGTTTTAGCGAAGCGCGGCGGTGACGCCGTAGCCGTCGACGGCGTTGTGGTTGTTGGCTGCGTCGCCGGCGTAGGTGCCGAAGCCGCACAACACTATGGCCGACAACATGACAAAGGACAGAAGCGCTGCTTTCACGGACGTCATCTCTTGTTGAGCTTTCTGCATCTGTGCACGAGGCGGGTTACGAATGGGTTGAAACGGAAAATGCGTCTCAAGGTTTCGACGATTTCGCGCTTCTAGGCAGCTTCTGTATCGGCGGTGTGTCGCGCGAGTGACACAAAAGGTTCATCGCGTTGCACGGAAGATGCAGAGCGCGTGCCTTCTAAGGTGGCGGGCGGCCACAAGCCAAGGAGGAAACAAGCTGTCCACAGCGGATTTTTGCCGGCGTGCCAAATATGCAACGTCGGCACCGACAGCCGTCAGATCGTCGCCACCCAGGCGCGGGCGATGGCCAGCCCGGCGGCATCGGCATCCGCTCCGTTGCGGGCCATTTCGTCGTCGAGCCGGTCGCTCCAGTCTGGATGCCGTTCGGCAATGAGCGATGCGAAGGATGTGCTCCAGTCGCGGACCATCGGCCGGTCCGCCTCGAAATGGAACTGAAAGCCGTAGACGGCGCGGCCGATGCGAAACGCCTGGTTCTCGGCGATTTCGTTGCCGGCGAGCCGCACGGCATCTTCTGGCAGCACAAAGGTGTCGTCGTGCCACTCGAAGATGGGGAAATTTTCGGGCAGCGCGGCGAGCACCGGATCGGCCTTCGCCGCCTCAGTGAGCGAGACCTTGTGCCAGCCGAATTCCGAGGCGCCGCCGATCCGGTTCTCGCCGCCGAAGGCGCGAGCCACCAGCTGGCTGCCAAGGCAGATACCGAGCACGGCGCGATCCTTGCCGGCAAAATCGCGCGTCAGGTCGAGCAGTTCAGGAAAATACGGGCAAATCTCGTCGTCCAGCGCATTCTGGGCGCCGCCGAGCACGACCATGGCGTCGTGCCCAGTGCTGTCGTGCGGCAGCGCCTCGCCACAATAGGGCCGGCGCAGGTCGATATCGGCGCCCGTCTCGACAAGAGCTGCGCCGATCTGGCCAAGGCCCTCACTGTCGAAATTCTGGACCACCAGCACCCGCATCGACAAACCTGCTGACATGAAAATGATGCGACGAGCGATATCATGCTGCCGTCATTCCGGCCAAGATGCGTATTCGGGGAGAAAGCTATGCCACTGCAGAATCGGGTCGACCCGTTCGGCGTCATCCACGCCGTGCCGGAGCGCGGCCTGTTCATGGGCAATCGCGGCATCATCCATGACCCCGAAACGAAGACGCTGCTGAAAAAGCGCTGGGCGCTGCAGGCCTGGATCATCTGCGTCTGCGAATTCCGCGATGTACGGCGCGAGCCGATGGGCCGCAACAGGAATGGTGGCAAGGCCGGCTGGACCGAGCTGTTTTTCCTGGACGAGGTGACCGCGCTCTCGGCCGGGCATCGGCCTTGCTTCTTCTGCCGGCGCGACCGGGCCAGCGATTTCGTCCAGCGCTTCGGCATGGCCTTCGGCATTGCCGAGCCGCGTGCGCCGCAAGTCGACAAGCGCCTGCATAAGGAGCGGCTGGCGTCGGGTGGGCCGGCACCGGTCGTATCTGCAGAAGAGCTTGCCGGGTTGCCGGACGGCGCCATGGTTGCGGACGGCGGCAACGCCTACGCGATGCGCGGCGGCAAGGCACTGCGCTGGTCGTTCGCAGGCTATGGTGATCGCGTGGGGGGCGAACCGGTAGCGTTCGGCGGCTTCGCCGACCGCCCAATCCGCCTGCTCACGCCGACAACCACCGTTTCCGTGCTGAGGCAAGGCTACGAACCGGTCTGGCACGCGAGCGCTGAGGCTTGACGTCAAGGTTTGGCTCGCCCATTCCTCGGCGATGCGCGCCAATTACAAGATGCAGCGGCTGTTCGTGCCGGACGACCTCGGACCGGATATCGAGTTCGAGGCGAGCCCGCAGCATAGCCACTACCTGATGCATGTGCTGCGGCTCGGCGAAGGTGCCGAAGTCCTGTTGTTCAACGGCCGCGACGGCGAATGGTCGGCGGCGATCGCCGCCAAATCAAAAAAGGCGGTACGCCTGAAGGTGCTGGTCTTGCAGCGGCCGCAGCCGCCGCTGCCAGATCTCGTCTACTGCTTTGCGCCGATAAAGCAGGGTCGGCTCGATTATCTGGTGCAGAAGGCGGTCGAGATGGGCGCCGGCGTCCTGCAACCGGTCATCACCCAGCACACGCAAGTGGCAAAGCCCGGCATCGAACGCGTGCGTGCCAATGTCGTCGAGGCCGCCGAACAATGCGGCATCCTGGCGGTGCCGGACGTGCGCGAAGCGGAAAAATTCGAACGCCTGCTGGCCGGCTGGGACAAGGAGCGGCGGTTGATCTTCTGCGACGAGGATGCCTCCACCAACAATCCGCTGCCGGCGCTGCAAGCGCTACGGGAGAAGAAGTTCGGGCTGCTGGTCGGGCCCGAGGGCGGGTTTTCCGACGAGGAACGGAGGATGCTGAGGGCGCTGCCTTTCGTCACGGCCATTCCGCTCGGTCCGCGCATCCTGCGCGCCGACACGGCTGCGGTGGCGGCACTGGCGGTGATACAGGCGACGGTCGGGGATTGGTGATCAATTCCAATTACCCTGTGGCTCAGGATTTTTCGCTTGATCGCCTACTGACATTTCGTCCATCTAGCGCCGGCGGTCGTCCGGCCGCCTACAGCGCCGCGTGTCCTTTCGGACGCGCATAGGACGTTGTAGCACTTGGTTTGGCGCATGATCCCCAGCGAAAATCGATGCCGATTTTCGGGTCATGCGTCGGAGGGCTGTTCATGGCGCGCGACACAACCGATTTCCGGCCGATCGAAGGCGTCGACGAGCTTGTCGAGCATCTGGCTGAAGGCAACAAGCCGCGCGACAAATGGCGCATCGGCACCGAACACGAGAAATTCCCATTCTATGTCGACGGCAATGCGCCAGTGCCCTATGGCGGCGATCACGGCATCCGCGCCATTCTCGAAGGCATGCAGGAAAAACTCGGCTGGGATCCGATCATGGATGCCGGACGCATTATCGGCCTGGTCGAGCCGACCGGCCAGGGCGCGATCTCGCTGGAGCCCGGCGGCCAGTTCGAATTGTCCGGCGCGCCGCTGGAGACGATCCACCAGACCTGCCGCGAGGGCAATGCGCATCTGGCGCAGGTGCGCGAGATCGCCGAGCCGATGGGCATCCGTTTCCTCGGCCTCGGCGGCAGCCCGAAATGGTCGCTGGCCGAGACGCCGAAAATGCCGAAATCGCGCTACGAGATCATGACGCGCTACATGCCCAAGGTCGGCACCAAAGGCCTCGACATGATGTACCGCACCTGCACCATCCAGGTGAATCTCGACTTCGAGAGCGAGGCCGACATGCGCCGCAAGATGCAGGTGTCGCTGAAGCTGCAGCCGCTGTCGACGGCGCTGTTCGCCAACTCGCCGTTCACCGAGGGCCGGCCCAACGGATTTCAGAGCTGGCGCGGCGACATCTGGCGCGACACCGACAACCAGCGCTCGGGCCTGCTCGACTTCTGCTTCTCGCCCGATTTCGGCTTCGCCGACTATGTCGAATGGGCGCTCGACGTGCCCATGTACTTCGTCATCCGCGACAGCCAGTACCACGACATGACGCACGTCACCTTCCGCCAGTTCATGGCAGGTGCGGCCCTCAACGAGATCCCCGACGGGCTGCCGACGATGGGCGATTGGGCGAACCATCTGTCGACGCTGTTTCCCGACGTGCGATTGAAGCGCTTCCTTGAAATGCGCGGCGCCGATGGCGGACCGTGGCGGCGCATCTGCGCGCTGCCGGCCTTCTGGGTCGGGCTGCTCTATGACGCGGCGGCGCTCGACGCGGCCGAGGCGCTGACCTCGAGCTGGACCTATGAAGAAGTGCTGGCGATGCGCAACGCCGTGCCGGAACAGGGCATTTCGGCGCCGTTCCGCAACATGACGCTGCGCGAGATCGCCCGCGACGTGCTCGTCATCTCGCGCATGGGGCTGAAGAACCGCGGCCGCAAGAACCGCGACGGCTACGACGAAACGTCGTTCCTCAGCACGCTGGACGAAGTCGTCGCACGCGGCACCACCAGCGCCGAGGAGCTGCTCTCCGCCTATCATACCCGCTGGGGCGGCTCGATCGAGCCGGTGTTCATGGAATATGCGTATTAACCGTTATGGAAGCGAATAAGGGCGCCGCGCGTCCGTTTGGACCCGCGAAGGACGCTCTAGGTCTCTTTGAGCCTACGCATCGGTGCTTTTCCGAAAATCGATTCCGATTTTCGGGCCGATGCGATAGGCTCGCTCCTACGAGAATTTCCCCGAGGAGAAAACCAATGCCTTCCTTGTTCGACATTCTGGCGCAGGCGCAGAACGGCAATGGCATGCTGGCCCTGGCCCAACAGTTCGGGCTTTCGCAGCAGCAAGCGCAATCGGCGGTCGAGGCGCTGCTGCCGGCCTTTTCACAGGGGCTGAAGCGCAGCACCTCCGATCCTTACGGGCTCGGCGCGTTCATGACGGCAATGGCCAGCGGCCAGCACGCCAAATATTTCGAGGACGCAAGCCGGGCCTTCTCGCCGCAGGGCGTCGATGAAGGCAACGGCATTCTTGGCCATCTGTTCGGCTCAAAAGAGCTGTCCCGCGCCGTTGCCAGCCAGGCTGCGCAGGCGAGCGGCGTCAGCCAGCAGGTCCTGCAGCAGATGCTGCCGGCCGTGGCTTCGATGATGATGGGCGGACTGTTCAAGCAGACCACAAATCAGATGCAGGCAGCAGGCGGATTCGGCGGCGGCGGCAATCCGCTCGGCGAGATCATCGAGCAGATGATGCGGCAAGCTGGCGGCGGCGCACAGGCGCCGGCACCACAGCAGCGCCAGGGGCCGCAGCCCGGCCCGATGGACAATCCGTTCGGCAAGGTGCTGCAGGACATGTTCGGCGGCGCGCAGCAGCCGCAGCAGGCACCCAATCCCTATGGCGACAATCCGCTCGGCAAGGTGCTGCAGGATATGTTCGGCGGCGGCGCGCAACAGCCGCAGCGCGAAGCGCCGCAGCAGCGCGAAGCGCCGCAGCCACAGGCCAATCCGAGCGGCAGGCCACGCAATCCGTTCGATGATTTGTTCGGCAAGATGTTCGAGGCGGGCGCGCAGCAGCGTGACGATTACCAGAAGGGCATGGAATCGATCTTCGATCAGTTCAAGCGAGGCATGGATCGGCGCTAAACCGACGAGGCGGCCGCAATCTGATCTTGAGCGTCGCCCAAAGAAAAATGCCCGATCCTTGGGAGGACCGGGCAGTGTGCAGGCGGGCCGGCGGGGAACCGGCAGGGAGTGGGAGCCTGCGAAATCCTATAGCGCCGCGCACCCCAAGGGCACGCAACCAACGCGATCAGGTCACTTTGCGGGCAAGATCCTCGATCGTGTCTACGCGATCGGCCGCGATGACGCGAAGCCTCTCGGTTGGATCGCGGCCGAACGGCACCTCGATGGCGACGTGGAGATCGGCGCGCGTCAAGCCGATGTCGGCAAGTTCGGCATCCGACATCTCGCCAAGGCGATAGAAGGCGCGGCGGTTTTTCCAGGCGCGGTAGACGTTGGAGATGGTGTTGACCACGCGCGTCGCAATAGCCGGACGCGACGTGATGCGCGAGGTCTCGGTGGCGAAATCAAACGTAGCCATGTCAGTCTCCTTCAGTCGAACGGACGAAGACGGGCGATCGGCGCTGGTAAGCGGCCGTTCCGGTCCCGATTCACATGCCGTCATGTGGACAGTCGTAAATTTGCCATCGTTCGATTGATTAATCCAACGAATGTTTCTAATCTTTAACATCAACAGCAGTGATGGATGGGAACGATGAAAGCGCCACTCGATCTCGATCAGTTGCAGACCTTCGTCTCAATCGTCGACACCGGCAGCTTCACCCGCGCGGCGGAAGCCGTGCATCGGACCCAGTCGGCGGTGTCCATGCAGATGCGCCGGCTGGAGGAACGGATCGGCAAGCCGCTGTTCGAAAAGGACGGGCGCACCAACAGGCTGACCGAGGAAGGCGACAGGCTGCTCTCCTACGCAAGACGGCTGCTGTTCCTCAATCGGGAAACGCTGGCCGCCTTCGACGACCGGCGGCTCGAAGGCACGATCCGCATCGGCACGCCGGACGACTATGCCGATCGTTTCCTGCCCGAGATCATGGCCCGCTTCGCCCGTTCCAATCCACGTGTCGAGCTGACCGTGATCTGCGAGCCGACGCCGGGCCTGGTCGATCATATCAAGCGCGGCAATCTCGATCTGGCGCTGGTGACGCACAATGACGCACACGGCCAGTCGGAAGTGGTGCGGCGCGAACCGCTGCTGTGGGTCACTTCGGCCAACCACGCCACGCATGAACAGGAAGTTCTGCCGATGGCCTTCGGCCGGCCGAACTGCATCTGGCGGCGGGCTGCGGTCGACGTGCTCGACCGGCAGAACCGCGACTACCGCATCCTGTTCACCAGCTTCTCGGCAACCGTCATCACCGCCGCGGTGCTTTCCGGCCTGGCGATCTCGGTGCTGCCGGAATGCGCGCTGCGGCCCGGCATGCGGGTTCTGGGCGAACCCGACGGGTTCGGCGCGCTGCCCGATTGCCGCATCGGCATCATGCGCGGCCAGACGTCGCGGCCGGAGATCGTCGACGCGCTGGCCCGCCACATTTCGGAAAGCCTCGACAATATTTCAGTGCCGCTCGGCGAAGATACGGGAAGCTTCGACTTCCCGGCATTTGCCTTCTCTAAGACGAAGCGGACCAAGCCGAACCAGATCTCGCCGGGCTGGTGAAAAACCCCCGCAATTGGCCGGCACCGGACACAGCCGTCTTGACGCGGACGGACAACCGCCCCCCAATCGGCCAATGAGCGACGCAGTATCCGAATCACGCACCAACGCCACCGAATACACGGTGAGCGAGATTTCCGGCGCGCTGAAGCGCACAGTCGAGGACGTCTTCGGCAATGTGCGGGTGCGCGGCGAAATATCAGGCTATCGCGGGCCGCATTCCTCCGGCCATGCCTATTTCTGCCTCAAGGACGACCGCGCACGGCTCGACGCCGTGGTCTGGAAGACCGCGATGAGCCGGCTGAAATTCCGCCCCGAAGAAGGCATGGAGGTGATCGCCACCGGCCGGCTCACCACCTATCCCGGAAAGTCCACCTACCAGATCGTCATCGACAATCTGGAGCCGGCCGGCGCCGGGGCGCTGATGGCGCTGCTGGAAGAGCGCAAGCGCCGGCTGCAGGCCGAAGGCCTGTTCGATGCCGGCCGCAAGCGTTTGCTGCCGTTCATGCCGCGCGTCATCGGCGTCGTCACCTCGCCGACAGGCTCCGTCATCCGCGACATCATACACCGGATCAAGGACCGGTTTCCGCTGCACGTGCTTGTCTGGCCGGTACGGGTGCAGGGCGAGACGGCAGGCGCGGAAGTGACCGCCGCCGTCAACGGCTTCAACGCGCTGGCGCAGGATGGCATTATTCCGCACCCCGACCTGTTGATCGTGGCGCGCGGCGGCGGCAGCCTCGAGGACCTTTGGGGGTTCAATGACGAGGCACTGGCCCGCGCCGTCGCCGCCTCACGCATTCCGGTGATCTCCGCTGTCGGCCATGAAACGGACTGGACGCTGATCGACCTGGCGGCGGATGTGCGGGCGCCGACGCCGACGGGTGCCGCCGAAATCGCCGTGCCCGTGCGCGCCGACCTCGAAGTAACACTTGCCAGCCTTGGTGCGCGGCTCAAGACTGCGGCATCGCGCAATTTCGAACGCAAGCGCCAGGCGGTGCGTGCCGCCGCGCGCGCGCTGCCCTCGCCCGACCAGCTGCTGGCGCTGCCGCGCCGGCGTTTCGACGAGGCGACGAGCCGGCTCGGCCGGGCGCTGTCCGTCAGCGTCCAGCGCAAGCGAGCCAGGCTTCAAGCGGAGCGGCTGACGCCGGCCACCCTGTCTCGACGCATGAACGAGGCGCGCACGCTGGCCGGCCGTGATCTCGCCCGTGCGCAGGCGGCGTTCTTCGCCATCGTGCGCGAGCGGCGAACGCGGTTTTCGCGCACCGCGGCGCGGTTGTCGCCCGCGCCGATCGCAAGGCGGCAGAAATTGCAGGCCGATGCCCTGGCGGCGCTGTCGCGGCGACAGGACCGGGTGATTTCGGTGCGGCTCGAACGCTTGCGCGGAAAACTGACCCAGGCCGACCGGCTGCTGGCGACGCTGTCGCACAAGGCGGTGCTGGCGCGGGGCTTCGCCTTGGTGAAAGACGCCGACGGCGCAGTGATCAAGCAAGCTGCGGAAGTGGTGCCGGGTATGGCACTTTCGCTGGAGTTCGCTGACGGAACCGCCGATGCGATTGCGACCAGCGGTACCGCAAGACCGAAAACAATTGCAAAGCCGGCCGCCAAAGCCAAGGAGCCCGGCAATCAAGGCTCCCTGTTCTAAGTGCCCAATGATTATTTTCAGGCGCCCATAATCCCGATGACTTCTGAATGCCCATGACCGGCAATCCACATCACCGGACGCCTTCCGGCAGGTCGCGTGCAAGAGCCTTCGGCATTAGTTTTGACGGCACGCCCGGACCGTTCAACGCCATCACCGATGTGGCTGGCGTTGCGGTTGGCTATTCGACGCTGATTTCGGGCGATGGTGCGCTGGTGGTCGGCAAGGGACCGGTGCGCACCGGCGTGACCGCTATCCTGCCCAGACCGCGCGACGATCTCGCCACGCCGGTCTTTGCCGGTATCTTCAGCCAGAACGGCAATGGCGAATTGACCGGCTCGCACATCATCGAGGAAACCGGTGCCTTCAATTTGCCGATCACCATCACCAACACGCATTCCTGCGGCGTTTCACGCGACGGAACGCTGCGCTGGATGCAGCGCGTGCTGCCGGCCGCGCTCGACAGCGGCTGGGGTCTGCCGGTGGCGGCGGAAACCTATGACGGCTTCCTGAACGACATCAACGGCCACCATCTCAGGTTCGAACATGTCGCCGCGGCACTCGATGGCGCGACCAGCGGATCGATCGAGGAAGGCAGCGTCGGCGGCGGCACCGGCATGATCGCCTTCGCTTTCAAGGCAGGCTCCGGCACGGCATCGCGCATCGTCGAATGGCACGGCCGGCGCTACACGGTCGGCGCGTTCGTGCAGGCGAATTTCGGCAAGCGGAGCAATTTCACCATTCGCGGCTTGCGCGCCGGGCCAGATCTCGTGGAACCGGCGATCCGCGAAAGCACGCCGCGCGCCGAAAAGGGCTCAATCATCGGGATCGTCGCCACCGATGCGCCGTTGCTGCCGCATCAGATGAAGCGGCTGGCCCGCCGGGCGCCGCTCGGCGTCGCCATGACCGGCGGCTTCGGCTATCATAGCTCGGGCGATATTTTCCTCGCCTTTTCGACCGCCAACCGCGAGGCGGCGCTGGCGCCGTCAGGCCGCATCGCCAGCGCCGATTTTATCCCGGATACCGACATCGACCCGTTCTTCGACGCCGTGATCGAATGTGTGGAGGAAGCAATCCTCAATGCGTTGGTCGCCAATGACGACATGACCGGGCGCGACGGCAATTTCGTGCCGGCGCTGCCGAAGGCATGGCTCAAGGGCAAATTCGGTGCGAGTCAGGGAAAGTAGGACTGTGTGGCGTGTCACGCGTCGCACAGGTCTTGGAAATGGTTGAGCCTGGTAAATAGATGCCTTTCGCCGGGTCGGCATGTCACTCGCTAAAGCGCGTCGCGTTTGAAGGGATTCATGCGACGCGCTTTAGTTCTTTGTTTTATGCATGTCGTTATCCCAAAACCGCTGCGCACTTTTGGGCGACATGCATTAGTCCGAATTCTTTTCGTCCTGGTCGGCCTCAGCCGCCTCTTCCAGCCTCGACGCGATAAGTTCCTGAATGTCGCCGACCTCTTCCTGGATATCCTCCAGCGGTATGCCGGCCTCAGCCGCCTTGGCCGCGCATTCCCTGGCGAGGGTCTCGGCCTGCTCTTCGATCCTGTCCAGCGAGGACTGGCAGTGGACCTTTTCGCCGATCCACTCCTGCAAGAACTCGATCGCGTGTTCGCTCATGCTGCTGTTCCCTGGCGGCTGCGCCGGTTGGTAATCATAAACGCCGGCATCCCCGAAAAGATGCACGCTCCTATTCCAACCGAGTCGCCGTCACCCGGCAAGCCGATCTTGCCCAAGCTCCACAGGGCTGACGGAAATCGAAGGTTCAAGGAGCACATTCTAATTCTTGAGGAGATTCTATTTTCTTGAGGAGACTGGCACCGTTGGCTGGGATCATGTCCCGGATCGCGCCATTGTTTCTACTTGCTTTTTTCCGGCAATCCAGTCAATTTGTATGACAATAGATGTCACATACGTGGCACGTTTGCGGCGCCATTCGCTGCGCGATCCTACGGGTACGCGGCCAAAGCCGCCGCTATATAGTGACATCCTCAGGCAATGTCGACTCTGCTCGCCATCCGGTGGTGGGTCAGTTTGAAATTCGATCAAGACGGATTGCCGAAGATAATTGCAACGAGGGTGGCCGCGCCCAAGCTGCTGAGATAGACAATAGCGCCGTATCTAATCACCCGGCGCGCTCGCGCTGTCAGGAAACGGGGTGACAACCATTCAGCATAGAGCCTTGCATTTTGCTGCCCAAGGCGTTCGCTCCATGGAAGGTTCTGCTCATCAACTGATCCGTAGAAATCGGTCTGCAGAATAATGCTCAGGATTGCGACGAACATGGCTGCGAAACTCAGGACAGCGACAACGACACAGGCTGTAATTGGAATAATCAATTGAGAATTGTTCGCCCACTCATACTTCAAATGTCCTCACTCCCCTTTTTGTACGAACCGCGAACCAATCGGTTTCTTTGCCTCTTTGGCCTCGATCAGCGCAACGATATCCCTGAATTCCCATAGCTTGTTAGCAACGTCAGCGGACCTTGCCGGCGTCATGCGCAGCGAAGCATGACGCGGCGCATTGGCGAAAGCGCCTATTTTGATCGAGGCGCAATTTCAAGCTAACCGAGCGCATTGAGATGCAGAGCAGCCTGGCGCGGTAGCGCCGGCGGTCCTGCCGCGGTCGCTTCTCGCCGGAGAATTGCCGTGGCGGCCCGCTTTGCCAGCCCGCCACTCGGGAAGCTCACTCCCTCGGGTCGCGTTGCTTCAGCAATCGAAAAGTTCGGCCTATCCGCCAACCATGAGCTTGACGACTTCGTCATGGTTGGTCTCCGAGATCTTGCGCTCGCCGGCCTGAACGCCGCGGCGCAGCACGACGATGCGGTCGGAAACGGCGAAAATATCCTGCAGATTGTGCGAGATGAAGATTACGCCCCGCCCTTGCGCCTTGAGCTGGTGGATGAGCGAAATGACCTTGCGCTGCTCCGGGACTCCGAGGGCCGCGGTCGGTTCGTCCATGATCAGGATCTGCGCGTCCCAATAGACGGCCCGGCCGATGGCAACGGCCTGCCGTTGACCGCCGGAGAAATTGCTGACCGGGGCGTCGAGCCGGCTGACATGGAAGTCCAGCCGTCCCATGGTCTGCTTGGCGGCGACGGCCATGGCCTTGCGATCGAGCACCGGCAAGAAACCGAAGGCCTTGCGCATGGGTTCACGGCCGAGGAAGATATTGGCGCCGATGGACAAATTGTCGGCGAGAGCGAGATCCTGGTAAATGGTCTCGATGCCTTTTTCGCGCGCCTCCTGCGGCGTCGCGAACGTCACCGGCTGCCCTCTCAGCAGAATTTCACCGCCGGTCGGCTGAAAGACGCCCGATATCGCCTTGATCAGCGTCGTCTTGCCGGCGCCGTTGTCGCCCGCCAGGGCCACCACTTCGCCCGGCCGCACGGCCATGGAGAAATCGTTCAGCGCCTGCACCGCACCGAAATGCTTGGAAAGGCGTCGGACTTCGAGAAGGGGGGTGGTTTGTTCGGAACTATTCATCCTGGCGAGCTCCACTGAACCGGCGCTGCGCCTGGTCGATAAGGACGGAGATAATGATGACGAGACCGACGGCGATGAACTGCCAGAACGGCTCGACATTGACGAAAACCAGCCCGTATTGAATGACCGCGATCACCAAGGCGCCGGCAACCGTCCCGAAGATGGTGCCGGAACCACCGAACAGGCTGGCGCCGCCGATCACCACCGCTGCGACACTGTCGAGCAGCAAGGGTTCGCCGGCCTGGGCGGCGCCCGCGGTGAAGCGCGCTGCATAGAGCGCGCCCCCGAGGCCGGCGCACATCGCCGAAAGCACGTAGAGGCGCAGGATGTGGCCCCTGATGTCGATGCCGGCGCGACGCGCCGCCTGCACATTGGCGCCGATGGCGTAGTTGTGCTGGCCGAACCGGGTCTGGCTCAGGATGTAGTGCATCACGACGACAAAGACGGCGGCAATGATGACGAGATAAGGCACACCGTAGAACCTGCCGTTGCCAAGCAGCGCGAACCAGGAATTCTGGACCGGTACTGTTGTGCCGCCGGCCAGCAGGAACGCAGCGCCACGCGCCACGCCAAACATGCCAAGCGTGCCGATGAAGGGTGGAATTCTGAGGCGCGAGATCAGCAAGCCATTGATGACGCCAGGCACTCCGGCGACGATCACGGCCGCCAGAATGCCCAACGTCATGGCCAGAGGCACCGGCATGGCGATGCCAGCCATATTCGTGGCGTGGGCCGCAACCACGGCCGCGAGACCCATGATGAAGCCCAGCGAGAGGTCGATGCCTCCCGAAATGATGACGAAGGTCTGCCCGGTCGCCAGCAGCAGCGGCGCCACGGCAAATATTGCAATGGACTGCACGTTGAACGGGTTGAGCACGAAGGTCGCGCCGAAGGAGAGCCTGGACCAGACCTCGAAACAGATGATCAGGCCCGCGAGGAACAGCCAGGCGCGTCCTTCGGCGATGCGTGCGAGCCAACTCCTGGCCGGGTCACCGTGATCCGCCTGAGGAGCGACATGCGTTTCGATTGGTGATGTTGAAGTCATGAATGGTTCCGATCCGCAGAGCGGCCTCCGACAAACAGGGTCAAGAGACCCGGCGCAGGTCTCCTTCCGGCAGGCCGGAAGGAGACTGGCTGGACTTATTCGGAATAGAGGTACTTCGAGATGTTCGGGTCGGCGATGTTGGCCTTGTCCATGATCGTAAAGCCGGTGCCGACCGCAACCGGGATCGACTGGTCCGTCAGATGGGCATAGGCCGACATGACGCCGAAATAGCCGATTTCCGCGGGATGCTGGGCAATCGCCACGTCGACAAGGCCGGTGTTGATGTTATCGACAATGCTGGTCGGCGCGTCGAACGCCACGACCTTGACGGTGCCGGTCTGCCCGGCCTGCTGGACGCCATTCGCTGCGCCGAGCGCCGAGAACAGATTTGCACCGAACACCCCAACGAGATCGGGATTGCGCGCGAACACAGCCTGCAGCTGCGAGGCGGCCTTGTTGGCGTCGTTGTCATTGAACTGGGTTTCGAGAACGGTGATGCCGGGATGGTTGGCCGCCATCTCCTTCTTGAAGCCCTCTTCACGCTGGTCGGTGGTCGAAATGCCGGGCTTAACATTCGAAACGTAGACCTTGCCCTTGTCGCCTATGGCCTTGGCCAATGCCCGCGCGGCGATCTCGCCGCCCAGAATATTGTCCGAAGCGATATAGGACAGTGGGAAATCCGCCTCGCCGGCGCCGGTCTGGTAGACGCCGCTGCCGATGAAAGTGTCGACGGTGATCACCGGAATGCCGGCATCGTTGGCCTTGCGGAGCGGCTCGACCAATTGAACCTTGTCGGTCGGCGCGATCAGGATGGCGTCCGGCTTCTTGGCGATGACCGCGTCAAGCACGGGGACTTGCGTTACCGGATTGAAATCCGGGGCGCCCTGGAAAACCAGGGTCACGCCAAGGGCATCGGCTGCCGCCTGGGCTCCCTTGCGCATGGTGATATAAAAGCCGTCGGTGGTAAGACCCGGAATGAGCGCAATGGTGAACTTTTTGTCCTGCGCCAACGCCGGCGTGACCAGCGCCGCTGCGCAGATGGCGAGAGCCGCCAGGGCGGCAACAATCTTCTTCATAACATCCTCCCCATGGTGTTGGCAGATTTGCCGTTGCGATCGACATTGAAATGGCCGTCAATTCGTTCCGGCTATGTGAAGTGCTGGCGGCGAGAACCAGGTTCGCCTGCTTGCTGTTATGGGCAGCTTTCCTCCCGAGCGCCCCCCAGTCGTTAGGTCGGCCAGTCGAAACCGACCAGCTGATGCGCAGTCCCGTTCCTAGCCTCCGCAAGGTGCAGGGAACAGCGCCGCTCGGCGCGCATGCTTGCCTAGCCGCAAGGTTGTAACACTTTGCTGAAAGAAATTGCAACCGGGTATTTCCGAGATCGAAACGCTTTCAAACCGGACACCATCTGTCTGCTCCGCAGAGCCCTCACGCAGACTATTGCCCCAACTCCTTGACGACACAACTGATGACTTCGCGGCGGCGGGCTCACGAGCCGCGTCTGATGTCGATCAGTTTGGGATCGATCAGGTGTGCCGATGTCACACATCGGCGTGCCACCATTATCGGGGCAAGAGAGCCTCGAGGATGGCCTGGGCCGTCTTCGTGTCTGTAACCAGCGCGTTGATAAGCCCGGCGCGGACGGCACCGATGATGGCCATCGCCTTCTCCGGCGAGGCGGCAACGCCGATCGACAGGGGGACGGCTCGAAGCTGGGCCGGCGACATTGCGATCATCCGGCCCTCCCCCTCCCACGGGATGAGCGTGCCTTCGGCGTCGAAGTAATGACGGATAACGTCTCCAGCCGCATGAAACAGGGCCTGTTCGCTCAGCGTGGCCGCACTCGCTTCGGGCGGATTGATGGCATGGGGCAGGCCGACGCCGACGATCGCAACGTCGGTCCGGTCCCAAAGCGCGACGCTGTCGCGGATGGCCGCATCGCCGAGGAAGACCTCACGCAACTCGGAGGACGGCAGATAGGGCGCATGGATGAAATGCGGCGTCCCGCCGAACTCTTCGGCGGCGAGCCGGACAAACTCGTTGATCTGAAAATGCGGCGCCTGCTGCTGCATACCGCCGGTGGCAGCGACGGTAAGAACGCCGGGAATGCGAGGCAGGCCTGCCTGGATAACCTCGCGAATGGCTCGCCCCCAGCCAATGGCGACCACGGAGCCGGCCGTCAGTTCCGCTTGCTTGAGCAAGGCGCCGAGCGGCGCAGCGAGGGCCGTCAGCGCACCGGCCGCCGGCGTTTCGATGACCGTCGCGACGCGAAGTCCGAGTCCCTCGACCAATTGCGTGGTGATGCCTTCGGGCGTTGCAAGATCGAGAACCTCGATCCGCACGATGCCCTCTGCTCTCGCCCGCTGCAGGAGACGCGATATCGTCGCGGTGGAGACACCAAGCCGCCGCGCGATATCGACCTGCGACATGTCAGCCTCATAGTGCAGTTTGGCGACCGTATGCAGCATCGTCCGCGATGCGGCCGCATCTTGTGCGGGAGGGACAGCCAGCTTGCAATTCCTTTCAGCAATGTGTTACAGACCTCGACCGATGGCAGTTATCGCGCAAATTCGGCTGACTCGCAACGTGGGCTCGTTTCCACGGCAAATTGCGGGGCCAGGGCCAAATTTCTCGGTTCGATAGCGCATCAAAGCGGCAAATTCTCCCGCCGACAGGCAGGTAAGAACTAAACCTTTCTTGTTCCACGGATCTGCGCCCTGGTGAATGGGCGCGCCAACATCGGACAGAAGACCATGACAAAGATGACGACCGCAGAGTTGCGCGGGTACCAGCAGATATGCGGCCAAGACGGGGCCATCATGGCCATCGCCTGTGACCAGCGTGGCGGCATGCGAACCTTGCTTGCGGCGGATCCTGCAGAACAGGCCAAGATCACCAACGACATGCTCGGCGACACCAAGTCGGACATCACGCGATACCTCGCGAGCCAGGCGTCCTGCGTGCTGCTCGACCCGCTCTGCGCGGTGCCGCGGGTTGTCGATGAAGGGGTGCTGAACCGCGATACGGCTCTGCTCATCGGCCTCGATGCCTCGGGCTTCGACGTCTCGCCCGCCGGTTACCGCCTGTCGCGCCTCGCTCCCGGCATCGGCGCGCGCCGCGTCCGCGAGCTCGGCGGCACCGGCGGCAAGATCATGGTCTATCTCAGGGCCGACAGGCCTGAGGCGAATGAGCACAATGTCGCCATTCTGCGCCAATGCATCGCCGACTTCGCGCAAGAGGACCTCCTGCTCGTCGTCGAGTTCCTGACCTATCAGCTCGAAGGGGAAAGCCTTGAAGACTATACGGCCAAGGTCCCCTGGCTTGTCGAAGAGGGCACCCGGATTTCGCTGGAATGCGGGGCAAAGGTGCTCAAACTTCCTTATCCCGGAACGTCGGAAGCCTGCGCCAGGATCAGCAGCATGGCTGGCGAGGTGCCATGGGCGGTCCTCTCCGCCGGCGTAAACCACGCGACATTCCTGGGCCAGGTCGAGATCGCGATGAGGAACGGCGCGTCAGGCGTCATCGCCGGCCGGTCGTTGTGGAAGGACTGCATCTCGCTTGACCGTGACATTCAGCGGGAAAGGCTTAAGACCATCGCAGTGTCGAGATTGCGCGAGCTTCAGGCGGTGATCGGAAACTACCGGCAGAAGGCCGCTTAGTCCATGACAGGACGTCATGCCTCTTAGTTCGATGGCCATAGGAATCGATATCGGCGGCACCAATCTGCGCGCCGCCCGTATTTCCAGCACGGGCGAAATCCTCGACCGCATTTCCGAGAAAAGCGCGCCGGACCCGGAGCTCGTGCTCTCCCGGATCGCCGAAATGGTGCGCCGGCTCGATTCTCCCGAAGTTGCCGCCATCGGCATCGGCGTCCCCGGACGCGTCGATGCGCGGCTTGGCGCGGTCTTGTCCGGAGGCTATGTCAACCTTGCCTCGATCTCCCTGGCGCAACGACTGGAAAGCCTGGCGGGCAAGCCCGTGGTGATCGACAATGATTGCAACATGGCACTGATCGCGGAAATGGCTCTCGGCGCCGCCAGAGGCCATGAAAGCATCGTCATGTTCACGATCGGGACCGGCATTGGTGGTGCCGTGGTCCAAGACCGGCGGATCGTCCGCGGCAAGGGGACGGCGGGGCAGCTCGGCCATATCACGGTCGACATATCAGGCGAAGCGTGCGTCTGCGGCCGGCGCGGCTGCGTTGAAACCACCAGCTCAGGCACAGCGCTTGGCCGTCACATCGCGCGGGCAGGCCTCGGTCCGGATGTTTCGGTCGATCAGCTTTTTGCCCGGGATGCGGGCGGCGATCCCTTGGCGCGCGGCATACTGGAAGCCTGGGCCGGCCCGCTGCGTGCGGCAATCGATACGACGGTTGCCATGTTCGCCCCTGACCTGGTCGTGCTCGGCGGCGGACTTGGCCTGGCGGCCCACAGGGCGCTTGCCAGGGCTCCCGCCTTGGCTCCGTGGTACCAATGCCCGGTCGAAGCGGCGCAACTGGGTGATGATGCCGGCGTCATCGGCGCCGGTCTGCAAGCGATCGCGACGAAGGCGGCAGTCGCGCCCGTGTCCTTACCATCTGCCCGGCTCGACCCCGGCCGGCTTGCCGTACCCGGCCGGCGTGCCGTGCCCGCCAGGCGCGCCGTGCCCGGCCGGCGTGCCGTGCCCGCCAGGCGCGCCGTGCCCAGCCGGCGCGCCGTGCTCGTCAACGGCATCCCCGCCAGCGGCAAAAGCACCGTTTCGCGCGGCATCGCCGAGCGCATGGGTTGGCCATTGCTCGCGCTCGATACGATCAAGAACCCGTTCCTCGAGGTGCTCGGCGGCGGCGATCGCGAATTCAACCGCACGCTCGGCCGCGCCAGTTACCACGCCATCTGGTCGGTCGTCGGCGAGGCTCCGGCGGGCACCATATTTGTCGTCGACGCCTGGTTCGGCTTCCAGCCGCGCCAGGTGCTCGAGGATCACCTGCGAAGGGCCGGCGTCGAGCAGACCGCCGAAATCTGGTGCCATGCTCCCGGTGGGGTTCTGGCCGAGCGCTATCGCGCACGGCTCGACCAGCGTCCCGCCGGCCATCCCGGCGCGGCCTACATCCCCGAACTGATCGAACTGGCCAAGCGCGCCGAGCCACTGCGGCGCGGACCGCTGTTTGACGTCGACACGACCAAACCGATCGCGTTTGATGCCATCACGCAATGGCTGCAGGCGACGATTGCGGCTGACAGATAGGCAGCGCGGCCGCCCAACAATTCAGTGATTTAGCAAATAAAGCGATGGTACCGTTGGCTGGGATCGAACCAGCGACCTCCGGATCCACAATCCGGCGCTCTAACCATCTGAGCTACAACGGCACGCTTGCCCGAGCGGGATCGAATGGACCGTTCATTCTCCGGGACCCGCTCTGTCGTTCGGCGATGCGTCCATACGGGCTATCGGAGTTTAATTCAAGGCTTTTGGCCGCGCATGACCCGAAAATCAGAATCGATTTTCGGAAAGGATCATGCGCAAAATCCAAAGCTCTACAGCGTCCTTTGCGCGTCCAAGAGGACGCGCGGCGCTGTAGGCAAAGATCGTCACCTTTCGCCGGGCAAAGAAAAAGGCCGGCGGGAGGAGGTGCCGGCCTTTTCCTGTTACAAGCCAGCGGGAGGAGGTGCTGGCTGGTCACCCCGGAGAGCAGAGGGAGGAGGTTCCACCCGCCGGGTATTTGCTTGACCACTATATCTCACATAATCCTCTTCGAAGAAATGCGACCTTTTGTTGCATCTTCGAAATATGCGCAAATATTAGGCGGCCTTAATTTCACTCATCGCCTTCTCGAAGGCGGACTTGATCGGCTTGGAGACGTCCTCGGCCGCCTTGGAGGCGACGGCCTGGAAATCCTTTGCCTGCTCGACGGTCATCTCGACGCGCTTGCGCAGGAATGCGGTCTGCAGCTCGACGACTTCCGACAGCGACTTGGCGCCGATCAGCGCTTCGAAATGCGAAAAGCCGGCTTCGGTATTGGCGCGCAGAGCGGCGATGGTCTTGAGCGACAGGTCGTTGGAAACGGTCTTGGCGGTCTCAAAGGTCGACTCCAGAGCCTTCTGGGTCTCTTCGGCGCCGGTCTTCAGCTTGGCATAGGCCTCTTTCGACTGCTCGACGCCCTTTTCCGCGAAAGCGCGGATCTGGTCGGTGGCCTTGGAAGCGTCGAAGCTCGGGAATTCGACGTTTTCAGCGGTCTTGGTCCTGGACATATTCCATCCTTTGCAGTGGCAGCGGCTTCGACAGAAAGCCGTCTCGTTCATGTATGATGGCAATATAAAGGCAAATTTTGTGCATTGCAATATCTTTGTTGCAGCGCACCATAGAATTTCTCTCCCAGCGTTAACCACGAGGCCAGAGATTCCGGCGGTTGCACGCTATGGCTTGTGGACCTTCGCGCCGTCGGCTTTTATTAACAAAGCGTTAACCGCAAACTGCCGCTGTGTGAGGGCTCCCAAAGCGCATGCCGTCCGAAAACTACTCCTTCCTCGACGTCGCCGTGCTCGACGCGGTCCGCCAGCGCTTTGCCGCCGGCGACGCGATCGCGCTTCTGTCGGCAGACCTCGAACAGGTGATCTGGGCAAACGGACCAGGGGCAGCGGTGTTCGGCTATCCCGACATCGAGGCCATCATCGGCGCCTCGACAGGCTTGCCGCTGATCGCCAGGCGCCAGATCATGGCGACAAGCGGTTTTCCACAGATCGGCCGCGACCGCGCCATCACGCTGCGGCTGGCAACCGGCCTGACCAGCCGCGCGGTTGGCTTTCTGGCCAGCACGGTGACAATGCCTGACGGCGAAAACGCGATTATGCTGGCGGTGCCGGCGGCGCAGACCGGCTCGCGCAGCGCCGCCGAGATCGCCGCTCGGGCCATCAGCGGCTTTACCGAAGACGGTCATTACATCGCCTTCGTCGACGCCAAGGGCAACATCGAGGCCGCTTCCGATGGTTTTTCGGCGCTCGGCATCTTGCCCGAAACGCTGGCAGCGCTTGTGGCCGATGTGGCGCACGAGAGCGACCGCATCGTCAAACGCCTCGTTCCAGGCGGCACCACTTCCTATCCGGCCGGCCTGGCCCGGCTGACGGACGAGCGGCACCTGCTGGTGGTGATCGACGAGGACCGGCTTGACTCCGAAGAAGCCTCTGCTGGCGAGCGCAGCGCGGGGATGGAAACCGCAACCGGTGCGGCGGCGGCCGTTGCCGCAGTCCGGCCAAAGGCAGAACAGGACAATGCGCCGGCAGCAGTCGCGAAGACGGATGCGGCAGAGACAGTCCCGGCAGCCGGCGAAGACACATCGGTGTCGGCGGAGCATGACGTTCCCGATGCCATCGGGCCCGATTCGACCCGGCCCGATTCGACAGGACCTGATTCAACCGCGCCTGATTCGACCGAGCAGGGTCCGGAAGCGGCCGGCGGAATGCCTCCACAGCATGACCATTGGTATTTCAGCGCCAGCGAGGATGAGGCGCAAAAGCCGGGACCGGATGCGTCCGGACATGTCGAGGCGGATGCTTCGGCGGAAAGTTCCGCACAGGATGCCATCAGGGCCGCCTCCCCGACTGAGCGTGCCATCCCCTCGATCGACCGCGCGGCGCCGCCCCTGCGTTTCGTCTGGCGAACCGACGCCGAAGGCAGGTTCAGTGCGCTGTCGCCGGAATTCGCGGAACTCGTCGGCAAGCCTGCCGCCGATGTGATTGGCCGGCGCTTCAGGGACGTCGCGGCCACCTTCGACCTCGATGCGTCCGGCGAGATCGCCGGCCTGCTCGACCGACGCGACACCTGGTCCGGCCGCTCCGTGCTGTGGCCGGTTGCCGGCACCGATTTCAAGATACCCGTCGACCTGGCGGCGCTGCCTGTCTACGGCCGCAGCCGTGCCTTCGAGGGTTTTCGCGGCTTCGGCGTTGCTCGCACCAGCGATGCAGTGGTCGATCCCGAAGCGATCGGTATGGCGCTTGTCCCCAATGCAGAGGCCACCGCAGCTGTGGAGCCGGAAGTCGCCGCAACGCCTGACGAAACCGACCCGTTCCAGGGCGAGGTGCCGGCGCTGACCATCGTGCCGAAGCCGGAGCGGCGCTTTGCCGACAAGGTGATCCGGTTGGCCGAGCACAGGCAGCCGGCCAACGACAAAGGCCTGTCGACGCTGGAACGCAGTGCATTCCGTGAGATCGGCGAGCGGCTCAAGAAGGACAATCCCCCGACCGAACAGCCCGATGCTGCAATACCGGCTGCGGCGGAACCGACCGAAACCGATGTCGAAGACGAGAACGATGTCGCAAGGCTCGACGGCGAGCAGCCGGAAGCAACCGTGTCCGGCATCTCAGGCTCGCTGCTCGATTACGCCGACCGGGACTATGTCGCCGACAACAGCGACGGTGCGCCGGTTTCGGAGCCGGACAAGGCGGCGCAAGAGGTGGTCGAACCCACCGACACGAGTGGTCGATCGACCGCCGCCGAAGACAACGACAGCATGACGGCTGCCGATTTCCGTGACGCAGAAGACGACGAGGATTGGGCGCGGCCCGATGACGACGAAGCCGGTTCGTCAACCGATGACATCGGCGATGCCGGCGACGTGGAGCCGGCGCCGATCGAACCGCCGCGCCTGCCGGTGCCGCCGCTCAAGCTCGAAGGCTTCGTGCCATCGGCTTTTTCGACCGCAGATGACAACAAGGCTCCGGATATCTCGATCCTCGGCAAGCTGCCGGTGCCGCTGCTCATCCATTCCGGCGACGATCTTCACTATGCGAATGAGGAATTCCTCAGCCTGACCGGCTATGACACGCTCGACGATCTGGAGGATGCCGGTGGCCTCGGCGCGCTGTTTGCCGATCCTTACGACGGCAGCGCCCCCGACGGAACCGATCACGCGTTGCGGTTGAAGACACATGACGGTCAGGAGTTCCCGATCGAGGCCATTCTGCGTTCGGTGCCGTGGCGTGGCGGCAAGGCGCTGATGCTGGTCGTGCGCCGTTCCGGCGACGACGAGGCAGCAGCTATTCCGCATGGCGCCGCCGACGACCATACGCAGCCGGACACTTCCGAACTCAAGGCACGCATCGCCGAGATGCGCACCATCATCGACACCGCGACCGACGGCGTCGTGCTGATCGGCCGAGACGGAACGATCCGCTCGATCAGCCGCCCGGCGGAAGCGCTGTTCGGTTTCGACAGCGACGAGGTGACCGGCAAGCCCTTCGTCTCGCTGTTCGCGATCGAAAGCCAGCGCGCCGCGCGAGACTATCTCGACGGACTGTCCGAGCCCGGCGTGGCGAGCGTGCTCAACGACGGCCGCGAGGTGATCGGACGCGAGGCGCAGGGGCGCTTCATTCCGCTGTTCATGACCATCGGCAGCCTGCCCAACGACAGCGGCTTCTGCGCGGTGGTGCGCGACATCACCCAATGGAAGCGGGCCGAAGAGGACCTGACCCAGGCGCGCGCTGTGGCCGAGCGCGCCTCCTCGCAAAAGACCGACTTCCTCGCCCGCATCAGCCACGAGATCCGCACCCCGCTCAACGCCATCATCGGGTTTTCCGAGCTGATGGTCGACGAGAAATTCGGGCCGGTCGCCAATGACCGCTACCGCGACTATCTGCGCGACATCAACCGGTCGGGCAACCATGTGCTCGACTTGGTCAACGACCTGCTCGACATTTCGAAGATCGAGGCCGGCCAGCAGGAGATGGCCTATGAGGCGGTGTCGCTCAACGACACGCTGGCCGAGACAGTGGCGATGATGCAGCCGCAAGCCAACCGCGAACGTGTCATCATCCGCTCCAGCTTCGCCTCACGGCTGCCGGAAGTGGTGGCCGATCTGCGCAGCGTGCGCCAGATCGCGCTGAACATCCTGTCGAATGCCATCCGCTACACGCAGGCCGGCGGCCAGGTGATCGTATCGACAGCTTACGAGATCTCCGGCGACGTCGTGATGCGCGTGCGCGACACCGGCATCGGCATGAGCCAGTCCGAGATCGAGCAGGCGCTCAAGCCGTTCAAACAGATCAACGCGCTGAAGCGTGGGCGCGGCGACGGCACCGGCCTCGGGCTGCCGCTGACCAAGGCCATGGTCGAGGCGAACCGGGCCCGGTTCACCATCAACTCGACCCCCGGCGAGGGCACCCTGGTCGAAGTCGCTTTCCCGTCGACCCGCGTGCTCGCGGATTAGTTAAAAAGAAAGGCGTCCAACAGGACGCCTTGAATGATTGGATTGCTGTTACATCGGGGGCTTGAGCGAATTCAGATCCTCTGGGGATTTAGAGGAACGGGATTTCTCCCTCAAGTTACGCACGACTATCGATGCCGGCCCTTAACAAAACCTTACCGGCGCCGCGAAAAATTTACCAATGTGTACCACTCATGAAATCTAGGTAAATTCGAGCGAGATATTTCGTTAACCATGCTCGGCTGCCGTTTGAACGCGTGACGGTTCTCATGTCTTGGAGATTAGTTGAAGCGTCCATCGCTTCGTCATCCTGGGGTCTCCGCGACGGAGCTTCGCTCCTGCTACGCCCAGGGATGACGAAGTTGAGGAGCTTCGGCCAATCTCGAACGTTTGCGATGGTTCACTCAACGAACCATGAAATCATGGCCACAAAGCAGGCCTGCAACCTGTCAAACTCGCTCACTTCGAGGAACTAATCGGCCAGTTCCGGCAGGTCGCGGAACAGCTCGAGCGCTTCGGGATTGGCCAGCGCCTCCTTGTTCTTGACAGCGCGGCCATGCACCATGTCGCGCACCGCGAGTTCGGTGATCTTGCCCGATTTGGTGCGTGGAATGTCGGCGACGGCGACGATTTTAGCCGGCACGTGGCGGGGGCTCGCGCCGCTGCGGATTTTCGCGCGAATGCGTTTTTGCAGCTCGGCATCGAGTTCAACGCCCGGAGCCAGCCGCACGAACAGCACAACGCGCACGTCGTTGTCGAAATCCTGGCCGATGCACAGCGCTTCCAGGATTTCCGGCATCTGCTCGACCTGATTGTAGATCTCCGCCGTGCCGATCCGCACCCCGCCCGGGTTGAGCGTCGCGTCGGAGCGGCCGTGGATGATCAGGCCGCCATGAGCGGTCCATTCGGCGAAGTCGCCGTGACACCAGACATTGTCGAAGCGCTCGAAATAGGCTGCGTGGTATTTCTTGCCTTCGGGATCATTCCAGAAGCCGATCGGCATCGCCGGAAACGCCTTGGTGCAGACGAGTTCACCCTTCTCCTGCCTGAGCGGGTGGCCGTCGTCGTCCCAGACATCGACGGCGAGGCCGAGACCAGGCCCCTGTATCTCTCCGGTCCATACCGGTTCGGTCGGCACGCCGAGCACGAAGCAGGAGACGATGTCAGTGCCGCCGGAGATCGAGGCGAGATGCACGTCCGTCTTGATGCCATCATAGACGAAGCGGAAGTCCTCGGGCGACAGTGGCGAGCCGGTGGAGGAGATCGTGCGCACGCTGGAAAGATCATGCGTTTTGATCGGTCTGAGGCCGGCCTTGCGCACGGAATCGATGAATTTGGCCGAGGTGCCGAAATAGGTCATCTTCTCGGCGTCGGCAAAATCGAACAGCACGTTGCCGTCGGGATAGAAGGGCGACCCGTCATAAAGCAGAAGGGTTGCACCCGATGCCAGGCCGGACACCAGCCAGTTCCACATCATCCAGCCGCAGGTGGTGAAATAAAAGAAGCGGTCGCCGTCGAGCAGGCCGGCGTGGAACCGTTCTTCCTTGACATGCTGGATCAGCGTTCCGCCGGCCGAATGGACGATGCATTTGGGGATGCCGGTCGTTCCGGAAGAAAACAGGATGTAGAGCGGATGCGCGAACGGCAACCGTTCGAAGGTTACGAGCTTGGCGGCAAAGGATGAGAGCGCCTCGTCCAGCGCAGTCGCCTTCTCTATGGTCGCCGCCACATCGGTCGACGTGCCGAGATAGTCGACGATCAGGATCTTGCCGACGGTGGGAAGCTTTGCGGCAACCGCCGCGATCTTGTCGGCGACCTCGATCGCCTTGCCATTATACCAGTAACCGTCGGGCGCGATGAAAACGACAGGCTCGATCTGACCGAACCGGTCCAGCACGCCCTGTTCGCCGAAATCGGGAGAACAGGACGACCAGACGGCGCCGATCGAGGCTGTCGCCAGCATGGCCGCGACCGTCTCCGGCATGTTGGGCATCATGGCGGCGATGCGGTCGCCCTGTTTCACCCCGAGCGACAGGAAAAGCTGCTGCAGCCGCGAGGTCAGCGCATGCAGCTCATTCCAGGAGAGCCGGCGCTCGACCTTGTCCTCGCCGCGAAAGACGATGGCATCACCGAGCCCGGTTTTCTTCAACAGGTTCTCGGCGAAGTTCAGCTTCGCGTCGGGAAAGAAGGCGGCGCCGGGCATTTTCTCGCCATCGACAAGCACGCGCCCGCCGCCACTGATCCCGCCACTGGCGCCCTTGTCGCCCACGATCCCGCAAAAATCCCAGACCAGGCTCCAGAATGCCTCGCGATCGTCGATCGACCAACGATGTAGATCGGCGTAGGAGGAAAAAACCTTGCCGGTTGCGGCCGTGGCGGCCTGCATGAAGGCAGTCATCGGCGCGGCGTCGACCTGGTCTTTCGTCGGTGCCCAGAGCGGTACGTCGCCGGCCATGATCGTTCCTCCTTAAAGCACGTCACGTTTGAAGAGATTCACGCGACGCGCTTTAGACTTTTGTTTTTATGTGTGCGTTATCCCAAGACGATTTTGGCGACATGCATTGGCATCGCTTATGCATATCGCGGCGCAGCAGAGCAAGATTTTGTTCGGCCGAGCGACGTGGATGTGCGCAAATGCCATCGCTGGGCCATAAAGACTTGAAATGCGTCAGCCGTGGGTTACACCCGTCGGGCGATTCTTGTCGGAACGGAAGCATACGGGGCGACATGTCATCACCTTTGATCCGGCGCGGAATATGGGCGATCGGCGTTGCCGTGCTCGTCATCGCGCTGGCCGTTGCCGCCCTTCCGCTGGTCGCCTCGACCCGCATCGTGCGCGACCGCATCGCCTGGGAAATGAGTGCATGGAGCGGTTTCAGGGTCAACATCGACGGGGCCCCGCGGATCGAGGTCTGGCCGAATTTCCGGGCCATCCTGTCCGACGTGACGCTTTCGCAATGGACAGAGAGCGACGCGCCGCCTGTGATCGAAGCCGAACGGGTCGAGGTCAATCTCTCCGCCATGGCGGCGTTGCAGGGCGATGTGGTGTTCTCGACGGCGCGGCTGATCCGGCCGACGATCAGGGTTCAACGCGCAGCACATGGATTTTTCCTGCCTGCCCTGCCTTCAGGCGGACGCATCACGCGTTCCATCGACATCGCTCGCGCCGTGGTCAGTGCCAATCCGGCCAAGCCGGACCTGAGCAAGCTGCCGGCTGATCCATTCGGCACCGTAGAGTTCAGGAACGGCCGCGTGGTGACCTCCGTCGATGGCAAGGACGCTGAGATACTGAGCAGCCTGAGCGGACAGGCGAACTGGGGTGCAATGAACAGCAATGCGACGCTGTCGGCGACCGGGATCTGGCGTGGCGAAAGCGTCGCTGTGGATGCCGCATCGTCGAACCCGCTGGTGCTGTTTGGGGGTGGTGCGGCGCCGATGACGCTTTCCTTCAAGGCGCCCCCTGCCAGTTTTTCCTTCGACGGCGTCGCCAGCATGTCCGAGAACGCCTATTTCGACGGCCAGGCGAAATTTGCCGCACCCTCGCTCAGGCGCGTGCTCGAATGGTCGCGGGCCGGCATCGCGCCGGGCGCGGCAATCGGCTCGGTTTCCGTTTCCAGCAAGGTTACGGCGACCTCCGGCCGCATTAAATTCGAAAACACCGAGATCGCTCTGGACGACAATCCGGGAATGGGTGCGCTGGACTTCTCCTTTGGCGAGGCGCGGCCGGTGATCGCCGGTACGCTCGCCTTCGAGACGCTCGACTTGCGGTCCTTTCTCTCCGCCTTCACACCCCTGGCGCCTACGAGCGGCGTTGGCCCCGGCGAAATCGACATAAGCGTCGCCGACCGGATCGATCTCGATCTCAGACTGTCGGCAGCTCAGGCCACCGCAGGCGCTATCCAGCTTGCCGACGTCGCTGCCGCCGCCCAGGTCAAGAACGGTCTTGCCGTCTTCGATATTTCCGATGCATCGGCCTTTGGCGGCAACATCCAGAGCAGTCTTCGTTTCGACCGCAAGCCGGGAGGCACGCAGGTCGAGATCAGGCTGCTCGCCTCCGACATCGACGGCGGCGCTTTTGGCACCGCAGCCGGAATGACGCGACTGGTGCCGATCGGCACGGGAACCGTTTCGGTCATCCTCAAGGGGCCGGGCAGAACCTGGGATTCCATTTTTGAAAACGCCGACGGCTCGGTTTCGGCGAAATTCGGCCAGGGCGCGTTGAGCCGGTTCAACCTGCCGGCGTTTCTCAAACACAACGAACAGGGCGGGTTCTTCGCGCTCGACGATATCTCCGACGGAACGCTGCCGATCGACGGGGCAGAACTCAAGGCGAGCATCTCGAACGGTGTAGCGAAGATCGACAAGGCCGAAGCGAATTCGGCGAAGTACAAGATCTGGCTTTCCGGCATCGCCTCCTACGCCGGGCGCGGGCTGGCGCTGTCCGGCGGCATCATTCAGGCGGACCAGCCAGCCACGCAGACAAATAACCAGGGTCCCAACCAGTCTTCGTTCTTCGTCGGCGGAACGTGGAGCACGCCGTTCATTTCGCCGATAAGCCGCGGGGTTTCCGGAAAGTAGGCAGCGAGGCTGCCGCGGTCGTCGTCAGGAGTGCTTCCTGCCGGCTTTTCACCCACGCTGCGCGGCCTGCTCGTCCCGCTGGCGCTGCACCTCGCGACGCTTGTTGGCGAGCGAAGCGATGATGACGCCGACCGCCACGACCGCGATCAGGATGGTGCAGGCGGCGTTGATCTCCGGCGTCACACCGAGACGAACCTGGCTGTAGATCTTCATCGGCAGCGTGGTGGCGCCGGGCCCTGAGGTGAAGCTGGCGATGACCAGATCGTCGAGCGACAATGTGAACGCCAGCATCCAGCCAGACACAATCGCCGGCATGATGACCGGCAGCGTGATCTGGAAGAAGGTCTTCACCGGCGGCGCGCCAAGATCCATCGCGGCCTCTTCCAGCGAGCGGTCGAACGTGATCAAGCGCGACTGCACGACGACGGCGACGAAGCACATGGTCAGGGTGATATGGGCAAGCGTGACGGTGAGAAAGCCGCGGTCGAGACCGACGGCGACGAAGAGCAGCAGCAGCGACAGGCCGGTGATGACTTCCGGCATGACCAGCGGCGCAAACACCATGCCGGAAAACAGCGTCCGGCCCTTGAAGCGCGTGTAGCGGGTCAAGGTGAGAGCTGCCAGCGTGCCGAGCACGGTCGCCACGGTGGCCGAGATGACGGCGACGCGGGCCGTTACCCAGGTGGCGTCCATGAGGCCCCGGTTGTGGAACAGCGAGACGTACCATTTGGTCGAGAAGCCGCCCCAGACAGTGACCAGTTTCGACTCGTTGAAGGAGAAGACGACGAGCAGGACGATCGGCAGGTAAAGAAAGGCAAAGCCGAGCACGATCGAAGTGATATTGAAGCGGCTCCAAGTCGGGTTCATTTGTCCTGCTCCTGGGCGCGGGCCTGGGCCCGCTGGAAGAGCATGATCGGCACGATCAGCAGCAACAGCAGGATGACGGCGACGGCCGACGACACCGGCCAGTCGCGATTGGCGAAGAACTCGTTCCACAGCGTCTTGCCGATCATCAGCGTCTGCGAGCCGCCGAGCAGGTCGGGAATGACGAACTCGCCGACGGCGGGAATAAACACCAGCAGGCAGCCGGCGATGACGCCAGGCAGCGACAGCGGAAAGGTGATCTTCCAGAAGGCGCTGGTCGGCGGGCAACCGAGGTCCTTGGCCGCCTCGATCAGCGAATAATCCATTTTCTCGAGGGCGGAATAAAGCGGCAGCACCATGAACGGCAGATAGGAATAGACGATGCCGATGAAGATTGCCGTGTAGGTGTTGAGGATGATCAGCGGCTGGCTGATGACGCCGGTGGCGAGCAGCAGCTGGTTGAGCAGCCCCTCGGGCTTGAGGATGCCGATCCAGGCGTAGACGCGGATCAGGAACGAGGTCCAGAACGGCAGGATCACCAGCATCAGCAAAGTCGGGCGCAGCATCGCCGGCGCGCGGGCCATGCCATAGGCGATCGGGTAGCCGACAAGCAATGTCAGCACCGTCGAAATGGCGGCGACAACGACGCTCGTCACATAGGCGTTGACGTAGAGCGCGTCCTGCGTCAGCCATGTGTAGTTATCGATGCTGAGCTGTTTCAGCTGAGCAAAAAAACCGGAAAGCCCATCCCCGAAGCCAAGTACCGGCGTGTAGGGCGGTATAGCGATCGCCGTCTGCGACAGCGAAATCTTGAAGACGATGACGAACGGAATGAGGAAGAAGAAGACCAGCCAGAGATAGGGGATGATGATGACAAGGCGGCCAACGAAGGCCTCGCCCAGTCTGGCCAGGGCGGATTTGCCCGCGTCGGCGGCCCGAGAGCTTGTTGCAGCGGTGACAGCGGCATTCGACATGACCGCCTCTATCGCGTCAGCACGACGCCGGCGTCCGGCCTGAACGACACCCAGGCACGGTCGTTCCAGCTCAGCGGATCCTCGGTGATGCGGGCCGCGTTCATCGTGCTGGCCCGCACCACGTGGCCGTCGTCCAGCCTGACGTGATAGACGGTCATGTCGCCGAGATAGGCGATATCGTAGACCTCGCCTTCGATGGCGTTGACAGCGCCCGCCGGTCTCGTCGAGGATATCTTGATCTTCTCCGGCCTGATGGCGAAGGCGACGGCCGCGCCGGTGGCGGCATCGCCGGCATTCTCGGCCCGGATGGTGATGCCGTTGCCCGCATCGATGCTTGCCGCGCCGGCCTCGCCATGCGCAATCTTGCCTTCGAACATGTTGACGTTGCCGACAAAGCCGGCGACGAAACGGGAGCCCGGCGCCTCGTAGACTTCCGCCGGCGTCGCTACCTGCATCACCTCGCCCTTGTCGATGATGGCGATACGGTCGGCCATGGTCATCGCCTCTTCCTGGTCGTGGGTGACGACGACGAAGGTGAGGCCGAGTGACTGCTGCAGGTCCATCAGCTCGAACTGTGTTTCCTCGCGCAGCTTCTTGTCCAGCGCGCCCAGAGGCTCGTCGAGCAGCAGCACCTTCGGCCGCTTGGCGACCGAGCGGGCAAGCGCGACGCGCTGGCGCTGGCCGCCGGACAGTTGGTGCGGCTTGCGCTTGGCGAACTGCTCGAGCTTGACCAGCTTCAGCATCTCTCCAACGCGCGCCGCGATCTCGGGCTTCGGCATGCCGTCCTGCTTGAGGCCGAAGGCGATGTTGTTCTCGACCGTCATATGTGGGAACAGCGCATAGGACTGGAACATCATGTTGACCGGCCGCCGGTATGGCGGGATGCCGCGCAGATCCTGGCCATCGAGCAGGATGCGGCCGGCGGTCGGCTCCTCGAATCCGGCGAGCATCCGCAAAAGCGTCGATTTTCCACAGCCCGACGCCCCGAGCAGGGCAAAAAACTCGCGCTCGAATATGGTCAGCGACAAATTGTTGACGGCGGTGAAGTCACCGAACTGCTTGGTGACCTTGTCGAACTGGATGTATGGCTTGGCGTTCGGGTCGTTCCACGGCGCGAAATCCCTGCGGATGCTGCCAAGCGATTTCATATCCCACTCCGTCCTGCGTCCTATCCCCAGAAGATTTGACCCCGGCAGCACCTGCCGGGGTCGTTGATTGTCGCTTACTGCCCGGTGACGATCTTGGTCCAGGTGCGGGTGACGACGCGCTGGGTCTTGGAATCGTAGGGGGCGATGGTGAACAGCTTCGCCAGCGTCGCCTCGTCCGGGTAGATCGCCGGATCCTCGAGTATCTCCTTGTTGATGAACTGCTGCGACGCCTTGTTGCCGTTGGCGTAGAAGACGTAGTTGCTCGACTTGGCGATCACCTCCGGCTTCATCATGTAATTCAGGAATTCATGCGCCTCGGCGACATGCGGCGCGTCGGCCGGGATCGCCATCTGGTCAAACCACATTTCGGCACCTTCCTTCGGCACGGAATAGCCGATCTCGACGCCCTGATTTGCCTCCGTCGCACGGTCGCGCGCCTGGAACACGTCGCCCGACCAGCCGACGGCCAGGCAGATGTCGCCATTGGCCAGGGCGTTGATGTATTCCGACGAGTGGAACTTGCGGATGTAAGGCCTGATCTTCAGCATCAGTTCTTCCGCCTTGGCGAAATCGTCCAGCGACGTGGTCTCGGGATCGATACCCAGATATTTGAAGGCGTTCGGGAGGATGTCGCTCGGAGAGTCGAGGACATAGACGCCGCAATCCTTCAGCTTGGTCAGCTTTTCCGGGTTGAAGAACACGTCCCAGCTATCGATCTTGTCGGTGCCGAGCGCTTCCTGCACCTTCTTGATGTTATAGCCGAGGCCGACCGTGCCCCACATGTAGTTGATCGAATATTCGTTGCCGGGATCGTACTTGGCTGTGCGCTCCGAAACGACTTCCCACATGTTGGAAATGTTGGGCAGCTTGGACTTGTCGAGCTTCTGGAACACACCTGCCTGGATCTGGCGTGCGAGGAAATTGGCGGTCGGCACGACGACGTCGTAGCCGCTGCCGCCGGCAAGCAGTTTCGTCTCCAGGAGCTCGTTGGAATCGAAGGTGTCGTAGGTGACCTTGATGCCCGTTTCCTTGGTGAAATCCTCGATAATCGAGCTGTCGATGTAATCCGACCAGTTATAGACATTGACGACGCGGTCCTGGGCATGAGCGCCGAGGGTGAAAAGCGTCAGAAATGCCGAGGTCGCCGAAAGCCAGAATGCTTTGCGGGTCATGAGTGTCTCCTTTGATGAGTGTTCCATCGCCAGCTCGTCGCGGGGCTGCGCGGCTGGGCGTTTGCTTCAGATTATTGGGCTTTCCGACAAGCGACAAGCGCGAACCGCCGACACCCTGGTGGTTCGATGTGCAGCGGCCGAGTCCCCCGTTCCCATGTCGTGATCCAGGTGGCATTCCGGCGCCGTCAAAGGCTCTCGCCACGGCGCGGGCAGGGATACGACGATGTTGTCCGGTCTCGGTCGGGCCGGAGGGGAGACTTGGCAAGATGAGCCTGTCTTGTTGTTGCCGTATTTGCAGCCTGCCCGCGCGGCTGCGCCATTGTCAATGGCTCATCTCGCTTTGGCGCGTGCGCTGCAATCAATTAGGCGACGGCATGCCGGTGACACCCGGCCGCACCGGCCGCGCCTGACGCTTGAATTCGAGCCCGATATGGACGAGCAGCGCCGTGACCACCACCGCGCCGCCAAGGATGGTGCGTCCCGACGGCACCTCGGAATGGATGAGCCAGACCCAGATCGGGCCGAGGATCGGCTCGAAAGTGCCGAGCAGTGCTGCGATCGCTGCTGGAACGAGCCGGGCGCCGGTGGCGAAGAAGGCAAGGCCGAGACCCAGATTGACCACGCCGAATGCAAACAGGAAGCCCATGTCGCTGCTGGAAACGCCGAATTGCGACGCCTGCGACGCGGCGAATGCGGCGGCAAGCATCGTGCCGAGGCAGGTCGCCGGCGTCATGCGCACATGGGCAAAGCGTCGCGTGATGACGGTGGCGATCGAAAACATCACGGCGATGAGCAGCGCCAAGCCGTCGCCGATAGGCGACACGGCGCCATCAAGCGACTCCGATACCATGATGGCAACGCCGGCAATGACGGCTGCAATCGCCACCCAGGTCGCCACGGCTACCCGTTCGCGAAACAGCACCCAGGCAAACAGCGCCGCCAGGAGCGGCACGCCTGCCTGCATCAAAAGGATATTGGCGACGGTGGTGTAGGCAAGCGCCACGACGAACGAGGTCGATGCGGTGGCGAAGCAGAACGCCACGGCAAGGCCGGGCAGGCCCATGCCGCGGAACAACCTTACCGTGCCGTGCCAGCCGTCGCGCCAGATCATGAAGCAGATGAGGAAGGCGGCGGCCCAGACCGAGCGCCAGAACACCACCGTCCAGCTGTCCCCGGCGTCGATGAAACGGGCGATGGCGCCGCCGAAACTCCACATCAGCGCCGACAGGAATATCAACAGGAGCCCGACACGCTCGTCACGCGGCGAGACAGCAGGGGAGACGGCTATCGCTGATGATGAATCGGTCATGAGTGCGACTGTCGGCGATTTCGGGGCAGCACGATGCATAGCGGACGACAGAAACGTGCATTAATCGCGTAACGCAAAGACGAAGGTCGGGCGTGATCCAGCGCCGTATTCCGTTTGGCGCACTGACTAGCGCAGGGACGAGGCAAGACGGTCGGGCGGAGCTGGCAGGGATAGTTTACGATGCGAGGCTGGACGGCTACTGCGTGACAAGAGAAGCCCCGTGACCGACGTAAATAACATGTATAGGGCGACCCATGGATGAGCCATTCTACAAGACGGCTGCGATTGGCTATGACGAGCTGTTCGCCCGCGCAACGAACTCGTTCATCCCATCCTTGCTGAAGGCAGCGCAAATTGCGCCTGCCCATCGGGTGCTCGACGTCGCAACGGGTACAGGAGCAGCAGCGCAAGCTGCAGCGATCGTGGTAGGCCCATCCGGCTCTGTCACTGCCGGCGATATCTCGCCGGCCATGCTCGAATCTGCCAAACGCAATTTGAAGAACCAGCCAATCATCCTCGCAAGGTTTGACGCTCACGCGCTCCCTTACGAGGATTGTCGGTTCGATGCGGTGATCTGTCAGCTTGGGCTCATGTTCTTCTCAGACCCGCTTGGAGCGCTTTCTGAGTTTCGTCGGGTTCTGCGCCCCAACGGCTGGACTGCAGTTAGCGTGACGACGACGCCGGAGCGCTCGCTGTTCGCCAGAATAGGCGCGGTAATCGCCCGTTGCGCACCTGAAAAAGCCGAAAAGCTAAATCGCTTCTTCTCCATCCCTGACGCGACATGCTTGCATTCCTTGCTCCACCGCGCCGGGTTTCAAGAGGTCTATGTCCAGCTTGAAACTCGGCCCATCAAATTCTCATCTTTCGACGATTATTTCAGCGGAATCACCAAAGGAGCAACATTGAGCGGTCAGGAGTATGTCCAGCTTCCTCCAGACATGCAGGTCACAGTGCGCGAGGAAGTCTGGCGCGGGCTGGCTTCGCCGAGCGTTGGAGAGCCGCTGACGATTGAGATGGACGTTCTGATAGGCAGCGGTGGGCGATAGAACAATGCGCCGAGCGCAATTTGATGGAAACGCTGTGCCCGTCACTGGAAATCGAACGCGCTTAGTCCGGTCACCATCTCGTCAAGGCCGAGCGGGCGCGTCACCGGCGGCTCGGCGCGGGCGAGGCAGCCGATGCGTTCACACAGCCGGCAGGCCGGGCCAATCGGCGTGGCCGGATTGGCGCCCTGTCCGGCTTTTCCGGTCGCGGCGGCGGCTGCCCCCGGCAGTGCCGCGCCGTAGACGATCTCGTCACGAAAGCCGATATCGCAGCCCAACAGAAGGGCGGTACGGCGCGGTCGCTCCGAAAACGAGCCTTGCGGTCCTTCGAGCGTGCGGGCGACGCAGAGGAACTCGGCGCCATCGGGCATTTCCACCGCCTCTACGAAGATCTGGCCGGGCTGGGTAAAGGCGGCATGCACGGGAAGCTTCGGACAGCCGCCGCCGAAGCGGCTTTGCGGAAAACCCTGGCTGCCCGCCTTGCGGAAGCGGTTGCCGGCATTATCGACCTCGAGCATGAAGAACGGCACGCCCGGCGTGCCCGGCCGCTGCAGCATGGTCAGGCGGTTCGCCGCCTGCTCGAAGGAGACGCCGAAGCGCGAGCGCAGCACGTCGATGTCGTAACGCGCGCGTACCGCGGCTGCGTGAAAGGATTGATAGGGCATCATCAGCGCGTGGGCGGCGTAGCGGCCAAGCTCGAAGCGGGCAAGCCGGCGGGCTTCATCCGTGGTCAGCTTCAGCGCCTGGATCTCGCTTGCCACCGCGACCGTCATGCGGATCAGGCAGGCCTCCATCGCCACCTCGCGCAACTGATCGAACGGCGACAGGCGCTCGGACAGAAACAGGCGTTGCGAGTGGCGGTCGTAGCGGCGGCGCCAGTTCGGCATGGTGGCGACCGGCAGCACCTTGACGACGATGGCGTATTCGCGCTTCAGCCAGGCCTTCAACGCACCGAACAGATCGTCGCCGGGATCGAGAACCGACGTGAATGCCTCGGCCTCCTCTTCGAGCGCGGCAAAATGGTTCGGCCGGCGCTCGAAAATCTCGTGCACCTCGTCGATCGGCAAGCGGGCGCCGGAGAGTGCCGTCGCTTTGCCCTCACGCGCGAGAAGCTCGTTGAGGTCGGAAAGGCGCTCGGCCTGCTCGCGATAGGCGCGAAACAGTTTTATCACCGCGGCGGAAGCGTTGGGCGCCGCCTCTGCAAGCTCGATCAGTTCCTGGTCACCAGGCAATTCGCCGACCAGCAGCGGGTCTGAAAATACTTCCTTCAAGGCAGCGACCGACCCCCGAGCCTCGCCCTGCAATTCATGCGGGTCGACCTTGTAGACGGATGCCAGCTTGAGGATCAGCTGAACCGTCAGCGGCCGCTGGTTGCGCTCGATGAGATTGAGGTAGGACGGCGAGATGCGGAGCCCTTCGGCCATCGCGGTCTGGGTCAGGCCCTTGGCGCTGCGGATGCGGCGGATGCGCGGCCCGGCGAAGATCTTCTGATCGGCCACTCGTCTGTCCTTGACAGAAATTTACATGACTCTGCACGGCGATGCCATGCCGGCTTTTTTACAATCATGACAAATTTACAGCGTCTAGTTGTCAAACGCAACACAAGTTTTCTCTTATTTTCCAGCCAATCCGCCGGTTTTTCTCGCCTGCTTCGCGCCAGAATGTAAATGCTGTCACACCAAAACGACGCAGAAATCTCCATGAGGCGGCGTTTCCATCCCAGCAGCGATTTACTCGGAGTGACCAATGACCGATTTTTACAACCTCGTCCCCTCGGCGCCGGAAGGCCGCTTCGACGGCATCGAGCGGCCCTACTCGCCGGACGACGTGAAGCGGCTGCGCGGTTCGGTCCAGATCCGGCAGAGCCTCGCCGAAATGGGCGCCAACCGGCTCTGGCAGCTCATCCACGAAGAGGACTTCGTCAACGCGCTCGGCGCCATGTCGGGCAATCAGGCGATGCAGCAGGTCCGGGCCGGGCTGAAGGCGATCTACCTGTCTGGATGGCAGGTCGCCGCCGACGCCAACACGGCATCCGCCATGTATCCGGACCAATCGCTTTATCCCGCCAATGCGGCGCCCGAACTGGTCAAGCGCATCAACCGCACCCTGCAGCGCGCCGACCAGATCGAGACCTCCGAAGGCAAGGGACTTTCGGTCGACACCTGGTTCGCGCCTGTTGTCGCCGATGCGGAAGCCGGCTTCGGCGGACCGCTCAATGCCTTCGAGATCATGAAGGCCTTCATCGAGGCGGGTGCCGCCGGCGTCCACTACGAGGACCAGCTGGCGTCGGAGAAGAAATGCGGCCATCTCGGCGGCAAGGTGCTGATCCCGACCGCCGCACACATCCGCAACCTCAACGCCGCGCGACTTGCCGCCGACGTAATGGGCACGCCGACGCTGGTCGTCGCACGCACCGACGCGGAAGCGGCAAAGCTGCTCACCTCCGACATCGACGAGCGCGACCAGCCCTTCGTCGACTATGGCGCCGGCCGCACGGTGGAGGGCTTCTATCACGTCAGAAACGGCATCGAGCCTTGCATCGCGCGGGCCGTCGCCTACGCGCCCTACGCCGACCTGATCTGGTGCGAAACCTCCAAGCCCGATCTGGCGCAGGCCAAGAAGTTCGCCGAGGGCGTGCACAGGCACCATCCCGGCAAGCTTCTCGCCTATAATTGCTCGCCGTCGTTCAACTGGAAGAAGAACCTCGACGACGCCACGATCGCCAGGTTCCAGAAGGAACTCGGCGCCATGGGCTACAAGTTCCAGTTCATCACGCTGGCCGGTTTTCACCAGCTCAATTTCGGCATGTTCGAACTCGCCCGCGGCTACAAGGCGCGGCAAATGGCGGCTTATTCCGAGCTGCAGGAGGCTGAATTCGCGGCGGAAGCCCACGGCTACACCGCGACCAAGCACCAGCGCGAAGTCGGCACCGGCTATTTCGACGCCGTGTCGATGGCGATCACCGGTGGCCGGTCTTCGACCACGGCGATGCATGAATCGACCGAGCACGCCCAGTTCAAACCGGCGGCAGAATAGCCAGCAACGCAACAAAATAGAGGAACGCCCCAAAGGGGTATGAAGGAGAAGACCAATGGCATCGATAAGCCGCGTCAAGGAACGGGCCGAAGAACAGGCCACCACCATGACCGTCGACCAGCAAGCGACCATCCGCATGCTGGCGAATGACCTGCACAGGCTCAACCAGTCGGTGATGAAGGCGGTCGAGGCCGGTGTGTCGGTGGAGCTGGTGCGCTCGGCACGGCACCATGGCGGCGACGGCAACTGGGGCGACCTGCTGATCCCGGTGATCGTCACCCAGCGGAGCCTCGGCTGACCGAAATCCGACCGAAGCCTGTCGGTGGATCCAGCATCACCTGCGCAGTCTCTGCGCAGGTGATCTGCGTCTGCAGGACCAGTTTGCATAGGGGCAAGAACAGAACTCGCTTTAAATTTTAACGTTTCTTGCGATATTTTGGATATCCGCCATTTCAGCTTGACACAGGCAGCGATCTCACTGCAATTGTTTCTAAAGTTTCAACCCTGCATTGAAACCAGACGAGTGCCCCCACGCTCATGCGCCCCATGAACCGCGACCCCAGAACCGTAAGCCACCTGACTTGGGGGAGCCGGAATGTGGACCCCGAGATGCTCACGGACTTCACCCGCGTGCTCGTCGTCGGGAAGTCGCCGGTCAACCGGGTGGTGGTTTCGAAAATCGTCGAACGATCCGGGCTCAAACCGATCTCGGAATCGCCCGAAACGGCAGCAACGACGTTGCGATCGCTCATTCCCGGAGCTGTCGTCCTCGATGGCGGAGCGGACAACAAGGACTGCGACGCGCTGATGTCCGGTATCGATGCGCTGCGACGCGCCTCGGGCAGGCCGCTTCCCTCGGTGATCCTGCTTTCGACCAAGAACGGCACACCGGAGAGCCTTGGCCTGTCGAGCGTCATCGATGCGGTGGTCGTCAAACCGATCACGACCGAACGGCTGCAGCCGGTGATCGACCACCTGATCGGGCTCGGACGTAACTAGCCAGCATCCGATCCGGCTCACACGCCCTTCCTTGCTTCTTGCGATCGGATCTGGATATCTCTATGTCAGTAGGTGACCGCCTGACAGCGAACCCAGTCCGATGTCCTTTTGCAATTGCGACGCATCTGGGGTAGCAGCTTCGAACAAATCCGCAGGCATGTTCCGACTTCGCGACATGGCTGTCGATATTGGCGGATCATGACATGTCCTCAGAACAGACCATCGCCGCGCTTTGCAGGAAACTCGGACTGCGCATCACCGGTCCGCGCCGCGTCATCATGCGTGTTATATCCGAATCCAGCGACCATCCGGATGTGGTGGAACTCCATCGCCGTGTTGTCGCCATCGAGCCGACGATCGCGCTCGCCACTGTCTATCGCACCGTCAGCCTTCTGCGCGAAAAGGGCATTCTGGAGCGGCACACCTTTGGCGATCGGCGCGCCAGATACGAAACCGTCCCCCGTGAGCATCACGATCATCTCATCAACATCGAGACGGGAGACGTCGTCGAATTCCAGTCGGCGGAGATCGAGCGGCTCCAAGAGGAAATCGCTCGACAGCACGGATTCACGATCATCAGCCACAGACTGGAGATCTACGTGAAGCCGATCCAGAAAACGCGACGCTCTCGTCAATCCGGAGAATGACCGCCCGTTTCTAGCGTTCCTCGCCAATCTCCATTCGGCTCACTTTGAGTGTGGTAACGGCGAAGGCCGCGATGAAGGCGGCGGACAGCATGAGAACGATGGTCGGCGCCGGTGCGCTGTCGATGAAGAAGGACAGATAGACGCCGAGAAACGACGCGGCGACCGCGATCGTCACCGACAGGATCAGCATGGCGCTGAACTTCCTTGTCAGCAGGAAAGCGATGGCGCCAGGCGCGATCAGCATGGCGATGGCCATGATGATGCCGACCGCCTTCAGCGCGCCGACGATGGTGAGCGAGATCAGGCAAAGCAGGCCGTAGTGGAGCAGGTTGACCCGAAGACCAACCGCGCGAGCCTGAGCCGGGTCGAAGGCGTGCAGCAGGAAGTCGCGCCACTTGATCCCGATGATGCCGGCCGTGATCGCAGCAATGAGCCCCGTTTCGACGATGTCGCGCAGGCCGATGCCCAGCACGTCGCCGAACAATATGTGGTCGAGATGCACGTCGGACTGGATCTTTACGTAGAGCACCAGGCCGAGGCCGAACATGCCGGAGAAGACGATGCCCATTATCGTGTCCTGCTTGATGCGGCTGTTGTCCTTGAGGAAGCCGGTGGCGAGAGCGCAGACCATCCCGGCGGCGAAGGCGCCGATCGAATAGGGGAATCCGAGGATGTAAGCGATGACCACGCCGGGAAAGACGGCGTGGCTGATGGCGTCGCCCATCAGCGACCAGCCCTTGAGAACGAGGAAGCAGGAGAGCAGCGCAGTCGGCACGGCGACCAGAACCGAAACAATCAGGGCATTGACCATGAAGCCGAACTGAAAGGGGGTAAGCAGCGTATCGAGGATGCTCATAGGCTAGCCTCCAAGCCCCTCGCCGCGCGGCGGCGGGCTGCCAGCATTCCGTGCTTGGGAGCGAAGAAGAAGGCGGCGAGAAAGATCAGCGTCTGCAGGACGACAATGATGCCGCCGGTGGCGCCGTCGAGGAAATAGCTGGCATAGGCGCCGCTGAAACTCGTGGCCGCGCCGATGACAACCGCGATGACGAGCAGGCGCGGAAAGCGGTCCGTCAGAAGATAGGCGGTCGCGCCGGGCGTCACCACCATGCAGATGACGAGGAAGGCGCCGACGGTCTGAAGCGCGGCGACCGTGGAGGCCGATAGCAGCATGAAGAACATGATCTTGAGCGCGCTCGGGTTGAGGCCGATCGAGCGGGCATGGCTCTCGTCGAAGAAGACCACCATCAGATCCTTCCATTTCACCAGCAGGATGGCGAGCGAGACGAAGCCTATGATGGCGAGTTGAAGCGTGTCTTCCGAGGTGATGGCCAGGATGTTGCCGAGCACGATCGTCTGGATATTCACGGAGGTCGGTGACAGCGACACCATGAACAGGCCGAGGCCGAAGAAAGAGGAGAAGATCAGGCCGATGATGGCGTCTTCCTTCAGCTTGGTGCGCTGGTTGAGGAAGAGCATCGCCGCAGCGGCGAGCCCGCCGGAGAAGAAGGCGCCGATCGAGAAGGGAAGGCCCAGCATATAGGCGCCGGCGACGCCTGGCACGATCGAATGCGAGAGCGCGTCGCCGATCAGCGACCAGCCTTTCAGCATCAGATAGCAGGACAGGAAGGCGCAGACACCGCCGACCAAGGCGGACACCCACATGGCATTGAGCATATATTCGTAGCCGAACGGCTCGAGCAGGACACTCATTCGTCCGGTTCCCGCATCTTCTGCTGCATCGCTCCGTTCTCTCCGTAGAAGACCAGCGGTCGCTCGTCGTCGGTGATGACGGCAAGGCGGCGCTTGTCGTCGTCCTCATGCAGTCCGGCGCCGCCGAGCACGAAATGACGCAAGACGCCGCCGAAAGCCTTTTCCAGGTTCGCCTGCGTGAAGGTCTGGCCTGTCGGCCCGTAGGCAAGGACCGTGTTCCGGAGCAGTACGGCACGGTCGCAGAACTCCGGCACGCTACCAAGATTATGCGTCGAGACCAGCATCACCCGGCCTTCGTCCCGGAGCGCGCGCAGCAGTTCGACGATAGCGTCCTCGGTCCTGACGTCTACGCCAGTGAAGGGCTCGTCAAGCAGGATGACGTGCCCGTCCTGCGCCAGCGCCCGAGCTAGAAAGACGCGCTTCTTCTGCCCGCCCGAAAGCTCGCCGATCTGGCGCTTGCGAAAATCGCTCATGCCGACACGTGCAAGCGCGGCGCTAACCGCCTCGCGATCAGCCGCCTTCGGAAGGCGCATCATGCCCATATGGCCGTAGCGACCCATCATGACGACGTCCTCGACCAGTACTGGAAAGTTCCAGTCGACCTCCTCGGCCTGCGGCACATAGGCGACGACGTTCTTCCTCAGTGCGGCCGCGGCCGGCTGTCCGAGAACAAAAATCTCTCCCTTTGCCAGCCGCACGAAGCCCATAATGGCTTTGAACAGCGTCGACTTGCCCGAGCCGTTGACACCGACAAGTGCCGTGATCGTGCCTGTCGGAATTTCAAAGCTTGCATCGCGCAGCGCCGTGTGGCCGTTGCGGTAGGTGACGGTCGCGCCGCGGACGGCGAGGCCGCCTCCCGCATCCTCGAACGCGGGGGCAAAAGGCGGAACGGCTTCGTTCATTGCGACAGCCCTGCGGCGAGGCCTTTCTGAACCGTATCCGAAGTCACACGCAGCAGGTCGATATAGGTTGGCACCGGGCCGTCCGCCTCGCTGAGAGAATCAACGTAGAGCACGCCGCCGTAATGCACCCCCGTCTCGCGCGCGACCTGCCGGGCCGGCTTGTCCGACACGGTGCTTTCGCTGAAGACGGCGACGATCTTGTTTTCCCTGACGGCGTCGATCACCTTGCGAACCTGCTGCGGGGTGCCTTGCTGGTCAGCGTTGATCGGCCACAAATAAAGCTCCTTCAGCTCGAAATCGCGTGCGAGGTAGGAGAAAGCGCCTTCGCTCGATACCAGCCAGCGCCGGTCCTTCGGGATCGAGGCAAGCTTATCGCGGATCGGCGCGACGGCCGCCTCTATCTTTGCCTTGTAGGCTTCTGCATTGGCCTTGTAGGTCTCGGCATGCGCCGGATCGTGCTCGACGAAGGCATCGCGGATGTTGTCGACGTAGATCAGCGCGTTTGTCGGCGACATCCAGGCATGCGGGTTCGGTTTCCCAGTATAGGGTCCCTCGGCGATGCTCATCGGTTGGACGCCCTCGGAGATGATAGCGCCTGGCACGTCGCTGAGATTCTGGAAGAATTTTTCGAACCAGAGTTCGAGGTTGAGCCCGTTCCACAGAATGAGCTGTGCGCCCTGCGCCCGCTGAATGTCGCCCGGCGTCGGCGCGTAATTGTGGATCTCCGCTCCCGGCTTGGTGATCGATTCCACGATTGCTGCGTCGCCCGCCACGTTCTTCGCCATGTCGGCGATAACGGTGAAGGTCGTCACGGCCTTGAACTTTTCCTGCGCTTTCGCTGGGCTTGAAGCAACTGCGGCAGCGAACACTGTAGCCATCAACCCGACGACAACCAATCGCCCGTATCTCTCGATCATCAAAATCTCCTGTCGCGATTTACTCGCATGTCCCGCCGCGCTTGTCGCATATTCTGCAATTGCGACTGATTTGCAAGTAGAAAACGGTTTTGCATCGTGGATTGTACACGGCCGCGCGATGGAGGTCAGCGACAGCGCGGCCCTTGGCGAAGCGGACAACAAGGATTGCGATGCGCAATGTCCGGCATCGATGCGCTGCGGCGCACGTCCGGTTCGACGCCGGGACAAGCAATCAGCTGGCTTTCCCGATGCTTTCGACCAGCCCGGGCAGTTCCGAGAGATCGGCTATCTGGCGGAAGCGAGGCGCGGTGACCGGCGGCTCGACATGTTCCAGCACCCAGGTCAGCTCATGCGGCACGTGGATACCCCAACTGCCGGCCTCGATGGCCGGCACCACGTCCGACTTGAGCGAATTGCCGACCATCATGCTTTTTTCGGCGCCATCACCGTGGCGGCTGAAGATGCTGCTATAAGTAGCGGGGCTCTTGTCGCTGACGATCTCGACGGCATCGAACAGGTCGCCGAGGCCCGATTGCGCCAGCTTGCGTTCCTGATCGAAAAGGTCGCCCTTGGTGATCAGCACCAGGCGATACGCGCCCGCCAGCTTTTCAACGGTTTCGCGCGCATGGGGCAGCGCCTCGATCGGATGGCCAAGCATCTCGCGGCCCGCCGCAAGAATCTCGGCGATGACCGAGGCCGGCGCGCGGCCCTCGGTAATCTCGATCGCCGTTTCGATCATCGATAGGGTAAACCCCTTGATGCCGAAGCCGTAGACGGCGAGGTTGCGCTTCTCCGCCTCCAGCAATCTTGCCGAGATGTGCTCCTCCTCGGCATGATCGGCGAGCAGCGCGGCAAAGCGCTTTTCGGTCATGCGGAAGAACTGCTCGTTCTGCCAGAGCGTGTCGTCGGCATCGAAGCCGATCGTGGTCAATTCATGATTGTTCTGCATTCGATGTCTTCAACCGAGGTCATTGAACTTGCGTCGAACCTAAGCTGCTTGGGGCGGTTTTCAACTGGGCAGGCGAACGCAACCGCGCTCCCCTTCCCTTCCATCGCCGGCCCCGGCTATACTCCCAAATCCGCAACCCAATCTGGTGAATGATGCCGCCTGCAAAAAAGGAAGTCCGTCCGTCGAGCCGCGGAGGACGTATCCGCACGCCTGCCTTCGTGAAAAATCAACGTGGTGTGAAAAACTGGAAGGAAGTCGGCGCCTGGCTGGCGTGGCGCGGCATCGAGGATATCGAATGCATCACACCCGACCAGGCCGGTGTTGCGCGCGGCAAGATGATGCCGTCGAAGAAATTCACCTCCAACACCTCACTGGCGCTGCCTTCGGCGGTGTTCATGACGACGATCTCCGGCGGCTACCCGGAAGACGGCAACGGCTTCCACTATCCGGAGGACGACGGCGACCTCAAGCTGATGCCGGACCTGTCGACGCTGACCGTGGTGCCGTGGGAAGAGGACCCGACGGCGGCGGTCATCTGCGACCTCGTCCACCAGGACGGCCGCTCGGTCGAGTTCACGCCGCGCAACGTGCTGAAGCGTGTGCTTGCCGCTTACGACAAGCGCGGGCTGAAGCCGGTGGTGGCACCCGAGATCGAGTTCTACCTGGTGCGCAAGAATCCCGATCCGGACTACCCGCTGACGCCGCCGGTCGGGCGTTCGGGACGGGCGATCGGCGGTGGCGCCGGCTATTCGATCGCCGGCGTCAACGAGTTCGACGAACTGATCGACGACATCTACCATTTCTCCGAAAGCCAGGGCCTGGAGATCGACACGCTGATCCACGAGGAAGGCGCCGGCCAGCTCGAGATCAATCTGCGCCATGGCGATCCGATCGAACTCGCCGACCAGGTGTTCATGTTCAAGCGCACCATCCGCGAGGCGGCGCTGAAGCATGAGATCTACGCCACCTTCATGGCCAAGCCGATCCAGGGGCAGCCCGGGTCGGCCATGCATATCCACCAGTCGATCATCGACAAGAAGACCGGCAAGAACGTCTTTTCTGCCGAGGACGGCTCGGAAACCGAAGCCTTCTTCCATTTCCTCGGCGGCATGCAGAAACATGTGCCGAACGCGCTGGTAATGTTTGCGCCCTACGTCAATTCCTACCGCCGGCTGACGCAGTCGGCTTCCGCGCCGGTCAACAACAAATGGGGCTACGACAATCGCACCACCGCCTTCCGCGTCCCGCGCTCCGACCCGGCAGCCAGGCGCGTCGAGAACCGCATCCCCTCATCCGACGCCAATCCCTATCTGGCGCTGGCCGCATCGCTCGCCTGCGGGCTGATCGGCATGACCAACAAGATCAAGGCCGAACCGCCGGTTCTCACCACCGCCAACGAGGCAGAGATCGACCTGCCGCGCAGCCTGCTCGAAGCCGTCGACCTGTTCGAAGCCGACGAGGAACTCTGCGCGCTGCTCGGCAAGTCGTTTGCCGCAACCTATGCGGCGATCAAGCGGGCGGAATTCGAGACCTTCATGGAAGTGATCAGCCCGTGGGAGCGGGAGTATCTGTTGTTGAATGTGTAGGAGGGGAGGAGGGGAGGAGGGGAGTAGGGCGAATGGCTGAGAAAACGGGTTCTTACAAGGACTTAATAGTCTGGCAGCAGGCAATGGACCTTGCGGTGGCTGTGTACGGCGCGACGAAATCCTGGCCGAAGGAGGAGCTTTATGGACTGACCAGCCAAGTGCGGCGCGCGGCAAGCTCGGTGCCGGCGAACATAGCGGAAGGCTATGGCAGAGAGGTCAGGGGTTCCTATCAGCAATTCCTCCGTATCGCTCAAGGGTCACTGAAGGAACTGGAAACTCAGCTTCTGATCGCTGAGCGTACCGGCATCACGCCGAATGCCACCGCGGCGCCATTGTTGGCGAGCACCGAAAGTGCAGGAAAGCTTCTTCGACTTCTAATCCGCAAACTTTCAGCCGACTAGCATCTCCCCTCCCCTATTCCCCTATTCCCCTATTCCCTTACTCCCCTACTCCCCTATTCCCCTACTTGAGCATCATGCCCTACCAATCCCCAATCTCCCCCGGCCGCTCCTGGTATGAGGACACGGCCGGGCCGCGGCCCGAATATCCGGCGCTCGACGGCGACCGGACATGCGACGTCGTGATCGTCGGCGGCGGCTTTACCGGCCTGTCGGCGGCGGCACACCTCGCCAAGGCCGGCAGCAATGTCGTGCTGATCGAAGCGCATCGTTTCGGCGACGGCGCATCGGGCCGCAATGGCGGCCAACTCGGCACCGGCCAGCGCGCCTGGGCCGAGGAACTGGAGGCGGAATACGGCTTTTCCCGTGCCAAGGCGCTGTTCGACCTCGCCGAAGAGGCCAAGGCGCATCTCCTCGAGTTCGCCGCCGCCAACAAGATCGAGATCGACTACATGCCCGGCCAGATGTCGGTGGCGCACAAGCAGCGCTATGTCGACGATTACAAGGCACATGCCGAGATCATGGCGAACCGCTTCGGCTACCCGCACATCACCTTCATGGACGCCAAGGAGACGGCGGAGCGGCTGGGCTCGGCGCGCTACTTCGGCGGCACCCGCGACACCGGCACCGGGCACATCCATCCGCTGAAGCTGGTGATCGGCACGGCAAAGGTGGCGGCGCAGTCGGGCGCGCAGCTGTTCGAGCAGACGCCGGCAATCGACATCGCATCGCTTGGCGGCAAGGTCAGAGTTACGACGCCGAAGGGCACGATATCAGCCGAGAAATGTCTGATCGGCGTCAACGCTCATGGCGGCACGCTCGAGCCGATCAGCGCCGCGCACATCATGCCGATCGGCTCCTTCATCGGCGCGACGGTGCCGCTGGGGGCTGACACAAACGTGCTGCCGGGCGGTGAGGCGGTCGATGATTCCCGCTTCGTCGTGCGCTACTTCCGCAAATCGACGGATGGGCGGCTGCTGTTCGGCGGGCGCGAGATCTATGCCGTCAACGATCCGAAAGACATCCATGTCCACATCCGCCGGCAGATCGCCGAGCTTTACCCAGCACTGAAGGACATCGAGATCACCCATGGCTGGGGCGGTTATGTCGGCATCACGATGCCGAGAAAACCCTTCGTGCGCGAGGTGATGCCCAATGTGATCTCGGTCGGCGGCTACTCTGGCCACGGCGTCATGCTGTCGAACTTTTTCGGCAAGCTCTATGCCGAAACCGTTGCCGGCAACCGGGACCGGCTGAGGCTGATCGAGGACCTGAAAATCCCGTCCTTTCCCGGTGGCCGGCGCTTCCGCGCGCCTCTGCTGTTTCTTGCGCTCAACTGGTATGCCTTAAGAGACCGTATCTAACCATAGGTTGCAAAATCCCTTGCAAGTTGCAGAATCTCTCGCAAAGGTGCAGAATCCGCCCGGCAAGGGCGCAGTGATGCCACAATCGCTGGCAAAGGATGCGGGCTCAGGGCAGTTGAATAGGGAGTTTGCGGGCCTGCCCGCGTTGGTTTGGGACCGATGCCGACCAATTGCCGGTTTTCCCTGCATAGGTCGTAAGAACGTCGGCCCGCAAATGGAGGTTGTAAGAGTGAGAGAGCCCTTCAGTTTCGGCGCGCCGGAACGACGGCGCTTTGCGGTGCAGTTTGGCTACGACATGCAGCCCAGGTTCTGGCGGCAAATCCGGTCGAACCTGCATCTGGTTATCGCCGCGTTTGGCACAGCAGCGCTGCTTGGCGTCGCCGCGGTGGCGCTATGGCTGGCATTGCCGGCCACCGAGAGACAAGTGGTTGCGAGTCCCGAGCAGATCGTTTCAAGCATTCCGGTAAAAACATCAAGGATCGTGCCGGCTGCGGCCTCGAAGGTCGCCGCGGTGCAGCAGGGCACGGGCAAGACCGATGCGGTTTCTCCGGCGATGGTTGCAGCGAAGGCCGAGATAGCGGCGCTGGCGCCCAATGATCCTCGCTGGACAGGATCGGGACCGAAGACCACACCCGGCCAGATGGCAGGCCAGGCTGAAAAAACGGCAGACAAACCGTCCGCCGCGTCGGCACTCGCCGATCCGGCAGCGAAAACCAAAGTGGCAGCATTGCTTGCCAAAGTCGCCGCTCCCAACAAGACGGCGACGGACGGTGCGCAAACCGCCGCCATTCCCTCCCCGAAGCCGGAAGAGCCGGCGGCGACACAGAAGGATGCCACCCAGGCCAAAGTCGAGGCCAAGCAGCCGAGCGCGGCAGATACCGGACGCATCCTCAGGGGCGTCACCATGCGCACCGGTCCGAAGAACAGTGCGCCCGCCATCGTCACCATTCCCGCCAAGACCTCGGTTCAGGTGATGGGCTGCAAGAAATGGTGCCAGATCGTCTACAACGGCAAACGCGGCTGGATCTACAAGAGCTTCGTCAAGACCGGCGCCTAATGCATGTCGCGCAAAAGCATGCCCTCGGGCTTGAAGGTGCTGCAGCGGTTTTGCGACAACGACATGCATAAAAACAAGAACCTAAAACGCGTCGCATGAGTCCATTCAAAGGCGACGCGCTTTAGGGGCCGGTCAGCCCATTCTTTGACGTTGCCCACGGCTCATTTGGCTGACGCAATCAGCCGCCGGGTGCGAAGAGCGATCAAGTCAAACTTGAACCCGACAGCGCCGGACGGCTCAGATGCACCGTCCACCGTCGACTTCCAGCGCCACGCCAGTGATGAAAGCCGCCTCGTCCGAAGCCAGCCAGAGCGCCGCGTTGGCTATGTCGAGCGGCGTCGAAAGTCGGCCAAGCGGGATCGACGCACGGAATTTCTCGCGGATTTCGGGTGTGTCGGCGCCCATGAATTTTTCCAGCATGCCGGTCTCGCCGGCGACCGGACACAGGCAGTTGACGCGGATGTTCTTCGGCGCGAGTTCCACCGCCATGGATTTGGTCGCGGTGATCGCCCAGCCCTTCGACGCATTGTACCAGGTGAGGCCAGGCCGCGGCCTGATGCCGGCGGTCGAGGCCGTGGTCAGGATAACGCCGCCGCCTTGCCTATCCATGACCGGCACGACCGCCAGAGCGGCGTGATAGATCGCCTTCATGTTGACGGCCGTGATCAGATCGAAGGTCGTCTCGTCGACCTCGAGCATATCGCCGTTGCGATGGGTGTAGCCGGCATTGTTGACCATGATATCGATGCGGCCGAAGGCACTCTTTGCGGCATCGACCATCTCGTCGAACTCGGAACGCGTCGAGACGTCCGTCTGGGTCCAGATCGCAGCCCGGCCGATTTCGTTGGCGACGCGTTCGGCGCCCCTGGCGTTGAGGTCGGCGACAACGACCTTGGCGCCCTCTTCGGCAAAGCGCTTGGCGATACCCTCGCCGAAACCTGACGCGGCACCGGTGATAATGGCTACTTTGTTTTCCAGGCGCATGGCTTTCTCACTCATGATTGAAGACGATCGCTCGGGCAGCCGCCGGCAATGGCTGCCGAAAGATCAATATACCCTCGATTTCTCCTTTGGCTTTCGCCTCGATCCCGCTCTATGCTGCAACTGCGAAGGCCTCCCGGAACACGTTGCCGACAAGCCGCCGGGTTGCGCCAGTGTCAAGGGCACACCTCAGGACCAATCGGTAAAACCCGATTAGCCTTGGGTGTGACGCCGTGGCACTGGAAAATCTAAATCGATTAGATTATACCGACCGCGTCACAGCGACCGGCGTCAAAGCGGACAGACCATGACCAGCCAGATCATTCCCGTCGACCCTTTCGACTTCATCATTTTCGGCGGCACCGGCGATCTTTCGGAACGCAAGCTTTTGCCGTCGCTGTATCACCGCCAGCGCGGCCATCAGTTTTCCGAACCGACGCGCATCATCGGCACCTCGCGCTCGAAGATGACCGACGAGGAATTCCAGGCGTTCGCCAGGCAAGCGATTTCCGACCATGTGAAGCCGGCCGATATCGACGCCACGGAGTTGAAGACGTTTCTTGGCCGGCTTTCCTATGTCTCGGCCGACGCGACGACCGGCGCGGGCTTCGACAAATTGAAGAAGGCGATCGGCGACAGCGAATGCATCCGCGCCTTCTACCTGGCGGTGGCGCCGGCGCTGTTCGGCGAAATCTCGCACAAGCTGAAAGAGAACGGGCTGATCACGCCGAACTCGCGCATCGTGCTGGAGAAGCCGATCGGGCGCGATCTCGCCTCGGCGCGCGAGCTCAACGATCTGGTCGGCGACGATTTCCATGAAAGCCAGATTTTTCGCATAGATCACTATCTCGGCAAGGAGACGGTGCAGAACCTGATGGCGCTGCGCTTTGCCAATGCGCTCTACGAGCCGCTGTGGAATTCCGCGAATGTCGACCATGTGCAGATCACCGTAGCCGAGACCGTCGGTCTCGAAGACCGCGTCACCTACTACGACAAGGCCGGTGCGCTGCGCGACATGGTGCAGAACCACATGCTGCAGCTTCTCTGCCTCGTCGCGATGGAGGCGCCGTCGTCGATGGACGCCGATGCGGTGCGCGACGAAAAACTAAAGGTGTTGCGCGCGCTGAAACGCATTAACGGCAACGAAGCCCCCAAGCACACAGTACGCGGCCAGTACCGTGCCGGGGCCTCGGCCGGCGGGCCAGTGAAAGGTTATGTCGAGGAGCTCGGCAAGAACAGCAACACTGAGACCTTCGTTGCGCTCAAGGCCGAAATCGGCAACTGGCGCTGGGCGGGCGTGCCGTTCTACCTCAGAACGGGCAAACGGCTGGCGACACGCGTTTCGGAGATCGTCATCGAATTCAAGCCGATCCCGCATTCGATCTTCGGCGACAGCGCCGGGCCGATCTCGGCAAACCAGCTGGTCATCAGGCTGCAGCCCGACGAAGGCGTCAAGCAGTTCATCATGATCAAGGATCCGGGGCCCGGCGGCATGCGGCTGCGCCAGATCCCGCTTGACATGAGCTTCGCGCAATCCTTCGACGGCCGCGCGCCCGACGCCTATGAGCGACTGATCATGGACGTCATCCGTGGCAACCAGACGCTGTTCATGCGCCGCGACGAGGTCGAGGCAGCGTGGAAGTGGATCGACCCGATCCAGGACGCATGGGAAAGCGCCAGGCAAGAGGCGCAGGGCTATACGGCCGGCACATGGGGCCCCTCGGCTTCGATTGCGCTGATCGAACGCGACGGGCGGACATGGCACGAGAGCAATTGAACAGCGCCGCGTATAGCTGGCACGCGTTTGCCGAACGCCAGGACCTGGCGGCAGCACTTGCCGGCCACGTCGCAGGCCGCCTGACCAATGCAATCGCTGAGCGCGGCACGGCATTGCTCGCCGTTTCCGGCGGCACGACGCCGGCGAAATTTTTCGCATCGCTTTCGAATATCCCGATCGTCTGGAACAAGGTCACGGTGACGCTGGTCGACGAGCGTTGCGTGCCGGCCTCCTCTCCGCGCTCCAACGCCGGGCTGGTCGCTGCCAATCTTTTGCAGAACGCGGCCGCAGCCGCACGTTTCGTGCCGCTCTATCAGGAGGCAGCAAGCATCGGCGATACGTTGGAGGCCGACAGCAGGATGTTGCGGTCGCTGCCCTGGCCGCTCGATGTGGTCGTGCTTGGCATGGGAGCCGATGGCCATACCGCATCGTTCTTTCCGGATGCCGACAATCTGGAAAAACTGCTCGACCCGTTCTCGGAAAGGGTTGTGCTCCCGGTTCACGCGGCAAGCGCCGGCGAGCCGCGCCTGACGCTGTCGCTGGCGCGGATCGTCAGGGCCGGCTTCCTCGCACTGCACATCGAAGGTGAAGACAAGCGCAAGGCTTTCGAAAGCGCAATGGCATCGGAAACGGGAAAACCCATTCGTGCCGTGCTCGACGCAGCCGAGAGACCCGTACAGGTTTTCTGGGCACCCTGATTCAACTTGCCGAGGGGTCCCGGCGGATAGCCGGACCGTGTTTGCGGGACCTCGCCTGAAAGGACCGACGCCATGACCGCGAGACGCGACATCGAAGCCATCACCGAGCGCATCCGCCAACGCTCCAGACCGGGGCGCGAGGCATATCTCGGCCGCATCGCCGAGGCCTCGGGCCGCACCGCCAACCGGGCCGTGCTTTCCTGCGGCAACCTCGCCCATGGCTTTGCCGTCTGCAGCCCTTCGGAAAAGCTGGCACTTGGCGGCGACCGGGTGCCGAACCTCGGCATCATCACCTCCTATAACGACATGCTGTCGGCGCATCAGCCTTTCGAGACGTTTCCGGCGCTGATCAAGGACGCGGCGCGCGAGGCCGGCGGCATTGCCCAGGTCGCCGGCGGCGTGCCGGCGATGTGCGACGGCGTCACGCAGGGCCAGCCCGGCATGGAGCTGTCGCTGTTCTCGCGCGACGTGATCGCCATGGCGGCGGCGATCGGCCTGTCGCACAACATGTTCGACGCCGCCGTCTATCTCGGCGTCTGCGACAAGATCGTGCCGGGGCTGGTGATCGCGGCGTTGACCTTCGGCCATCTGCCGGCGGTGTTCATCCCGGCCGGGCCGATGACGACGGGCCTGCCCAATGACGAGAAGGCCAAGGTCCGCCAGCTCTATGCCGAAGGCAAGGCAGGACGGGCCGAGCTGCTCGAGGCCGAGTCCAAATCCTATCACGGACCGGGAACCTGCACCTTCTACGGCACGGCGAACTCCAACCAGATGCTGATGGAGATCATGGGCCTGCACACGCCGGGCGCCTCCTTCGTCAACCCCGGCACGCCGTTGCGCGACGCGCTGACCAGGGAGGCGACGAAGCGGGCGCTTGCGATCACCGCGCTCGGCAACGCCTACACGCCGGCCGGCCGGATGATCGACGAGCGCTCGATCGTCAACGGCATCGTCGGCCTGCACGCCACCGGCGGATCGACCAACCACACCATCCACCTGATCGCCATGGCAGCCGCGGCCGGCATCGCCATTAGCTGGCAGGATATTTCGGATCTTTCGGAAGCCGTGCCGCTGCTGGCGCGGGTCTACCCGAACGGCCTTGCCGACGTGAACCATTTCCACGCAGCCGGGGGGCTCGGCTTCCTGATCCGCGAACTGCTCGACGAGGGAATATTGCACGAGGACGTCCAGACGGTATGGGGCGAAGGGCTGCGGCCTTATGCGGTCGAGGCCAGGCTCGGCGCCGATGGCGGCGTGCTGCGCGAGGCCGCGCCCCGCGAAAGCGGCGACGAGAAGGTGCTGGCGCCGTTCAAGAAGGCGTTCCAGCCGACGGGCGGGCTGAAAATGCTCTCCGGCAATCTCGGCCATGCCGTCATCAAGACATCGGCGGTGAAACCGGAACGGCGCATCATCGAGGCGCCGGCCAAGGTTTTCGACAGCCAGCAAGGGCTCAACGAGGCGTTCAAGGCCGGCACGTTGACCGGCGATTTCATCGCCGTCATTCGTTTCCAGGGGCCGAAAGCCAACGGCATGCCGGAGCTGCACAAGCTGACCACCGTGCTCGGCGTCCTGCAGGATCGCGGCCAGCATGTGGCGCTGGTCACCGACGGGCGCATGTCGGGCGCCAGCGGCAAGGTGCCGGCTGCGATCCATGTGACGCCGGAGGCGGTCGAGGACGGGCCGATCGCCAGGATCCATGAAGGCGACATCATCAGGCTCGACGCCGACGCCGGAACGCTGGAAGTGCTGGTGCCGGCAGGCGATTTCGCGCTGCGGCGAGCGGCGGACAGCGATCTTGTCACCAATGAATTCGGCTTCGGCCGCGAGCTTTTCGCCGGGTTGCGGCAAATGGTCGGCCGTGCCGACCACGGCGCCAGCGCATTCGGAAACAACGCAGCGGAATTTGCGCTGCAGTGAAAAAGGGTGGCTCGTGGTCGCCCTTTTGCCGGCGTCGAACTGCGTCCTTACTGAACCGTCAGCTCGGCTCGCTCGCCGGCTGTGATGGTCACCGTGCTTTCCTTCGAGCTGTTGTCCAACCTCTCCGAGACGACCGCGTAGTCGCCGGCCGGAAGCGCCGCCTGATATTTCTCGTCATAGGCGTAGCCGAGCGATTTGCGGTTGCCGTTGATGTCCTTCTTCGGATCGAAAATCTCGATCTTCGAAGCCCCTGGCGCGGTGATCGCCAGCACGCCGGCATCGATGGCGATCTTCAGATCCTGATGCTCACCCTCCTTGACGCTGAACGGCTGCGCGACGACGGCAAGGTCGACCGTCGCCGTCAGCACATAATCATCGGGGCGGCAGATCGAACTTGCTGTCGGGGCCATAGGCATGAGCCACCTCTTGCCTCGTTCCGTCGATCTTCTTTTTTGCCTTGAACACCTTGAAGCCAATGCCCGAGCCGTCGGCCTTGTCGCCGCCGGCAGTGTAGTAGGCGTTGGCAACGACATGGCCGACGCCGACGATGATATCCTTGTCGACGACCTTGCCGGCAGTGAGCGGGATGGTTTCGGTGACCTCGCCCTGCCCGATCCTGACCGTCACTTTCTGGTCGCCGGCCGGCAACACGACCTTGGTGTCGCCATAATAGGTCGCGGGCGTATCGACGCCCGGATAGGCGATCACGACAGCCGCACCATCGGCCACGTCGGCTCCCTCACTTGGCCGCGGATGAATGATGAGCGTGCCGGCATTCAGCGTAAGGAGGGGTTTGTAGACCTGGCCCGCCTCGACCGTTATCTTCTGTTCGGTCCTGGCCTCGCCATAGCGTGCGACAATTATTGTAGTCGCCCGGCTCCAGATTGCCTTTGTAGGCCCCGTATTCGGTGGTGACGTAGTCGCCGCGCGTGCCGTCGGACTTTGCCTTGTAGATCTCCCAGGAATTGCCGTCTGTGACGGGATCGCCGCCCTCGGCGAACACCACGGCCGGCATGAAGTTGGACTTTTCCGGCTCGGGAGCCGGCTGCGGCGCAGGGGCTGATTCGGGTGCAGGTGCGGCGGCGATGGTTTCGACCAGCGCGTCCCGCAGCGCTTGCTCGTCGGACGCCTGGATGTATCTGCCGCCGGTGTTGTCGGCGAGGCAAGCAACCTGCCTGCCCTCGTCCGCGCTCAGACCGAAGCCGACTACGTCTACGGTGAAGTCGACGCCGGCAGCCTTCAGTTCCTTGGCGAGCGCACACGGATCGCCATTGCAGGTCTCGAGCCCGTCGGTGATCAGGATGACGGTGGCCTTGTCCTCGGTGTATTTCAGCGCCTCGGCCGCTTGGCTTACGGCTGATGTCAGCGGCGTCTTGCCGAGGAATTTCAGGCTGTCGGCGGCAGCGGAAACAGCAGCTGCCGAGCCGGCCTGCGGCGGCACGATGAGCTCGATATCCTCGCAACTGCCCTTCTCGCGATGGCCATAGGCCATGAAGCCGATTTCCCTATCGGCGGGGACCGACTGCAACACCGTTCGCAGCGATTCGCGGGCGATTTCGAGCTTGGGCCTGCCGTCGATCTGCGCCCACATCGAACCGGAAGCATCGAGAATGAGGATGACCTGGTCGGCAGCAAGGCCGAGCGTCGTCATCCACAACAGGAGGATCGCCGCAGCGATGCTCCGTGCAAGTCCCGCCATGAAAATCCCCCCAGTCAGTCTTTGCCAGTCAGGGGGGCGAAGCTATTTGACGCCGCGTCAGGACACAAGCCCGGACGCCGGGCGTGGGAAGGTTGGCCACAACTCTTGAGCCAAACCACTCAGTACGTCGTGCGACGCTCTTCGGAAGGCGGCCGGCCGAACTGCAGCCGATAGCTCTGGGCAAAATAGGAGTGTGAGGTGAAGCCGGTGGCGATCGCCACGTCGAGGATCGGCATGTTGGTCTGGCGCAGCAATTCGCGCGCCCGCTCGAGCCTGAGCCGCATGTAATAGCGGCCGGGCGTCACCGTGAGGTGACGCAGGAACAGCCGCTCGACCTGACGCACCGACAGGCCGGCCGACTTGGCGAGCTGCACCGCCGACAGCGGCTCGTCGAGATGATCGGCCATCAGCTCGACGATGCGGCGCAACTTTTCCGATTTGCCGGTCAGGTCGCGCTCAGGACCGACGCGCTGGCGGTCTCCGGCAGAGCGGATGCGCTCGTGCTGGAACTGGTTGGCGACGCCGTTGGCGAGGCTCGAGCCGAAATCGCCGCGCACGATCTCCAGCATCAGGTCGATCGAGGTGGTGCCGCCGGCGCAGGTGTAGCGCTTGCGGTCGATCTCGAAGACATTGCCGGTGCAGTTGATGTCGGGAAACCGCTCGACGAAGCCGGCGCGGTTTTCCCAGTGGATGGTGCAGCGATAGCCTTCGAGCTGGCCTGCCTCGGCGAGCAGATAGGAGCCGACCGACAGTGCGCCGAGCGCGTTGCCGCGCCGGCCCCAGCTGCGCAGCGCCGCCAGCACCTTGCTCTTGCCGGGAAACTCCGTCGTCAGCCCGACCGAGACGAAAAGGATATCGACCGGCGGCAGATCGGCGACAGCGTAGTCGATCTTGAGCGGCAGGCCGTTGGAGGCCATGACGGCATCGCCGTCGGCCGACACCGTCGTCCAGCCATAGAAGTCGTGGCCGAGCAGCCGGTTCGCCGACCGGAACGTGTCGATTGCGGCGGCCAGCGAGAACATGGAAAACTTGTCGACCAGCAGGAACCCGAACTGCCGGCCGCCTTGAACGGGATCGTTCGTGACCAGCCGCTCTGAGGGAACAGTGAGGTTCGGCAAAGCTGAGGCTTTCCAGGTTCAGAAAGATGGCCGTTTCAATCCGGCCGCGAGATAGGCGGAAGCTAGCGTGTTGGCCATCAGCATGGCAATGGTCATCGGTCCGACGCCGCCAGGCACCGGCGTGATGGCGCCGGCCGTCTTCGCCGCTTCCGCATAGGCGACGTCACCGACGAGGCGGGTCTTGCCTTCGCCCTTTTCGGGCGCCGCGATGCGGTTGATGCCGACGTCGATGACGGTGGCACCTGATTTGACCCAGTCGCCCCTGACCATTTCGGGTCTGCCGACAGCGGCTACGAGAATGTCGGCGGTGCGCGCCAGTGCAGCCAGATCCTTCGTGCGGCTATGCGCGATGGTTACAGTGCAGTTGGCGGCAAGCAGAAGATTGGCCATCGGTTTGCCGACAATGTTGGAGCGGCCGACGACCACCGCATTGAGCCCGGAAAGATCCTTGCCGCGCACACGCTCGATCAGCAGCATCGAGCCGGCCGGCGTACAAGGCACGAACGCCGTCTCCAGTTCGCCGGTGCCGAGCTTGCCGACATTGATGAAGTGGAAGCCGTCGACATCCTTTTGCGGCGCTATTGCCTGGATGACCTTGCCCGCATCGACATGGCCAGGCAGCGGAAGCTGCACCAGGATGCCGTTGATGCCGGGATCGGCGTTGAGCTCGCCGATGATATCAAGCAGTTCCTGTTCGGAGGTCTCGGCCGGCAGCGTGTGCTGGACCGAATGAAAGCCGCATTCCTTGGCGGTGCGGGATTTGGAGGCGACATAAACCTGGCTCGCCGGATCCTCGCCGACGATGACCACGGCAAGACCGGGCTTGTGCGCGCCCTTTTCCATCAGTTCGATCGTCAAGGCCTTGACGCGCCGCACCACGTCTTCGGCGACGCTCTTTCCGTCAATCAACTCGGCCATGAACCACCCTCAACATCGTTCTGCTTCGGGCGGCATTTTCACGAAAACCCGACCGGGCAATCCCGTCAAAGCGCCGTCTTATGCCGCTAACTCGAAACCGATGGCTTTTATTCTATTCGGCGCTCAGAAATAGCGCCGCGATCGGCTTTCGGTGAGTTCGCGAACCGCTTCGCGGAATTCGCGCAGGCTGGCTCGGATTTCCTCGATGGAGGCTTGCTGTTCAGCGGCTTCCGAAGCCTGATTTGCCTTGTCCGACGAGGCTCGAGGATAGACCGGCTGCTGCTGCGGATGAGGTACCTGTCCGGCATGGGGCGGAACGGGCGGCGACGCCTGGTATGCTTTGTCTTCAATGGCTGTCCGGCGCTCTTGTGCCCTGCGGCGCGGCCGCGAATTGGCGGTTTCGCGCAGGCTCGCATAGGCGCCGCGCGTGGCGCCCAGACCGACACCAGAGGCGAGGCCCGCCAGCAGGCCGGCAAGCACCGTCACGGCGCGCGACGGTCCGTTCGGCTCGAGCGGGGCGAAGGCCTTGGAGATCACGTTGATATTGGCGGTGTTGATGTCCCTTCTGCTCGCCGGTTTCCTTGGCGCGCAGAAGATATTGCTCATAGACGGAGCGTTTGGCGGCGGCCTCGCGCTCCAGTTCGCGCAGGGTAACCAGGTCGCTGTTGACGTCGCCGCTGCGGACCTTCAACTGCGCCAGCCGGGAGGCCAGATCCTGTTCGAGCTGCACGGCGCGCCTCAGGTCGACCTGCAGCGACGAGGCGATGCGGCGCAGTTCCCCGGCGATACGCTCGTGTGAGCCGGCAAGCTGGGGATTGAGCGCCTGGAGCTCGGGATGGCGCGGCCCGAACCGGATCGCGGCGCGGTCGGCCCCCCGCTTGAGCGTCGCATATTGCGAGCGCAATTCGCTCATGGTGTTGGAGTTGATCTCCTCCGGCAAGGTGCCGCTCAGAACCGAATTCACGTCGATCGAGCGCGCCGACGCCGCGCGGGCGTTGAGTTCCAGCGTGCGCGCGCGGGCGATGGCGAGCTGCTGGTTGAGCTTGAGCATCTCGTCGTCGCTGATCAGATGGCCTTGTGCGTCGACGAGGTCGTGCGCGGCCCTGAAATCCTCGACCTTGCGCTCGGCCACTTCCACGCCCTTGCGCAGCTCGTCGAGCCTGCCCGTCAGTTCGTTGGTCGCGCGTCCAGCGGTATCGGACTGGATCTGACCGAAGGTCTGGAGGAAAACGTCCGTCATCGTGTTGGCGATGAGCGCCGACTTCTCGCCATTTTGCGTGATGGCGCTGACGGAGATGACGAAGGTATTGCCGCCGCGCTCGACCGAAAGGCTCTCCGCCAGATTGGCGACGGCCAGCGCACGGCGGCGGCCCTCATCGGCACCCGGCCCGTCATTGCGCGACAGGATCGATCGGATGAGCGTCATCACGCCCAGTCCGTCGGAACCTTGCCCGTTGAACTCCGGATCGTTGACCAGATTGAGCTTGTCCACGACCTTGTTGAGAACGGTGCCGGAGGTGAGCACGCGAACCTGGTTTTCGACGATGGCCAGCGTGGCGTCGGACGCAACCACCGATTGGGTAAGATCGCGGTCGGTGAGCTTCAGGTCGCGCGGGTCGACGATCAGCTCTGCAGTGGCTTCGTATGTCTTCGGCGTCGACAACGCGATCGCGACGCCAAGCGTGGCGCCCAGTATCGTCATGGTAACAATCAGCAGCTTTGACCGAGCAACGCCGCTGACCACCTGCATCGGATCGATCAACGGCTTCCATCCGCCGTCGTCCTCACGGGAAGACCGCTGCTCGTCACCGGCGTATCGAGGCTCGAACGCGGCGTATCGGGGATCGAACCCGGCATGTCGGGGATCGGCGTCGAAACGGCGGTCCCCGGAAACATGGGCCGCAACCGGCGCCTCCCGCGGCCTGGCTTCCGCATGGTCCGCGTCAACGGCGTCGTCGATCTCAGGCGGTATCCGGGCGGCCGAAGCGGATGCATGATCGGCTTGAAACTGGCTTGTTTCGCCGTTTGCCGAGAATTCCGGAGGCATCCGGCGTTCCGGGGTCAGCGAGGGCTCCGGGATTGCCGAAAATTCCGGATGCGCTCGCTCCTCGCGGCGTGAGCGCGCGAGACGATGGCGCGTTGCGGCGTCTTCGCGCCATGACGGGTCCGCCCGATCCCCGATCGAAACCAGCGATGGTTCTTCTTCGCCGCGCATCACCTGGCCGAGCGCCAGCAAGGACCGTTCGCGCTTCCAATCTTCACGGTGTTGCCTGTCAACCATTGTCGTGGAGCTTGCCCTTGGCGGCTTGGACGCGCGCGGTCAGCCATTAGTTAATCCACGCTAAACAAGCATAGGAAACAAAAGGTTAATTTCCCTGCCTTGAAGACAAGGTTTCCCTCTTCGGTTGTGTCTTTCTTGAACGCAACGAAAGCACTCAGAACCGCGCATTAACTTTCCAGCCTATGCTGTCTCGACACATGACTCAGGCTAGCAACATCCCGCAAAGGCGGCCCCTCGCCCGGATCGGCGCTTTCGTGGCCAAGCGACGGAGGCTGGTTCGCGACTATTTTTCGGCGATCAGCGGCGCGGCCGGGCGGCTGGTGTTTTCGCTCGCCTATTTCATCGCGCTGGCCAACACGCTGTCCATCGCCGAGTTCGGCATGTTCGCCACCGCGTCGGCGGCCGCTAACTTGGGTTCTTCACGCGGTTTGTTTTGCGCCACTCCTCGTACTCCCCGCGGGCATCGTCATGCAGCGGATAGTAGCGTTGCAACGGCCCGCCCTCCATCAGCTTCACTCGTGAGAACTCCTCCCAATCGTGATGCTTTTGTGATTCTTCGATCACCTTTGCGGCCATTGCGACGGGAAGCACCACCACCCCGTCGTCATCGGCGACGATGATGTCGCCGGGGATCACCGTGACACCGCCGCAGGCAATCGGAACGTTGACGGCATTGGGATAGATGCTGGTCTGCACATGATAATTTGGCGTCCAGCCGCGCAGCCATAGGGGCAGATCGAGCTTTTCAACATTAGGCCGGTCGCGCATGCATCCATCGATGACGATGCCCGCCCCGCCCCTGCCTTTGAAATACGTCGACATCATATCGCCGAAGACGCCCGAGCTCATGTCGCCGCGCGCGTCGACCACGACCACATCGCCCTGCTGGGCGTGGTAGAGCACGTGCCGGTGCAGTTGCGTCTCTGGATCGGCATATTCTCCCTCGGTGAAGAGGTCCGGCCGCTGCGGCATGAACTGCAGCGTCAGCGCCGGCCCGACAATCGACTTCCCGTGGTTCTGCGCCACTGGACCGACCATATGCGGATTGCGGAAGCCCATGTGGCCAAGCGTGCCGGCAACCGTCGCGGCGCCGATCTCCCTTAGCGCGTCGATCAGGTCTTTTGGCGGCCGGGTGATGTCGGGAGCATGTGTCATGGCGGACTCCGGTTGAAAGGCAACTACCAGTTCGTAACAGAACCGTCGCGGCGCTTAAGGTGAGGCGCTTCCCAAAAACGAAAGCTCGCCGCCTGGACCGCCTCCTCGTTGACCTCGACGCCGAGCCCCGGCAGATCGCCGACCGGATAGTCGGTCCCGTCGAGCCGTGGTCGCACGGGGAAGAAGTCGGAATTGTCGAAGCCCAGCTTTGTTTCGGGATCCCTGGTCTCGAGCCACGCGAAGTTGGGTACCGCGGCGGCGAGATGCACGGTCGCGGCCGTGCACACCGGACCAAGGGGATTGTGCGGCATCAGGTCCACATAGTGCGCCTCGCTCCAGCCAGCGACTTTCATCGCCTCGGTAAGCCCGCCGACATTGCAAACATCGAGCCGGTTGAACTGATGAATGCCGCGCTCGATGTAGGGCAGGAACTGCCACTTGCTGGCAAATTCCTCGCCGATGGCAAAGGGGATGTCGGTCATCGTACGCAGGGATTCGTAGGCCTCCGGTGTCTCGTCCCGTATCGGCTCCTCGAGGAAATCAAGCACGCCGCGGCCGAGCTTGTTGCAGAAGCTCGCCGCCTCGGCCACCGACAGCCGATGATGATAGTCGATGCCGAGGACAACGTCGTCGCCCAGCGCTTCGCGCGCCTTGTTTAGCATACTCGCTGTAGCGCCGATCGACTCGCGCGGCTCGAAGATGTCCCTGCTGTTTTGCCCGACGGGGAAGAAGCGGATCGCCTGCCACCCCTGTGCGCGTAGTTCGCGGGCTCGTTCGATGGCAACATCGCCTTCGGCCTCGTCCCCGGTCGAGGCGAAGGTGGGAATGCGGTAGCGCTGCTTGCCGCCTAGCAGCTCGTAGACCGGCACCCCCAGCGCCTTGCCCTTGATGTCGTGAAGGGCGATGTCGATGGCGGAAATCGCCGCCTGCAGAACTCGCCCGCCCTCAAAGTACTGGCTGCGATAAACCTCCTGCCAGATCCGGCCAATCTGCATCGGGTCGCGGCCGATGAGAAACTCGCGATAGTGCTCGACCGCACCGGCCACCGCTTTCTCGCGACCACTCAAGCCGCTCTCGCCCCAGCCGAAGATGCCCTGGTCGGTCTCGACCTTGACGAGCATCTGGTTGCGCGTTCCTACCCACACTGGATAGGGCTTGATCGCGGTGATCTTAAGCTTCTCAGTCATCCGCGCCCACGTTCCAAACGCATCCGCCCTGTCTTAGTTGGCGCCCTGTCTCAGTTGGCCTTGAGGGCCATTTCGGTTTCGCCGTCGAACAGATGCATCCGTTGCTGGTCGAACTCGAGCCAGATCTGTTCATCGGGCGCGACGGCAATGTTCGGCGGCACGCTGACGTTGACGATGGCGCCGGACAGGAACGCCTGCACGAAGGTGACGTCTCCGGTCGGCTCCACCGTGTAGGCCTTGGCCGGAATGGCACCGGGTACCGCGCTCTTGTGCAGCTTGATCGTCGAGTGACGTGCGCCGAGCACGACTTTCCTGGTCGTTGCCCTTGCGACCTTCTGGGCGTTGCGCGGCGAGAGCTCAAAGCTCCAGCCCTCCGCGCCGGTCAACACAGAGTTGCCGTTTGCCGTCGATGCCTGCAGCGGAATAAGGCTCATCGCCGGGCTGCCTATGAAGCTGGCGACGAACATGTTGACGGGATGGGCAAAGACCTGCGCCGGTGAATCATATTGCTGCAGGTAGCCGCCGTTCATCACCGCCATCTTGTCGGCCATGGTCACGGCTTCGAGCTGGTCGTGCGTCACATAGATGATCGTCGCCTTGAGGTCTTGGTGGAAGCGCTTGATCTCCGACCGCATCTGCACGCGCAGTTTGGCATCGAGGTTAGAGAGCGGCTCGTCCATGAGGAACACCGCGGGGTCGCGGACAAGCGCACGGCCCAGGGCCACCCGCTGCTGCTGCCCGCCCGAAAGTTCGCGTGGCTTGCGCTCGAGCAGGTGCGTCATGTCGAGCACTCGCGCCGCTTCCTTGACCTTCTTGTCGATCTCGTCCCTAGGCAGTTTGCGCATCTGCAGCGGGAAGGCCAGGTTCTTGTAAACCGATTTCTGCGGATAGAGCGCGTAGTTCTGGAACACCATTGCGATGTCCCGGTCCTTGGGGTCGAGGTCGTTGACCACCCGGTCGCCGATGACGATGTCGCCCGATGTGATCGAGATCAGCCCCGCGACGAGATTGAGCGTGGTTGTCTTGCCGCAGCCTGAAGGGCCGACGAGCGCAACGAACTCGCCGTCATTGACCGTCAGCGACACGTGGTTGACAGCTTTGAAGCTGCCATAGGACTTGACGAGATCTTTGAGGACCACGTGGGCCATCGGCAACTCCCTAGTGCTTGACCGCGCCTTCTGTAAGGGCGCGTACGAAGTATCGTTGCAGGACGAGGAACAGCACCACGACGGGCACGCTCATCATGAAGCTGGCCGCCATCAGGCCTGGAAAGTCCGTCGTATTTTCCGAGAAGAAGCGCTGGATGCCGACCGGCAGTGTCAACTGGTCGTTCTTGGTGAGGAAGGTGTAGGCGTAGATGTACTCGTTCCACGCGCCGATGAACGAATAGATCGCGGTGGCGATGATCCCCGGCGCCGAGAGCGGCATCACAATCAAGATGAAGGCCTGGAACCGCGTTGCCCCATCGATGCGCGCCGCCTGCTCGAGCTGCACCGGAATGTTGTCGTAAAAGCCCTTGAGCAACCAGATCGCCAGCGGCAGGCCGAAGGTGAGATAGGTGAGGATCAGCGAGCCATGCGTATTCATCAACCCGAGCAGGCGCATCAGGATGAACAGCGGCACGAGAAAGATCACCGCCGGGAACATGTTGCGCAGCAGCACGGCAAAGAACAGGAAGTTCCGGCCGGGGAAACTGAAGCGCGAAAACGCGTAGGCCGCAGGGACGGCGACGATCACCGAGAGGATTGTCGTGACGGTCGACACGAAAAGGCTGTTCCAGAAGAAGCGGAGGAAGTCCTGGCCGACGCTGTTCTGGGGATCGAGCAGTTTCTCGTAGCTGGCGAGGGTAGGTTCGTCCGGCCACCATTGCGGCGGGAATTCCATAGCCGCGAACCCGGATTTGATCGAGGTGATCAGCATCCAGATCATCGGCACCGCGGTGTAAAGCAGCATGAACGCGAGAAAGATGCGCCCGGTCCACCGCCATCCGTCGACGCGCATCCGGCGACGGCTCAGGGCTCGCGGGGCTGTCTCGGCAGTCGTGCTCATGCGCTCCCCTCTTGCCGCTCGTTACCGCTTAGCGCACGGACGTAGAAATAGCCGAGCGTCATCAGGGTGAGGAACAGGAGCACCGAATAGGCAGATGCCACGCCCCAGCGCTGCCGGCCGAAGGCGAGCTCATAAATGTGGGTGATCCAGATATGCGATGCGTTGGACGGCCCGCCGCCGGTCATGATCCAGGGGATGATGAAGGAATTGAAGTTGGCCACGGCGAGCAGCAGGATCGTCACCGTCGAGACGTTGCGCAAGTGCGGAAAGGTGACGTGCCAGAAGCGCTGCCAGGCGCTGGCGCCGTCGACCTGCGCGGCGCGCAGCAACTGCTCGGGCACGGTCTGCAGTCCGGCCATCATCATGATCATGGCAAACGGAAACTCGCGCCAGATATTGACGACGATCAGGGAAGGCAGCACCGTGCTGACGCTGTCGATGAAATTCGGCGGTCGGTCGGCCAATCCGAGGCCGACCAGCACCGCACCGATGATCCCGAAGTCCGAATGATAGATCCACTTCCAGATATAGGAGGCGGCGACCGCGCTGATGACCCAGGGAATGATCAGGATTGCGCGCAGCACACCGCGGCCGACAAACTCGCGGTGGAGCGCCAGTGCGGTGGCAAACCCCAGGACAAAGGCAATCAAAGTGGAGCCCAGCGTCCAGATCAGAGTGTTCCAGGTGACTCTCCAGAACACCTCGCTGGTAAGGATGGTCGCGTAATTGTCGAAGCCGATGAAGGTCTTGTCGCGAAGTTGCAGGCCAGGCGGCGTCTTGAAGAACGACAGCTCGATCGTGTAGTAGATCGGATAGGCGATGACGACGAGCATCACGGCGATCGCAGGGAGCACGTACGCGTAGTCGGCGCGATGCTCCCATATCTCGCGTAACACGCCGGGCCTGCCGGATTGCAATCTTCGGCGAGCCTCGGCCTTGCCGGTCACGATCGTCACTGTGGCGCGCCCTTGTTTCTTCTGAACGAACCGGCTGCACTATCGGTGCAGCCGGTCAGGCCTGGACTAAAGCGCGTCGCGTTTGATCGGCCTCACGCGACGCGCTTTAGGTTGTTATTTTATGCATGTCGTTATCGCAAAACCGCTGCACACCCTCGGGTCAAGGCCCGAGGGCATGCTTTTGCGCGACATGCATCAGAGTCCGCCCATCAGGTCTCTTACCTTCCTGGCCGCGTCGTCCGCTGCCTCGTCGACGGTCATCGCTCCGGTCAGGGCATTCTGCAGCATGTCCGGGACGATGATGTTCATGATCTCGGGAGCCTGCGGCAGTGCTGGGAACGGGATGCCGTATGGCAGCATCGAGGTCGTCACATCGAGGAACTTGATGTTGTCCAGACGTTCCTTCATCCATTTGGTCTTGAAGCCGTTAAGGTTGCCCGGATTCGAGCCGGCGTAGGCCATCTTCAGCGACCATTCAGGGCTCGTCCACATGCAGATGATAGCCTTTGCGGCCGGCTCGTCGACCTTGCCGCCCTCGACATATTCGGGCTTCAGGATGTGAATGTTCGAGCCGCCGAAAACGACCGCGCGCTTGCCGTCGGGGCCAGTGGGAATCAGGCCGTAGCGCATGTTGTCGATGACGGTCTGCGCCTTATCCTTGTCGGCGCCCGTCGCCTTCTTCTGCAGGTCGAGCATGACGTCGTAGTCGGACGGATGCGAGATCATCATGCCGAGCTGGCCGGCGAGGAACAGGGGCTGGTTATCGGCCTGCTGGTTGGTGAGTGCCGAAACCGGAACCGACTTGTCGCGAACATACATGTCGTACGAGGCTTGCAGCGCGGCCTTGCTCTGCGGGCTATCGAGCTTGACCTCCTCATAGGTCGGGTTCGCGGTGGCTTCGTCGAAGACGCCGCCGCCATAGGCCCACAGCTGCGGCATGAAGCGGTACGGCGTATTGCCGGCATTCTTGCGAGCCACGAGGCCGTAACCGGCAATGCCGAGCTTGTCGTGGATCTGCTTGGAATACTTGACGACGTCGTCCCAGGTTGCCGGAGCCTTGTCCGGATCGAGGCCCGCACGCTTGAAGATGTCGGCGTTCCAGATGAACGCCATCGTCTCATTGTTGGTTGGAATGCCGTAGGTCACCCCCTCCCAGGTCACGGCCTTCATGGCGCCGGGCCAGAAGTCCTCGGTGGAATACCCGACATCCTCGGGTTTGAGCGGCTCCAGGTAGCCTTTTGAGGCGAACTCGGTACCACCCAGGATTTGCAGGCGGACCGCCATCGGCGCGGCATTGCCCAGGAGCGCCGTGCGGAATTTGTCAAGAAGGTCGTTATAGGTGAGGGCTTGTTCCTCGAGCTGGATGTTCGGATAGGTCTTGCGGAAGGTCTCGAAGAAATCCTTGTAGTACTGGCGCAAAAGGTCGGGGTCGCCCTCGAACACGCCCTGATACCAGAACGTCAGTCGCCCCTTGTAGTCGAGCGGGGTGACCTTGGCGCAATCGGCCGCCGTGTCAAAATCCTCTGTGCCCGCAATGGAGCGCACATATTCCGGCGACCATTTGCTGAGGTCGACCGGCGCTCCCAGCGCCGATGTGGACATCAGCGATGCCATCAAAGCAGTGGCGACAGTGCCGCGCAGGACCGCACTGCCGAGCGTAATCCTCGTCATAGGTATCCTCCCTGGTTCTCCATGCCGCCCTGCGCCGAGGCAAAGCGGTCTAGCTCGTTCGACCGCGGGACGCCTTTCTGTTCTATGTACCCCTTCGGTCATCTTATACGTTTTCAGATCATGGATTGCCTGTCAACGCGTTGGATCGTACATTGTTTGTGAAAACCGTGTGTGATATCGGGCAGGGTATGTATTTGATTAGGGGAGCCGGTCTTGGCCGAAACAGGTGATTTTAAAGCCAAGCCACCGGTGGAGACTGACCCCATGGGGGCCTCCAGCGAGGGCGCCTCGCTTTATGAACTGATCAGGGAAGACATCATTGAGGGACGGCTCGCCGCCAACGAACGGCTTGTGGTCACCGATCTCGCCCGGCGTCACGGCACCTCGACCAACCCCGTGCGCGAGGCCCTGCAACTCTTGCGCGGGGAGGGTTTTGTCACCTTTCGCCCCAACCGCGGGGCGCGCGTCCGACCCATAGATCAGGATTTTGTCCGGGATATCTATGAAATCGGTGTTTTGATTGAGCCGGCCCTGACGCGATGGTTTGTGAATATGGCGACCGGCGAGGACATCGCAGAACTCGAACGTCTCGAAGGCCTGATTGAAGAGAACAACTTTGCCGACACCTTGAGGCACAGTGAGCTTGATACCGCTTTCCACACCGTGATGTACCAGCGGCACTATAACCGCCATGCCGCCGAACTTTGGTGGAAGCATCGCGAAGTGCTGCGAGCCGTCAGCCGGCGTTTCAATTTCACGCTTGCGCGGCGTGCCGCGATCATTCGCGAGCACCGCGAACTCATCGCGCACGTAAAAGCGGGAGAAGCCGACAAGGCGGCCGAACTCGTTTCCCGCCATGTCGAGGGTTCCGGCCGGCATATTCTCGAACAGATGCGTGCGCGCAACGCCGCTCGGGCCGGATAGGAACGAAGGTCCAGTCTTGAACATCGTTAGCCCTGACGATTTCAGATAAAGGAATTGAGATGAAAATCACGAGCATTCGGCCGTGGCTGATCAAGTCCGATGCTTCCTATTGGGGAGAGTTCCTGTTCGTCGAAGTGACGACCAATGAGGGGGTGAGTGGCTGGGGAGAGATCACCACCACTACAAGGCTCGCCAACCGCGCTCTCTGCACGATCCTGCGGCAGATCGGTGTCGCCGTGACAGGCGAGGATCCAGCGCGTATCGAGCATCTCTGGCACAAGATTTTTCGCAGCTTCACCTACATGGGCAGCCGCGGCGCCGCCGTCGAATGCGTGAGCGCCATCGATATAGCCCTCTGGGATATCCGGGGCAAAGTCCTCGGTAAGCCGATTTACGAGCTGCTGGGCGGACCAGTACGCGATGAAATCGCGCTCTACACCCATCCCAACCAGGCCAAATTCACCAGCAAGGAGGCTGTGGTCCGCGAAATTCTAGACATCGTCGAGTCCGGACACACTGCGCTCAAGTTCGATCCATACCCCCACCAGGGCCGCAGCGCCGATGGCCTGCCCCGCGAACAGCGAGACGGCTACCTCGATGGCAGCATGACCCGCAAGGACGAACGCGAAGCCGCCGAACTCACGGCTCTGATCCGCGAAACGGCGGGGCCTGACGTCGACATTCTCATCGATGCGCCTGGCCGCTTCGACGTTCCCACCGCCATTCGCCTCTGTCGGAGCCTCGAGGAAGCCGGCCAGATCGACTGGTTCGAGGAGCCCTGCCCGCCCGAGAGCCTTAACGCCCTCAAGCAGGTGCGTGAGAAGGTCAGTGCCGCCATCTCGTGGGGCGAGCGCGGCCACACGAAATGGGATTTCGTGCCGGTACTCGAGAACAGGCTCGCTGACTACATCATGCCCGACGTCACCTGGACCGGCGGCATTACCGAACTCAAGAAGATTTCTGCCCTATGCGAAGCCTATTATGTCCCGGTCTCGCCACATGACGCCGCGGGACCGATCAACGTGGTTGCGGGAGCGCAGGTGATGATGACCGTTCCTAATTTCTACAAGCTTGAAACGTCGGAGTGGAACCTGGGCAAATACGATCACCTCATCGACAGACCACTCGACGTCTCGAACGGCAGCCTCAAGCTGACGTCGAGGCATGGCCTCGGTATTGAGATGAACCGCGACTACCTGCAGGCCCACGAGATTGAGCTGGGCTAGCAACGCTCTATGCCGGCCCGGCGTGCGGGCGACAAGCCCCATCCACCAGAACGAGGATAAGTCATGGCAAAGACGGGTGGCGCCGACGAGGCGCTCAATCGGGTGAACGCGAACTCTAAGCCATCCCAGCTTCGCATCACCGACATGCGGGTAGCCGAAATCGTCGGCGCGCCGTTCACCTCAACCCTGCTCAAGATTTACACCAACCAGGGCATCGTCGGGCTTGGCGAGGTGCGCGACGGCGCCAGCGCCACCTACGCGCTGATGCTGAAGAGCCGGCTGCTTGGCGAGAACCCTTGCAACATCGACCGCCTGTTTCGCCGGATCAAACAGTTCGGCGGACACGGCCGGCAAGGCGGCGGCGTCTCGGCGATCGAAATCGCGTTATGGGATCTCGCCGGCAAGGCCTATGGCGTGCCCATCTACCAGATGCTCGGCGGCCGGTTTCGGGAGAAGGTGCGCCTCTATTGCGATACCGACGCTACCGTGCCGAGCGGCACCGAGACCGGCAAGCGCCTCAAGCAGCGCATGGCGCTCGGCTTCACCTTCCTCAAGATGGATCTGGGGCTGATGCAGATCGCCGATGTCCCCGGTGCGGTCGTGTCTCCTGCCGGCTCACTTGAAGGGTACCGGGTCCAGCCCGGCCGCGGCCCGGTCAAGACTCTTGAAGAGCGACGCGCCCGCAACGCCGCCTACGATTTGCATAACGTCCCCCACCCGTTTACCGGCCTCCACTTTTCCGACAAGGGCCTCGACTTGCTTGAGCAGTACATTGCCGAGGTTCGCGAAATTATCGGCATGGACGTTCCGCTCGCCATCGACCACATCGGCCATATCTCGATGCAGAACGGTATTCGCCTCGCCAGGCGGATTGAAAAATACGTGCCAGCCTGGCTCGAGGATGTGATCCCATGGCAGTACACCGAGCAGTACCGACAACTGCAGGACGCCACTACGGTGCCGATCTGCACCGGCGAGGACATCTACCTCAAGGAGGGCTTCGAACCTCTGCTCAAGAGCGGCGGCCTGTCCGTTATCCACCCAGACCTGCTCACCAGCGGGGGCATCCTCGAGACCAAGAAGATCGGCGACATGGCGCAGGACCACGGCGTCGCTATGGCGATCCATATGGCAGAAAGTCCAATCGCCGCAATGGCCGCGGCACATGTCGCGACAGCGACCGAAAACTTCATGGCGCTCGAATACCACTCTGTCGATGTCGACTGGTGGGACGATATCGTCACGGGCGTTCCCAAGCCGCTCGTGAAGGACGGCTTTGTCACTGTTCCGGACAAGCCGGGCCTAGGAATTGACGACGTCGTCGACGAGGTGATCTCGCAGCATCTGCAGCCGGGTGTCACCGGCATCTGGCAGCCCACGGATCACTGGGACAACGAGTATTCCTGGGACCGCACCTGGAGCTGAGGCGAAAGAACCGAACATGAAGATCACCGACCTCCGCTGTGCCGTTATCGGCAAGCATCCCATCGTTCGCGTCGTCACCGATGAGGGCCTCTATGGCCTGGGCGAGGTCGAGTACACCAAGCCCTACCTCAAGCCGTGGGTTCTGCATTTTCGCGAGGCGCTGATCGGCGAGGACCCGACCGACGTCGAGCGGGTGATGCTGAAGATCCGCCAACGCGGCTCTTTCAAGCCCTATGGCGCGGCGGTAAGCGCTATCGAGCATGCGCTGTGGGACATTGCCGGCAAGGCCGCAGGCGTGCCGGCCTACAAACTGCTTGGCGGCAAGGTGCGCGACAAGGTGCGCGTCTACAACGGCTCGATCCGCCAGAAACGCACGGGCGACCGGCCGGAAGATTACGCCGCTGACGTCAAATGGATGATGGAGCAGCCGCAGAACTTCTTCATGATCAAGCAAGGAATCTCGTTCCACTCCAACATGAAGGACACCATCGAGGGCTTCCATTACGGCGTGACGCAGAAGAAGGCCGGCTATCACGGTGCCATGGATCAAGGCGTGATCAGCGAGCGCGGTTTCAATCATATGCTCGACTGCGTGATCGCGATGAAGGAAGTGCTGGGCGACAAGGTCAGCCTGGCGCTCGACTGCGGCCCGGGCTGGATGCTGCCCGATGCGATTAAATTTGCTCGCGCGGTCGAGAAGTACAACTTGATGTGGCTCGAGGACATGCTGACCGGCGACTATGTGCCGTGGGTCAATCCGCAGGCCTATCGGGAGCTGACCACCTCCACCTCGACGCCAATCCATACCGGCGAGCAGATCTACCTGCGCCACAATTTCAAGGAGCTGATCGAAACGCAGGCGGTCCGTATCATCGGTCCGGACCCCGCCGATGTCGGCGGCATCGCCGAGCTGAAATGGGTCGCCGAGCACGCCCATATGCACTCGATCCTGATGGCGCCGCACGGCACCGCGAACGGCCTGCTTGGCCTCGGCGCGTTGATCAATGTCTGCGCCACCTTGCCCGCCAACTATATCGCCTTCGAATATCCGAGCGCCTCCGATCCCTGGTGGGAGGACCTCGTAATCGGCCTGCCGTCGCAGATCGTGACGGACAGCATGGTGGATCTGCTGGAAGCACCGGGGCTGGGCCTCGATATCGACGCCGAAGCAGCCCGAAAGTATCTCAGGCAAGAGGATGCGGGCTTCTTCGACTGAACCATCCTTATTGCCCCACCCTGCACCACGCGGACCGCGTCACGCAAATTGGCATCCAGAATGACCGTTTTGGGCCGGAAGCGGAACGTCCGCTTTCGGGATGATGGGGCTAGAAAGCCGACCTTTCATCCAGGGTAGTGCCGACCGCTTTGCGCCAGAAGCTGGCCTCCGTGATTTCATGTCCAAATATCGCGTTTCAGATCGGATACCTGAGGAACGCCGTTGGCGAGGGTAGCGACGGCATCGACAACGATGGACATAGCGAAGTCGACATCGACACAGGGCGGCTTCGGCCGCCCCTGCCCCACGTTTGATGGCAACGGATGACGTTCAGGGCTCTGTAGCACGGCGGCGACGAGCCCGACACGATGTCGCAGGCGAATCCACGCGACGGGCACCAAGGGCCGTCCCCGACTCTATGTTCCCTTCACGATTCTCGGCTTAATTGGTCGGCGGGATTGAGCCGCACTCTCAAGGGCCAAGGCCAGCCGCTTCTCGTCTTCGATGGCGCGATCGACTGCCTCGATTTCCTCTTGGAGCTCCTTTAGCTTGGCTCCGTAGCTGGAGCCGTCGCTGTCCCCGATCTGAAAGCCGCTTGCCCGCATTGCGTCGCGGGTATGGTGCACGTTACGGACTCCTTCGCGTCGAGTCGCGACCAGGATTTCCCTAAACTCTCCAAGACGTTCAACGTGATTGCGAGTCATTGCGTTCTCCTATTTCGTCGTCATCGGCGCTGACGGCGATTCAGCACGGCTAAAGCTTACGGCGCAGAAGGTTTAAGCGACTCTAAGAGATACGCTCGACAAAGCATGAATGCGGAAGCTCAAATTTGACCGTCTTGCAATAAAGTGGAGCGCGGCAGGAGGAAATTGGCCTGGGACCTGACCGATCACCGACCAGGTGCTAGACTCTTCGGCCAAGCGCGTCTGCTGCTCGGCGCGCTTGCTAGTCCATCCAGCTGCCGATTCTGGATCGCGAGGGTCCGTTTCTGAGCGCACAGCGACGCTGGTCTCGATGTCCGATAAGGGCGCATTGCTGCTCGAGAGCATAGTGGGCCGTAAGCAGTCCGGCAGCTATCAGGAAGCGGCGCAACAAAGCGGCCGTTCTGTTGACGGCCCCTTTGCGGACTCAAAAGCAGGGTTCACAGACGAAGTGAGAACGATAGCGTGGATCCTCTAACAGCGTGCCAAAGCCGAGAAGAAATGCTCCCTGTGCGAGCACAACTGCCACAGCCATGATGCCAACTCCTGAAGCCAGATTGCAAGCCAAGCCGACCGATGAAGAAAAGCGCCAAGGGCGTATCAATGCAACGATTGCGGCTGATGCTAGCAGATAAGCGCTGGAACGCCTAAGACCACGGCATGCATCTCCAGCATAAGGGCGAACGGAGTATCCGCTTTTATCATCGGCTTAATCTCCCCTAAAACCGAAGGTATTCAAGATCGCGACTCCAATGACTGAAGGGTTAGCTTTCCACCATTTATAACCTGCCATTGACGCTGTAGGCGGGATTTAGGCTGCCGCGGATCGGACACCGCCGGCACCGGCGAGTGGTCCAATGATCTTGCTCAACGTCCGCAGCGTCCAGGCCAGCGGCGCCAAAACTATCCTCATCAGAAAAGCCAGGACAAGACAGAGTATAAGGTAGGCCGCAAAGGCGCCGAGCCAGGCCGGGAGACCTGCTTGCTCGGCTATCCAACCGGCCGCGTTTGTCAGAAGGTGAGGTCGCGTGATCGCCACATAAGGAAGTGCGACGACGGCGGCGACACCGGCTGCGGTACCGACGGCGGAAAGCGATTGGAACGCACCTTTGCCAGCAACCCTCAGATTTGCTATCCGCACCGTTCCGCGACTAGCCGCGGCCACCGGTGCCCTCGCAACGCGCAATGCCTTGGCTGCGGCGCCCAAGCCCCCGACGACGATTACCGCATCGAAGGCCGCCCAACCCATCTCGCCCCAGGTCGGAAGCCGCTCGCCGCGGGTGATCACCCCTTCCAGATCGGAAACGCCGCCCAGGACTATGTTCTTCGCACCAAGCAGCGTGCGGGTGAACTGTCTGCGGACTGCTGTTCCGTCAACGATCTCGAACTCCGACAGCATCTCATGCCCGCGATCCTTGAGCTCGTGAATGGCAATAAGCCCATATTGCTCCGGCGAAATCTCGGCGAGGCCGAATCCCACCTGCCGGTCGTCCCACAGGCTCGAGAGGCCCTGACCGACGGTTTCCTGCAACAAGTACTGCGACGATCCATTCTTCACGAAATAAGCAATCACCGGCACGACCGGATGGCCGAGACGGTCGAAAACCTCCACGAAGTCCGCATCCTCGCCATAGACGAGGAACACTCTGGCTGCATCGTCGCCATACTTCGCCGCTGCCTCATGCCAGCCGAGCCCGCCTGCCGCGCAGGCTGCAAGAACCCATGGCCGAGCCTGCTCCACAGCCTTGCTGCTGAGCGGGCAACGGGTGTCGTCCCGGCGAACTTCCTCCGCCAGCGCGGCTCGCATAACCTCATCCTCGAAGTGATGGGGCTCCCGCCATTCCCATCTGAGCGTCAGGACGATCGCCACAACGAGTGGGGCTGCTAGCAGATATCTCATTCTCAAGGGGGCATCCTCCCGCAGTCATGTCATGCCAAGACGTGCCGAAGCTATCAGCCAATCCCGATGAAGCGATCGTTAGTCCTGGGATGTGGTGGAAATTTGCTGGAGGGTGCGCCGACAGCGGACGTTCCGTTTTCCACCAACTTCGCTGGTCATGGTCATTCTATTTTGGTCCGAGATCGGTCCGGCAGCTTCTGGACTCCAGAAATCGATAGCAGACATCCGATCAGTTTGGATTGAAGTCTCCAACTGACCCGTTGAAGACGTTCATCCGCCACCCGGTCAAAAGTCAGGAACGGCTGACGAGCGGTCATTCACCGCGCGGGCAACGGCGCGTTCTGGCTCCGGCGCTTCCATGGGTGTAGGGTTGTGCCCTAACGAGGCGCATATGGCGGTTCCCCCTCTCAATCGGAAGCTGCTGGCGATCTTGGCGGCAGACATGGTCGGCTATTCGAAGGCTATGGAGGCCGACGAGGCTGGCACCATCGCGCGACTCAGAACCATCCGTGCCGAACTGACCGATCCGACCATCGCCCGGCACCATGGCCGGATCGTCAAGCTGATGGGCGACGGCGCGCTCGTCGCCTTCGACAGCGTGGTAGATGCGGTTGCCTGTGCCGCGGAGATTCAAAATGCCGTGGCAGCGCGCAACGCCGGCCTACCGGAGCCTGAGCGCATCGTATTCCGCATCGGGATCAATCTAGGCGATGTGGCGTTGGTGGATGGCGATGTCTATGGTGATGGCGTTAATGTCGCCGCGCGGCTGGAGCAGTTGGCCGAGCCGGGCGTCGTGATGGTGTCGGGTACCGCCTACGATCATCTCCAGGGCAAACTCGACTGGCCGCTCGATTTCGCCGGCGAGCAGCAGGTCAAGAACATCAGCCGCCCAGTGCGGATGTACCGGCTGAGGCTCGATGGCAAGCGGGCGCGCAGGACCTCACGCAAGGCGATGCCGCGCTGGGCCAAGACGGCTGCGGCGGCGATCGTGATGCTGGCTCTGGCGGGTGGTGGGACCTGGTGGTTCTTGCAGCCTGCGCCACTGGGGGCCAAGCCGTCGGTCGCGGTGCTGCCCTTCAATAATTATGGCGGCGACGAGGCCACCGGGCGTTTGGCCGATGGCTTGACTGAGGATATCATCACCGACCTCGCGCGGTTTCCCGAGCTTGAGGTCGTGGCGCGGAATTCGACGGAAGTTTACAAAGGCAAGCCCGTGGATGCCCGCCAGGTCGCAAGTGCGCTCGATGTCGGCTTCATACTGGAAGGCTCTATCCAGCGGCAAAATGGGCGGGTGCGGATCACCGCGCAGTTGATCGATGCAAAAACCGGCAACCATCTTTGGTCGGATCGTTGGGATCGGCCCGCTGAGGACGTATTCGCAGTCCAGACTGAGATTGCAGAGCAAGTCACCAACCGTCTCGGCGGCGGCGTAGGGTTGATTCAGGCGGCCGGGCGGGCTGCAGCCAAACGTAAACGGCCTGAAAACCTGAATGCCTATGATTACTATCTGCTCGGGACCGAGAAGATTGAAAAGCTCACCAAAGCGGATGAGGAGGAGGCCATCACGTTTCTCAACCGCGCCGTCGAGCTGGACCCAGGGCTGGCCCGGGCCTGGGTAGAACTTTACCATGCTCACGTTCTATTGGGTGTGTTTGGTGTCAATCCCGAGAGCAACTTCAAGGCGGCTGCCGATGTAGCCGAACGCGCGGTGCTGCTTGATCCAAATGACGCTGAAGCACACGCGGTGTTTGGTATGAGCCTTGCTGGTAAGGGCGACATCGCCCGCGCCAAGGCTGAGCTGGACACGGCCCTTCGTCTAGCTCCCGGTTCGTCCGAAATCCTGACTTTCTATTCCGGCTACGCAGCACGCTTCGACGAACCCGAACGCGGCGCTCAGATGGTCGATCAAGTAATGCGGCTCGACCCGAACTACCCGATGTGGACGTCCAACTTCTTCTCCTTTGCTTATTTTATGGCCGGCCGGTATGAGGACGCGTTGAAGATGCTGGAACGCATGACGCCTAACAACTACCAAAAATGGAATTGGGTGGTGCGTAGCAGTTCCCTTGCGGCACTGGGTCGAATCGATGAGGCAAATGCTTCGGTTAGGGAAACTCTCAAGCACCACCCGGACTTGACCGTCGAGAGCATCATCAATGAATCCGGCATGAGCACAATGGAGCGCAGTCGGTTCATAGAGACAATGCCGCTAGCCGGCTTCCCGGCGTGCGCCAAGCCCGAGGCGCTGGCGAAACTCGCCAAATCTGTGCGACTGCCGGAATGCGAGGCGGGGAAGGCGAAGCCTCTTGGGCAGCCATAGAACACCCCTGTGCAAAGAAAGGCGAGGGCCGCTGCTCGCCAGCGCGCGAACGGCGCGCGTTGCCAGGAACGACCGCTGTGCATCGAAAGCGACAGTTTACTGGCCAAACTATAAATGGCGGCAAATGGCGCAACCGCGACCACTCGAATCGTTCTAGCAATGTCCGCTTTCAGGAAGTGACAATGCTGACGTCAACGTCCGAGATGCGCAAAGCTGTCATTCGTGGCCGACCGCTTTGATCTGCGGACTTGTCGATTGGTTGCACTGGCGCTTCCGTCGGACGAAGATTGACCGGCGGGATGAGTGGGCGTGGCTGTCTGTTGTCATCCGAGTCCTGCAGGGGGAGCTAACCAGCGGACCGGGCCCACTGGTGTAGCGAAACTACGCACTCGTCTGCATCGAGCTCAGTAGGCGTCGCTCTTCTTCGACAATATAATCGCGGATGACTGGGACATCGTCACGGCGAGTCGAGATCAGTATCTGGAAGACAAAATTTGAACCGTTTAGGAAGCCGAGTTCGGCCGACGCCAGATAGAAATCCCACATACGGCAGAAGCGTTCGCCCATCATGGCGACTGCCTCCTCGCGCCTGGCCTCATAACCGAGACGCCAATTGTGGATCGTCCAGTAATAGTGCAGCCGCAAATTTTCGCAGTCGGCGCACCAGATCCCCGTGCGCTCCAACGAGGCAAACACCTCTGACAAAGCCGGCACATACCCACCTGGAAAGATATACTTGCGGATGAACGGCGCCGTCGTGCCAGGCGGTGACATGCGTCCGATCGCATGAACCAATGCGAAGCCACCCTCCTTCAACAATCTATTAATGATCGTGAAATAGCTGTCGAAATGAACGACGCCCACGTGCTCCATCATTCCGATCGAGACAACACGGTCAAACTGTCCGCTGACCTCGCGATAGTCGACCTCGCGAAAATCGATCTGGTGAGCGACCCCGGCCTCGATCGCTCGAAGCCGAGACGCCGCCAATTGCTCCGTCGAAACGTTGATCGCCGTGACCTTCACGTCGCAATACTTGGCGAGATAGATGGCGAGAGCGCCCCAGCCTGAGCCGATTTCCATCACATGCATGCCCGGCTCTAGCTTGAGCTTCGCGGCAATGTGGCGATGCTTGTCCATCTGCGCTTGCTGCAGACTGTTGTCCGGTGCCGTGTAATAGGCGCACGAATAGGTCATTGTCTCGTCGAGCCATAGCTCATAAAATTTCGTCGGGATGTCGTAGTGATGCTGAACGTTTTTGGCGGCGAGACCGAGTTTGTTGTTCTGCTGGCGCCGGCGCAACGCACGCCAGACTTTCCGCAACGCCTTCTGAACAGGGTGGGCTGCCAACCCAGTGCGGTTGACGGAAAAAAGTGACAAGAGGTCAAATGCATTGCCACCGTTCTCGATCACCAAGCGGCCATCCATGTAGGCTTCGGCCGCCTTCAGTTCCGGATTGAAGAAGATCTCGCGTTCGACCGCTTTGTCGGTTAGGCGGATCGTCACGTCGGGCCCATCCTGTCCACTGCCGAAGGCTTGCCTGAAACCGTCCTCGAATATGACAGTCAGGCGCCCGTTTTTTACAAAACGGGAGAGCAGATTTGGCAGCAGACGCATTGTGGCTCGTTTCTCCTCATTTGCCCGTAAGTATGACTACCCGGTGTCGGTACATCAATACCGACCTGGGGGCGGAGGGGGACCGGACTTCAGAAGTCTCCTCCCAATGCCGAAGTAGCGACTCATCCGGGCAGCCTGCCCGCGATCAGAAATGTCTGCTTCTGGCGCAATAAGATGTCCAGGGTGGTCGCCGGCAGCGTCTGCTATCCGGCAATCGCAAAGATCGCCTCAAGGGCGGACATCGGGCGCAAAGCAGCCATGCCGCCGTCGCGTGTGAGACTCTGCTTCGGGTCACAAGCAGAACAGCAGCCCCCTACGGCTCGTCCCTCTCATCGCGCAAATTAGCCACAACGCGGCGGTTCTGTGACCTGCAGGCGGTGTCGGGGCAGTCGCGGACGAGCCTGTCCTTGCCGTAGCCCTTGGCCCACATGCGGTTGCGGTCTATGCCGCCGGCGGCGAGGTAGTCCATCACCGCATCGGCGCGCTGCTGCGACAGCGCCGTTTCACTTGCGCCGGGATCGTCGGCGAAACCCTGCAGCTTGAGCAGCCAGCGCGGATGCTTTGCTAACCAGGCGATCTGGGTGTCGAGGGTGGCCTTGGCGACAGAATCGAGCGCGGCCGAACCTTGCGTGAAATAGGTGCGGCGGCCGACATTGAGGATAAAATCCTCCTCGCTGCCCGGCTGCACGTTCTGGAAGCCGGCAACCTCGGTGTTGGTGATGTCGGGCGTGGAAGGGGCCAGCGTGTTGCTGGTCGAGCAGGATGCGGCCAGCACCAGCAGGCCGGCGGCGAGCAGCCGGCGCGTGTTTTCAATCATGCGGTTCATGAGGCGCCAATCATTCGACAGTGGTGGAAGCGGGCGCCTGGTCGGCGATATGCGGCAGGACCTGCACCGCGGTGCCGATCGGGCAGCGCTGGTAGAGGTCGATGATGTCTTCCGGGAACATGCGGATGCAGCCGCTGGAAGCGTCGGTGCCGATGCTCCATGGCTCCAGCGTGCCATGCAGGCGGTAGCCGGTGTCGGCGCCGTTGCGGTGCAGATAGAGCGCGCGCGGCCCGAGCGGATTGTTGGACGCGCCGCCTGCGACCATGTGCGGTAGGTCCGGCCTGCGCTTACGCATTTCGGGGGGCGGGACCCATTGCGGCCACAGCGCGCGGCGGTCGATCGTCGCGCGGCCGTACCATTTGAAGCCGTCCTTGCCGACGCCGACGCCGTAGCGGATGGCGGTCTTGTTTTCCATGATGATGTAGAGGAAGTGGTGGCGGGTATCGACCACGACGGTGCCGACCGGCTCGCTGCTGAAATACTTGACGATCTGGCGATGCCATCTCTTGTTGATCTTGGCGAAGTTGGTCTTGCGATAGACAAAATTGTTGTCGCTGGCGGTACCGGCGAAAAAGGATTTTGCCGCCGCGGCTTGAGCAATATTGCTGGTTGCACCCACCGCGACCAGCGCCAGGCCGCCCAGCACGACACCCCTGCGTGATAAAACCATCGGCAATATTCCCCCCCATGCCAAAAGCCTGGCGGACCATAGTTGAGAATTACTTCGCCTCAAAGTGGAAAATGCTGCGTTGCTTCAGTCCGCCGTATCCGGACATTCGGCAATTTGGCGGCCAGTGACCGAATTATGACAATCTTGCCGAGGACGAACGTCTAACCTAAACCCCATCCAGGACCTTAACCAAATTGGCGCGACTGTTTGGGACCGGGCGTAGTTGCGACATTTGCCCTATCCGGACGTGTGAGCAATGCCGTGGGCAAACCGTGATGCATGCTTTTTTTCGTTCGGTTGCTGCGATGATTGTGGTGTCCGGCGTGGCAGGTTGCACCAGCATTTCCTACTACGCACAATCCTTGAAGGGTCACGTGGAGATCATGGCGGCGCGCCAGGATGTCGGAGAGCTGATCGACGATCCGTCGACCCCTGGGACATTGCGCGCTCGAATGGCATCGGCGAGCGCCATCCGACAGTTTGCGATAGATGAACTAGCGCTGCCGGACAACAATAGCTACCGCAGCTATGTTGACGTTGGTCCGGACGCGGTGACATGGGCCATCTTCGCCGCGCCGGAATTCTCGCTGACGCCACGAACATGGTGCTTTCCGGTGTTCGGATGCGTTCCGTACCGAGGATACTTCTCCAAAAGGTCTGCGATTGAAACCGCTGTCGAACTTCAGAGACAGGGCCTGGACGTCTATGTGACGGGCATCACTGCATATTCCACGCTCGGCTGGTCAAGTGACCCGCTGCTAAGCACCATGCTCAGCCAAGATGAAGCGGGTCTTGCAGGGCTAGTTTTCCACGAGCTGGCCCACCAACGCGTCTATGTGAAGGACGATTCCGCATTCAACGAGGCATTCGCTGTCGCCGTCGAAACAACCGGCGTGAGAAAATGGCTGCGCGCGGCTGGTGATACCGGCGAATTGCGCCGTTACAAAGCCGACCGAAAGCGCAGGACCGAATTTCTTGCGCTGGTATCGCACACCCGGGACGAGCTAGCGCACGTCTATGACGACTCCAATACCTCGGACCAAAAGCGGGCCGCAAAGACAGCCGCGATCGAACGGCTGCGGATGCGCTACCGAGAGATGCGCGACAGTCGCTGGCGTGGATACCGGGGATACGATGTCTGGTTCGATGCTCCGATTAACAACGCGAAGCTCGCCGCGACTTCCGTTTACGGTGATCAGGTGACGACGTTTCTCCGCTTGTTCGATTTGTGTTCGGGCGACTATCCAAGGTTCTACGCGTTGGTTCGACGGATCGGCGCGTTAGACAAATCTGACCGCGCCGAAGCGCTCAAGGCGGCAGATTCATGCGATTGAGCCGGTCAAATCCGAAGGCCAGAAGCGGCGCATCGGTCGCTGATGTACTCGGCAGCCGGCGCAGGTGATTGAATTGACCATTTGTCGGCCGATTTCCTAGGTATTTTGACGTCGGCGGGGCCGGAAGCCGCATGTCGGCCTACAGAAGCCAAAAGCGGACTTGCCTGAACTCCCCGCGGGATCCTGGACCACAATGATTGCCGGCGGGCCGTCGCGCCTCAGCGTGCGCCCCTACGAGGCCGAAAACCTCACGCTCACGCCGCGCTGCCGAAAATAAGCCTGCATTAGCTTGCGGCCCGAACGGTTGTTCTGCGCCAGCCTGGTCGGATCGAACACCGCTTGTTCTATCCCCTCTCGCGTCAGCGCTGCTTTGAGCGCCGCGATATGTGCGTCGATGTCGGCATTGTTCGCCTGGAGCGATGCATAGATGCTGTCGGTCGCCTCGGCCACGGTCGGCTCGCTCACGGGGGGTACTCCTTTGGCTATTCGGGCGGCGGCTTAGCACAGATCAGCGGCTTCGCCGATACCGATAAGACGGCTAGATGGGCGGCAACAGTGTTCCTTGGGGTCGGTTGTGAACCATGGGTTCCGCTGAGTCGGAGATCGCAAGCCATGTCGACACGAATGAGTGAGGAGGATTGGACGCACACGTTCGAGTATCCGGGCTTGCCTGCCGCGACGCGGGCGGGGGATGGCTCCGCCCGGGCGTGGCCTGAGGAAATTCACCTCAAATTGCTCTTCGGAAACAGCACGCGATCGGGTTTTGCATTCATTCGCGCCAGCATTTCCTTGATCAAGCGTGTTTTGGTGCGCCCCGCTTCCTTCGGCGGCACGAGGTAACGCACGATGGCCTCGAGCCAGGTGTTTTCACTGACGCGAAAATGAACCACGGGGTGCTCCTTCACTTCGAGTTCGTCCACCGGCGTTTGCGACAGGATGTGCTTATAGACCTTCACCTTCTGGCTCATGATGTCGCCGATCTGCTCGTCAACGACCTCTCTCATGGTTTTCGCTACGAATTCCAGATCGCTTTCGTAAGCGAGCTGGAACTTGATTTCGTTCCAGACATAGGGAAACAGCGGCCAGGAATAGTTGAAGACCGGCGTGTCAAACACGGTGGAGTTCGGAAACTTGATGACGCGTCCGCTCGGATGATCGGTCCAAAGATGTTCGCCGCCGAATTCCCATAACGTCGTATCGAGATAGCTGACATCAATGACATCGCCATGGGCATCGCCGATGCGAATGCGGTCGCCAACGCGATAAGGCGCCCTGGCCAGAATATAAATCCACGCGATGAAACTGGAGATCGGCATTTGCAGCGCAAAGCCGAGAATCAGTGAAATCAGGCCGAGTGAAACAACCGCAGCGTACCAGTTCACAAATAAGACTGAAATGGCCACGAAGACGATGGCGACGACGACGACTAATCGAAAAATACGTTGCAGGTTGAAGCGCGAAACACGACTGGGAATTCGGCCAATGAGAAAGACTTCGATAGCATTCGCAACGGTCAGCATAACGAAAATGAGAAGGCCGCCCCTGACGTAGTTCAGCACGCGAACGCGCAAAGGCGCGTCAAGCCATTCTAAGCGCCAATTGATCAGGACTTGGATGCCAAAAAGCAGCAAGGCAGCGGCAGCGAAACCAACCGTCCACCAGACGTCTTCCTTGCGAAGGCTGAAGCGGAATTTTTCCTCGGGCTTTTTCGCCTCCTGTTCCATAGTTTTTGGATCAGCAGTCTGTTGCGCGGCCCGTTCGAGTCGGGAAAGGTTCTCCTGTTCCTTGGCGCGCGGTTCCATGGGCTCACCTCCCGATGTGGCCATCAACACCCAGCCAGTGCCTTCTCGTTCCTCGACGGCGGCATTCCGGGCAACGATCCAATGTCATTCGCTGACTGCTCCTTGCCGGTCCCCGAAAGCTGGCCTTCATTCCGGCGGCCCCGTCCTTGGTGAAATAGGGCGGCAAGCAGAAAGATGCGACGTCGCCACCATATTCGGCAAATGCCTTTTAGCCCGATCCGAAATTAAGTTGAGAGTTTGGTTCAGCAGCTCCCGATAGCTCACCGGTAGAGATCTCGACTGTTCATCGAGCGGCCGTTGGTTCGAATTCGCTCTTCCGGCGGGATCATGCCGGCGGATAGCCGCCAATCCATTGGATTGCACGGTTGACTCGAGCCCATCACAACGACTGAGCGAACGGCGGCATTCGGGATCGAGCTGAGCGTCGACGAACGGCTGAGATCGGCGCACAACAGCCGTTCCGTGAGTGGAGTGTGTGAGTCGTCTTCGGGTCAGATCGCGTCATGCGACGCCCCAACTAAACATCCGCAAGGGATCGAACCCGGTCGTTTAGAGTGATTGGGTTTTGCCCAAGGACTAACGCAAATTGGCATCCGGAATGACCGTTTCGGGCCAAGCCGGACATCCATTCGGGCGAAGCAAATGACCGCTAAGTGTGTGGGTTCCGGTCATTCTTAAAGTCAAAGCCAAGGCCGGTGTGGGATCAGTTCAGTATTCCGCGGCGGCATCGCGATGGTGCGGACCGCGGGCTGGTGGCGGGCGGGGTCGCCATCAGACCACGAAGCCGCAGGCGGGCGGGGGGGTGCGGGTGTCCATGTTGCGGCCGCGGTTCAGGTGGTCGTCGATCTCGGCGGCCGCGCCGATCATGCGACCGTATAGGAAGACGGTGAAGGCCGCGGTCTCCAGGTCGCGCTCGGTCAGGGTGCCGGACTTGAAGTCCTTCCACAGCAGCGCCAGCAGCAGCGCCGCAATTACCGCGTCAACGTTGACGCAGAAAACGTAAGGCGAGGCCCCCTGATCGTGGAGTGCCTGGACGAGCTCGCGGTAGAAGGCGTGGAAGACGTTGTACTTTCCTTGCCGCGCCATGAATTCCGCGATGAAGCGCTCGCGCGGATCGTGGTTGACGGGCTTGCCTTTGAAGACCGGGTGATGGACGCCGGGGAGCGCGCGGACCTCAGTGCCGAGCTCCTTGGCCTGGGCCTTCTCGCGGCGGTACGTGCGCGCGAACGCCGTCGCCATCGCCTTCAGGTCGAGGCCGTGGGCTGGATCGGAGGGGTCGGTCAGCCCGGCGTCCTTGAATTGCTCGAGCAGGAAGGCCATGCCCTCGAAGCCGTTGCCGCCGTGGCTGTAGCCGGTATGGGTAAGGAAGCCGACCATCGCCTTGTTGATCTGCACGCGCGCGGGCGTCTGTGGCCCGTCCGCCGAGACCGCGCCCTTGGCACCCTGAGCCGAGATCGACCCAGGGCCGTTCGAAATCAGGAGCCCGACGAGCATCTGCAGCGGCAGCGCCTCCTCGGGGGTGGGCTTCTTTCCAGTCATGGCGAGGAAGCAGAGGTCGGCCATGGTCCATTGCCCAAAGCGCTCGTCGCGTGGGATGCCCCATAGCGAGCCCGACCGGTGGTGCTCGCCGGGGATTGTCGTGCCGACCATGACGCCATAGAGCCGCAGGTACCAGGGCAGTGTCTCGGCGGTAAGGCGCGAAATGCGCTTGCGCATCAGCGGCCCCCAGGCGATCGTCGTGGCGATGGCCGCGAGAATTGCGTCCCGCGACAACCGGCCGCCCAGGCCTCCAAGGAACTTCAGGAACGCCGACCTGCCGCCGCGGGCTGCGATCGCCGCGAGCATCGCTTCTGGACGCGGGTCGGCGGCCTCGGCCTCGGTGGCCAGGAACAGCGCCCGGGTGGCATCGTCACAGACAATCCCGGAGGCGTCGAATTCCTCGTCGCGCCCGTCCCTGAGGCCCGAATGGGCGAAGAGCCCGATCAGTGCCCGGGTGCAGCCGAGCGCCCGCTCCACGCGCTTCGGCCCGACGATGGCGGCGGCGGTTGCCATCACCGCATTCGGAGCATTGCCGGCCTCCCGCGCCGCGTCGGCGGCGACGAGGATCGGGTCGCCGACGAGGTTGACCTCGGCTGCGACCGCGACGTCGAGCATCGCCCGGTCGTTCTCGGTGGCGATCTCGTGCACGAGCGGCAGGGCGAAGGTCGCCTCCAGCGGCTCAAGCGCGAGATCGAGCACTGAATGGCCGTGCACGCTCGTCACCTGGGTTTTCGGGTCCATGACCGACGCGCCGGACTTGTCCTTCATGTTCTGCCGCGCGACCACCGCCCCGACCTGGGCGCCGAGCGCGGCGATCTGGCCGGCGTAGGGCTCGGGCGCGGTGACGGCCGGCATGGCGAGTTCGGGCGGCAGCCGCAGGCCCTGGTCGTTGGCGACCCAGGGCTTCAGCGCGAGGTCCCCACGCGGCGCGAAGTCGGGCGCGGCGCCGTTGAGCGCCATCACCGCGGTGAGGGCGGCGGGGATGTCGGCGATGTTGGTGACGACAGCGCCCTTCGCGGACACGACCGGGTTCTCGGGCGTGAAGAGGCCAGGCACGCCGAAGGCCTGCATGAACCAGCGCTCCTTGTCCTCGGCGCTGTCGCCCGAGCCGGCCATAGCGCCGGCATGCCCGACGGCACGGGTCAGCTTCGACTTCCAGCGGCCGACGACGCAGGCGACGACGGGCTTCGTCCAGTCGATACCCTGCTCGTAGTAGCCGCCGGGTTCGGCATAGAGCACCGCCGCCTTGGAACGGTCGTCGTTGCCGAAGGCGTGGGCGAAATCGGGCGCGGCGTAGTGGATGTAGACGTCCTTGCCGGAGGAGACGAGCGTCGTCGTGCCCCAGCCCGCGGTGGCGAGATACTGGGCGATCGTCGTGGTGAAGCCGCCGGAGTTCGAGAAGATCGCGACCGAGCCTTTGAGCAGCGACTCCTCTGGCTTGTCGCCGCCGAGCGCGCCGCCGATGCGCACGCGGTTCCACGAATCGGCGACGCCGAGGCAGTTGCCGCCGATGATGTCGATGCCGTTCGCCTGAGCCATCGCCCGAATCTCGCGGGCGTCGTGCACGGAGATCTTCTCGGTGATGATGACGATCTTGCGCAAGCCCGGGTTCACCCGCACGAGCTCGGCCACGCCGTCGCGCACGCCCGACGGCGGCAGGTAGACGACGCCGGTATCGAAGGCGTGGCCGGCGTCGAGCCCCTCGCGCACGTTGTTGTAGACCGGGATGTCGCCCACGGGCGTCTTCAGCACCTGCCCGCCGCGGCCGGGCGAGGTGCCGAAGACCACGTTGCCGCCGGAGAAGACGTGGCTGGTCGGCGTGACCGTGCGCGACTCGCCGCCGAGGATGTTGAGTACGCAGACCCGGTCGTCGCGGGTCGCGATATCGGCCAGTGACCGGAGGCCGAGGAAATAGGGAAAGCCTTCGATGCCCTTGTGATACATGTCCGTCCTCCCTCAGGCCGCCGCGGCCTTGAGCCCCAGGGTAGCGGCGATCTCGTCGCGGCCGCCGGCGCGCATCCACGTGTCGACGCGCTTGGCGTAGTTCACGACCTCGGAGATCGCGCTGTCGAAGCCGAAGAAGCGGTAGGGCAGGCCGAGCGACTCCAGCGTCTCGGCGAGGTTGCCCATACCGCGCACCAGGTTCGGACCGCCGCGTCCTACGACGACGTAGAGCGGCGTCGGCCCGTGCGCGGCGAAATATTCGCGCAGCGCGTCGCCCATGCCGCGGAAGGTCTCGAGGATGTCGGTGTTGTTCGACTTGCCGCCGATGATGAAGAGCACGTTGGTCTGGGCGAGGAAGTGCCGGTAGCAGATCGAGGCCACCGCCTTCATCTTCTCGTAGGGCGGGTTGCCGCCGAAGTCCGACGAGATGATCGCCGCCTCGCCCAGCACCTCGGTGACGAGGCTGTTGGCGCCGCCGCCGAAGGTCGGGGCAAGGATGGTGCCGCTCTCGTTGATCACGAAGACGTCCGACTGGCCCTGGTGGGTGCGCAGTTGGTTCACCTCCTGCTCGAAGGCAGAGATGTCTGCCGCGAACAGCTGGTCCGGCAGCCCGAGCCGACCTACGCGCGGATCGTCGCGGTCAAAGCCGCACTTGAAGTCGCAGGCCACCGGCGTCAACCGCCCGTCGCGCCCGGGACGCATGCGGATCGGGTTCAACTCCAGCGTCGTCATGCCGTAGTGGTGCATCAGCTCCCAGAGCTTCGGCAGGTGCTGCACCAGCGGCGAGATGATCTCCCGCGGCGCGCCAATGTCCGTCAGCGCGTTCGCCACCACAAAGGCCTTGAGCCCCGTGAGCGCCTCGAAGGGCACAGTGGCGATATCGGATTTATCGAGATCCTCGATTTCCACGCCGCCGCGGTGGGTCAGCGTCATGGTCGGCGCGCGGAAATGCGTGTCGTCGGTGATGGCGAAATAGACCTCGTGCTCGGCGGGAATGCCGGCCTCGAAGGTCACGCCGTTCGCCTTGGCGAAGGCGTTGCCGTGGCGGTGCTCGGCGAAGTAGAGCCGCTCCTTTTCGGCGAGCGCGGTCTTGAGGTCCCGCGCCTTGCCGATTAGTCCCGCCTTGCCCTTCTTGCCGACGCCGCCGCGGAAGACCGGCTTGACGAAGATCAGGCCGTGGCGGGCGATCAGGTCCTGGATCGCGTCTTCGCCAGCGTCGGGCCCGTGCACCTCGGACGCGGGGAAGTCGACGTGGCCGAGCAGCCTCGACCCATAAAGCATGCCGTTGAGTTGCATAGCCGTTCTCCCCAATGACCGAGGCGTGGTTCGGTCGTTTGACCTGATGGGCACTCAATTTACGAATTTGCCGAGGTCGATGGAGCGACCAGGTTAGGCTCAGACGCTCGCGGCAACAAGCGCCCGGCTAGCCTCAGTTCCGTCGTCACCTTGGTCGCCGGCCGGCATCATTGCCGACCGGCCTTCGCCACCCGTCAGGTGGCCCGGCTCTCGGTCGAATGCGGGCTCCACTTGATCAGACGGGCCTCGGCGATGTCGAGGATGCGGTCGATGATCAGCACGAACATCGCGAGGATCATAATGCCGGCGAAGACGCCGACCGCATCGAAGTTGCCTTCCGCCTGGGCAATCAGATAGCCAAGGCCGGCGGAGGCGCCAAGGTATTCGCCGATAATCGCGCCGACTACCGCGAAGCCGACCGAGGTGCGCAGCGACGATAGGATCCAGCTGGCCGCGGCCGGGAAGTAGACGTGGGTCAGCAGGCTTGAGCGCTTGGCGCCGAGGATCCGCGCGTTCGCCAGCACCACCGGGTTGACTTCCCGCACGCCCTGCATGGCGTTGAAGAAGGTGATGAAGAACACCAGCGTCACCGATAGCGCCACCTTCGACCACAGCCCGAGGCCGAGCCAGAGCACAAAGATAGGAGCGAGCACCACGCGGGGGATGGCGTTCAGCGCCTTTATGAACGGGTCGAGGATGCGATAGGCGCCACGGCTAAGCCCTAGCCAAACGCCGGCCGCCACGCCGAGGGCGGTACCAATCACGTATCCGAGCACCGTCTCGGTGAGCGTGATCGATACGTGCCTGTAGAAGCCTGGGTCGATGATCCAGGCCACGATCTGCTTCATGATGTCGAAGGGGGCAGGGAAGAAGAAGACATCGATCACTCCGGCTTCCACGCCGAGCTGCCACCCGCCGACAATGACGACCAGCAGTCCCAGCTGGATCATACGTTCAGTCATGGCGTTCATAGCTTTTCTCCACTTCGCCGCGCAGGGACGACCAGATATTGCGGTAAAGATCCATGAAGCGCGGATCGAGTTTGATTTCCGAGACGTCGCGCGGCCGGGCGAGATCGACGGGGAAGCTGTCGATCACGTGGCTGCAAGGCCCCGCAGCAAGGACGACCACGCGGTCGCCGAGCGCTATGGCTTCCTCGAGATCGTGCGTGATCATCACCACCGCGCGGCGCTCCTCCTGCCAGAGCGCGAGCAGCTCGTTCTGCATCAGGTGGCGGGTGTGGATGTCGAGCGCCGAGAAGGGCTCGTCCATCAGGATCACCTTCGGGCCGGTAATCAGCGCCTGCGCCATCTGAACACGCTTGCGCTGGCCGCCCGAAAGCTGGTGCGGGTAGCGTTGCTCGAAGCCCTTCAAGCCCACCTTGGCGAGCCATTTCATGGACTGTTCGCGCCTTTCGTTCGCGCCTGTTCCCTTGAACATCGGCCCGAGCTCGACATTTTCGAGCGCCGTCTTCCACGGAAGGAGCGCATCCTGCTGGAAAAGGTAGCCGATGTTGTTCTGGACGCCATGCACCGGCGCTCCGTCGATCGAGACAGTCCCGCTCGCCGGCTTCAGAAGTCCGGCGATGGCGTTGAGAATGGTACTCTTGCCGCACCCCGTCGGACCGACGATGGCCAGAAACTCGCCATCCGCAACAGTCAGGTTGACATTCTGGACGGCGATGAAGGTGCCAAAGGACATGGTGACCGACTCGATCGACACCATCGGCCTTGGTTTGTCCGGGCTCATCATCGTTGTTGCCGACTTCACTACGGCCAGTGCCATGACTTCCTCCTTGTCAGTTGGCGACGTTGCGCGGCGCCTTGCCAACGAAGTCGTTCGTGTAGGTCTTGGAAAGGTCGATTTCAGCCGCCGCGACCTTTTCGTTGAAGCTTTTCAGAACCGCGAGTGGGGTTTTGACGTTCTCCTCGCTGATGAGGCCATCCTTCGAGAAGATCGCCTTGGCGTTTTCGACGGCCCTGATGTAGGTCTCGCGGTCGCCGGAGATGAATTCCTTTGGCAGTTTTTCGACGATTTCTTCGGCCGAATGGCTGTCCATCCATTCGAGCGCCTTTACCGTTGCGTTGGTGACCTTCTGGATCGTTTCCGGATTGGCGTCGATGTAGTCCTGGGTGGCGTAGAGAACCGATGTCGGATAGATGCCCCCGTAGATTTCCTTGGCACCTTCGTCGCTACGTGCGTCTATCAGGATCTTGCCCACGCCCTTTGCTTCGATGAAGGTGGCCGCCGGGTCGTAGTTGACGAGCAGGTCGACCTTGCCCTGTTCGAGGGCTGCGACAGCAGCAGAGCCGGAGCCGACGCCGATCAGCGACACGTCGTCGGCCGACAGGCCGTTCCGCTGCAGATAGTAGCGGACAAAGAAGTCGGACGAGGAACCAGGCGATGTGATGCCGACTTTCGCGCCTTTGATCGTTTCCGGCTTAGACGGGTCGAAGGTGCTGTCCTTGCCGCCGGCCAGAACGAGGCCCGAATTGCGGGCGAGCTGGATGAATGCGACGACCGCCTTGTTCTGCGACTGCATCTGGATCGTGTGATCGTAAAAGCCAACGGCGATATCCGTCGAGCCAGCCACGAGCGCCTGAAGGGTCTTCGAGCCGCCCGACGCGAAGTTCTCTACGGTAACCTCCAGACCCTCCTTCTCGTAAAGGCCGAGGCCGGCTGCGACCGGGAAAGGCAGGTTGTTGAGGTTGTAGGAACCGACGCTGATGCGCACGGGTTCCGCCAGGGCGGTGCCTGCAAAGGCGATGGTAGCCGCAAGGGCGAGCATGAGCTTACGCATGATTTTCCTCCAAGTTATGTGGCGCCCTCCCGGCGGCCACGGTCATTATGCCGCGCAGACGAACTGCGTGACAGGTTTTGCGAAAACATGTCCTTCGAATAGGCGGCGGGCGGTGCGCAGGATGCCCGCGACGATCTTGCCGTTCCTGTCCTGAAGCTTGACATCGAGATGGCCGCTCGGATGCTCGATCGACAGGACCACCGGTGGTTTGCGAGTGCCGATCAAGCGGGATGCCACCGTATTTTCGGTGATGCAGGCCGTCGCAATCCCAACAGCACCTGTCGTGGCAAGCGAAGGATGGCACTGGTGCGGCATGAAATAGCGCACACTGATGTCGCCGTCTGCCCTTGGCCGGGAAATCAGCACCGGCTTCGGTGTCACCTGGTTGCTGACATCACCCATACCCATTCGCTCACCGGCGGCGATGCGCAGGCTCTCGAGCCGCTCCAACAGCGCCTTGTTTCCGTTGAGTTCGGCGGCGGTCTCGAATCCGCTGACGCCGAGGGCCTCAGCCTCGAGGAGTATCATTGGCATGGCGCAGTCGATGCAAGTGACGCTGACGCCGTCGATGACCTCGTTCGGCTTGCCTGTGGGAAACAGCTGGCCCGTGCGGGCGCCTGCTGCATCCATGAAGGTAAGCGCAATCGGCGCCGCGCTGCCTGGAACGCCGTCGATCGCCGCGTCGCCGAGATAGGAGACGCTACCGTTGGGCGTCGGGACTTCTGCCTCGATCAGCTTTCCGGTGTTGACGTTGTGAATCCGGACGAGCGTCGTAGGACCCTGCACCGGCACAAGCCCCGCCTCGATGGCGAAGGGACCGACGGCGGCAAGCATGTTGCCGCAGTTGGGGGACGTATCGACGATCTGCTGGTCGACGCGCACCTGTGCGAAAAGATAGTCGACATCCGCGCCCTTGATGCTTGCGGGCCCGACGATGGCCACCTTGCTTGTGACCGGATTGCCGCCGCCAATGCCGTCGATCTGCAGCGGATGCCCTGACCCCATGACCGAGAGCAGGATCTGATCGCGAAGTGCCGGATCGGACGGTAGATCGGAGGCGAGGAAGAAGGGCCCCTTGGACGTGCCGCCGCGCATCAGAGCGCACGGAATGCGGATCAGATCATTCATCATGCGACATCCTCCCTTTCATGCGCTTTGTGGTTCAATCATCTTGTTTGTTACGCGAATCCGATTAATATGAGAAATGCTAAAATCGGAGCTTTTGATGCGTCATGCACATTAACTGTGAAATCCTGGACCTCCGCGCCTTTCTGCTCGTCGTGGAGCTCGCGAGCTTCCACCGGGCAGCGGAGTCGCTCAATCTCTCGCAGCCGGCGCTGAGTCGTCGCATTCAGAAACTCGAAGGCTCCATCGGCGCCCCCCTCTTGGAGCGGACGACGCGCCATGTGGCGCCCACCGCCGTCGGCGGGGAGCTGGTCCCGCTGGTGCGCCGGATGCTGGAGGAGTTTGACGGTTCGCTCTTCGCCTTCCGCGAGCTGGGGGAACGGCGAGGCGGTCTTGTCACCATCGCCTGCTTGCCGACGGCGGCTTATTACTTCCTGCCTTCAGTGATCCGGCAGTTCGATGCGCAGTACCCCAACATCCGCTTCCGGATTCTCGACCTTCCGGCGACCGACGGGCTTCAGGCGGTCGCGCGCGGGGAGGTCGAATTCGGGGTCAACATCATGGGTTCGTCCGATCCCGACCTGACCTTCGAGCGTCTGATCGAGGACCCCTTCGTTCTCGCCGCACGAAAGGAACATCCGCTGGCATCAAGGGATGTCCTGACCTGGCAGGATCTCGTCCCCTACCATCTCATCACCGTCCATCGGTCGAGCGCGAACCGGATCCTCTTGGATGCCGCGCTGACGAAGTCGAACCTCGCGCTGCGCTGGTCCTATGAAGTGACGCATCTCTCGACGTCACTCGGTCTGGTCGAAGCCGGTCTCGGGATATCGGTCCTGCCGCGCATGGCGACCCCGCAGGGCGACCATCCGTTCCTGGTCACAAGGCCCATCCGCGATCCCGAAATCTCGCGCACGATCGGGGTCGTGCGTCGACGCGGGGCATCGCTCTCGCCGCCCGCCGAGAGGTTCATGCGGATGCTGATTGAAACCTGGGGTGAAGCTTCAACGCCTCTAGAGTGATTGGGTTTTGCCCAAGAACTAGTCGAGCCCGATCAGGCGGCGGATGCGGCCGATATCGGTGCCGATGAAGGACTGCATGCCGATGGCCACCTGTTCGCGCGCCATGGCGGCGACGAAGCGGCGGAACTCGTCGTCCGACAGCGCTTCGCCCGTCCAGTGGACGCGGCAGAACTCCTCTGGGCCGTGGAAATGGCCGGCGCCCTCGAGCACGTCGTCGACATAGCGGCCGTAGATCATGCATTCGGAGAATTTGCGCGACGCACCGACGATTTCGACCCAGTTGCGGCCATGGATCTTCTCGATCCGCGCGTACGTCGCCGTCACGGTTTCTTCGTGTTCGGCATGTTCGGCCTCAGACAAGTGTCGCTGCGCCCGATGGCGGTTCGTGGTCCGTCCTGATCTTCCGTCCCAACAGGGGCTTCCCCGCCCCGCGACGAACGTCTATGGGAAGCCATCTTTTTGTTTGAGCATCGGAGTGTCCCAAACCGGTACCCCGCTTTTGGGTTCGATGCTCTGCGGAGGCTCCAATGACGATCAAACTTGTTCTCGCCGGTTGCGGCAATATGGGTTACGCCATGCTCTCGGGCTGGCTGAAATCCGGCAAGCTCCCCCCGGCGGCGGTTTTCGTAGTCGAGCCCAATGCCGATCTGCGCAAGCGCGCCGAAGCGCTGGGCTGCAGTGCTGCGGCGGACGCCGGCGGCATTCCAGCGGATGCCGTTCCGGCCCTCGTCGTCATTGCGGTGAAGCCGCAAGTGATCCGCGACGCGACTGCCGCCTACAAGCGCTTCAACGATGGCCGCACCACCTTCGTCAGCATCGCCGCCGGAACGCCGGTCGCCACTTTCGAGGCCATTCTGGGCGATCGCGCGCCGGTCGTGCGCTGCATGCCCAACACGCCGGCGGCCATCGGCAAGGGCATGATGGTGGTGTTTTCCAACCGGCTGGTCTCCATCGATACGAAGCGTTTCGTTGCCGATCTGCTTTCGGCGAGCGGCGAAGTGACTGATATCGACGAAGAGAGCCTGATGGACGCGGTGACGGCGGTGTCAGGGTCTGGCCCCGCCTATATCTTCCATTTCATCGAAGCGTTGACCGTGGCTGCCGAGAAGGCCGGATTGCCGGCCAAAACCGCCAGGCTGCTGGCCATGCAGACGGTCTATGGCGCCGCCTCGCTCGCCGCCGAAAGCGGCGAAGATCCGGGCGTGCTGCGCCAGCAGGTGACCAGCCCCAACGGCACAACGGCCGCCGCACTTGCCGTGCTGATGGGCGAGGACCGGCTGACCCATCTGCTCACCGAAGCGGTGGAAGCAGCGCGGCTGCGGTCGATCGAGTTGGGGAAGTAGCGGCGGCTTTGCGGATTACGCGAGATCGGTATGCGAAAAGTCGTTACCCTTGTAAAGCAGCGCGGAGCCATGACTTTTTGCACAGGCATAAGAAAGGCAGTCGGCTAAGTTGAGCTGGGCGGGATGCCCGCGCCCCTTTCCGTAGTCTGAAAACGCCTGGATCGCGAGCACGGCATCACCGGCGTCGATCGGCAGGATTTCGATTTCGGCCTCGCGAAGAAACGCGTTTATCGCGTCTCCAGCGACGACCGGCTGGACGGCAAGCATCGTCGAAAGCCGCATCGCCGCCTCAAGCACCACCAGCGCCGAAGTTATCCTTACGGGCGCTGCTTCGATGCGATTGCTCCACTCGCCGGCATCCTCTTCTCCTGAAAGAATCGCGACAACCACGGAGGTGTCGACGAACATCAGGAATGCCCCCACATTTCGTCGATTTCATCCTTCGTCACAGCCCGACCGCCCTGGCCTGCCTTGGCCTTGAAGTCGTTGGCAATGGCAGCGAGGCGCTCCGCCAGGGGAATGCGTCCGCTTTCTCGCTTCAATTCGGATTCAAGCGCTTCGATGACCGCCTCGGTCATAGAAATCTTGCGTTTAGCAGCAAGCTCCCGCGCCAATTCGCGTGCGCGCGGATCCCTGATCTGAAGATTCATACAATCGGCCTCCGCTTTCGTTGTCACTACAATATAGAGAGTTTGTCATGACAATACCAGCGCGCTCGGCCGAAAACGGCCGACAGCTCCCGCTCTCGACGGCGTCAAACCCCGTACAGCATCTCGTCCTGCAGCCGGCGCAAGGCGAACAGCCTGGTGGTCGGGTCGGGTGCGGCATTGTCTGATGTCAGCAGCTCGCCCTTGCTGACCGGTCTCAGCACCTTGCCGCCTTCGAGCAGGCCGACCGGCACGGCGCGGTTGGCGCGGGCCTCTTCGACAGTCATGGTCCAGGAGCGGTAGCAGGTCTCGCCGATGGCATCGAAAATCTCTCCGGCGGCGAGATCGCGCTTGGCCACGGCGCAGACCTCGGCGACCGGCCTCGGCAGCGGCACCATGTCCGGCTTGCCATAGAGCGCGATACGCGCGGCGGTGAGCGGCACTTCCAGCGAGGTCAGATGATATGGCCGGAAGAAGCTGTAATAGGGCCCGTGGCCGATATGCAGGTCGTCCATGCGCTCGATGATGCGCGGATGGGTCGCCTCAACGACGACGAAGACGCCGGGCGCCACGCCCTTGCCGATGGTGTAGTCGACGACGCCCTTCCTCGACAGGATGCCGCCATCGGCGCGCGGGATGAGCACCTTGGCCAAATCATCGCGATTGGCCTTGGGGCCGTGCATGCCGGCGATGTCGGGCACCAGCCCGGTGGCGTTGGCGATGGCGCACATCTCGACCATGGTCTTCGAGCCGTCGACGAACTCGACCAGCATGCGCGGGTTCATGTTGCGGCGCAGCGCTTCCGCGCGATAATCATCGGGAACGGCGTCATAGTTGAGCGGGTTGTTCTTGCCCTTGCCGGCTGAGACGATGGTGTAGCCGAGCGCAGAGGCGAACTCGATCAGCTCCATGCAGCTCGACGGCTCGTCGCCGGCGCCGACCGAGTAGACGACGCCGAGCCGGTCGGCCTGCTGTTTCAGATAGCAGCCGATGGTGACGTCGGCCTCGACATTCATCATCACCAGATGCTTGCCGTGCTCCATCGCCATCAGGTCGAAATCGGCGGCGACGCCGGGCTTGCCGGTGGCGTCGATGACGACGTCGATGAGCGGATTGGTGACCAGCATCTCGTTCGAGGTGATGGCGATTTTTCCGCTCTCGATCGCCTCGCTGACCTTCGACGGCGTATCGGCCTCCCGTGCCATCGCCTCGTCGCCATAGGCGATGCGGACGGCGTCCCGTGCCGTGTGCGGGCGCCGGGTCGAAACGGCGCAAACCGAAATGCCCGGCATAAGCATGCCTTGCGTCACCAGGTCGGTGCCCATCTCGCCGGAGCCAATGACGCCGATGCGCACCGGGCGGCCTTCCGCGGCGCGCTTGGCGAGATCGCGGGCAAGCCCGGTCAGGGCGACATTGGTCATGCGCAAGTCCACTGCTTCTGATTTGGAGGGGGAATAGCAGGGAAAGGTAACCTTTTGCCAACGAAACCGGCCCTCGTCGGCAATTTCTTGTGACTGGCGTTCATATCGCGAGCGGGTAGTGTATCCGCCCCGATGATGTTCAGGGCTGAGGAGACCGTCCCTGTCGGGCGGCGCGCCTCGCGCAGGGTTTTCAGGGGAGGTTGAGATGACGAACGAGTTCACGCCGAAATTCGATCTGGCTGACAAGGTCGTGCTGGTCACTGGCGCCTCGCGCGGCATCGGACGCGCTTGCGCGCTCGCCTGCGCCGGCTCCGGCGCCGACGTGATCGCCGGCGTGCGCAGTGCTGCCGACGGCGCGGATCTCACCGCCGAGATCGAGCGCATGGGCATGCGCGCGCTGGCGGTACAGATGGACCTCACCGATCTGGCGACGGTGCGAAAAGCTGTCGCCGACGCCCACGCCGCCTTCGGCCGCATCGACGTACTCGTCAACAATGTCGGGCTTGGACCTGAAAACCTGGCGGAGAACGTGACTGAAGCGGATTTCGACCTCACCGTGAACGTCAACCTCAAGGGGACGTTCTTCACCACCCAGGAGGTCGGCCGGCTGATGATCGAGCAGAAATCCGGGCGCATCATCAACATCAGTTCGCAGGCCGGCACGGTGGCGCTGAAGGGCGAAGCGATCTACTGCATGACCAAGGCGGCGATAAACCACCTCACCCGCTGCCTCGCGGCCGAATGGGCGCTGCACAAGATCACCGTCAACAGCGTCGCACCGACCTTCATCTGGACCGACGGAACGCGGCCCTCGCTCGCCGATCCGGAGTTTCATAGGCATGTGCTCGGCCACATCCCGCTCGGCCGCATCGGTGATCCGATCGATGTCGCGGGCACCGTGGTGTTCCTGGCCTCGCCGGCAGCGTCGCTGATCACCGGCGCGAACATACTGGTTGATGGCGGCTGGTCGGTGGCGTGAGGGACTCTTTGGCTGGTGCTGCAACACCGCCTCGCGAGTGCTGAGGTTTCGTTGAGCGTTCAAGGTTAGTCCAAGAGGTCTTTTATGAGCGAAAAATCTCAATTGAGCGACAAATTCGACGAGCCGTGGGATGAGCCACTCTTCGTCGCTATCTCGAAAACAGATCCCGCCACCCTAGCTGCTTACGAACGAGCGCTTGCGAGTGTGCCGATAGTTATCGAACACATAGAGAGGAATGCAGACGCCCTGTGTTCTGCGAAGCTTCGGTTTCGCGATCCTGACGAGTCCGAACGTCTTGGCGAGGACAGCTTTCTTTTCCTTTTGCGCGTAACCCGAGACAAGCTTCCTGAGAAAGATCGTGGCTCATACGATCGATACGTCGGGGTTTCAGTTTATGAGCCACTGCCGTCCTGACTCAACGCACGCTTAACGAAGATCTTTTTGGGGCCAACGTCCGCGTTCTATCCAGCGCCAACAGAACTTGTGACGCCGCTGCGCGCGCCTGGTTTGGGTTCAGCGTCGGCGGATAGCGAGGAGCGCAGCTAACAAATCGAGTGAAATTCTTAGTCATTCCTTTATGCATCGCTGCTTGAATAGGCAAATGGGATGGGGTGGCGATACCTTCAGGCGTTTTTTCAGCTGTCCGCGACGAATCAGCGAGAGCGGCAACGTTGCTATTATTTTTGCCCTGTCTTTGCCGATTGTTGTCGGCGGGGCGGGGCTCGGTGTCGAGACTTCCTACTGGTATTACAGCAGCCTGAAGCTACAGGCGGTGGCGGATGCGGCAGCCTATGCTGGCGCTTTGGAAAAAGTTTCGGGATCCGACAAGCCAACGATTGTCTCGGCCGCGACGCTGTCAGCGACCACGAACGGCTGGGGACCATCGACAGGCACAATCGAGGTCTTCACGCCTCCATCGTCCGGACCGAATGTCGCAAAAAAGGCGGTCGAGGTCATCGTCCATCAGACGCTCGATCGATTTTTCACATCGATATTCAGTCAAAGCGCGGTCGGCGCACAGGCAAGGGCCGTGGCTCTTATCACGGACGCGTCAAAAGCCTGCGTTCTGGCGCTCAATCCTTCCGCTTCGAGAGCGGCGCTCTTTTCCGGCAGTTCGAACCTCAAGCTGACCGGCTGCTCCGTCATGTCGGATTCAATCGCCGCGGACGCCCTCAAGCTTCAAGGGTCGGCATATCTGGAGGCCGATTGCCTGATATCGGCAGGCGGTGTTTCATTGAGCAACGTTGTAAAAACCGTTTGCGCGAACCCGCTTACCCAGGCGCTGCCCGCTGCGGATCCTTTTGCCGACTTGCCGGCGCCGCCAGCCACGAATCCCTGTCAAAACGACAATCAGTCGACCTTGGAACCTGGAACATACTGCAAGGGGCTCAGCTTGAGCGGCAGTGTAACGCTCTCGCCTGGGGTATATGTCGTTGAGGGGGGCGATTTCAAAGCAAGCGCGAACGCAAATATTTCCGGCGACGGAGTTATCATCTATCTGGCCGGCAGCTCCGGCGTCAGCATGAACGGCACGGCCACCGTCAAGCTTAGCGCACCGACGTCAGGCACCTATTCGGGTGTGCTGTTTTACGGCGACAGAGCAAACCTGGCGGGATCGAACTCGTTTAATGGCACGGCGGATTCGCTTTTGACCGGTGCTCTGTATTTTCCAACGCAGGAGGTTAAATATCTCGGCAATTTCTCGGGCCAAGGTGGTTGCACACAGGTCGTCGCCAGTACGATAGAGTGGTCCGGCGCTACAAGCATCAAGCAGGATTGCACGAGCCTCGGAATGCGAGAGATTCCGGCCGCGCAATCCGTTCAGCTTGTCGAGTAACCGTCATGGAACGGCGGTCAGGTCGGATTTTCCGGAACGATTCGGGTGTTGCTGCGGTGGAGTTTGCCCTGATTGTGCCGATCCTTTGCCTGGTGGTTTTCGGCATCATTGACGGCTGGTCTTTCGTATCAAGCTCGATGTCGATGCGCGCAAGCGTGAAGACGGCGGCAAATCTTGTGATGGAGGGAGCAACCGACGACGCGGCCACCCAAGCCGTCGCCCTTTCGAGTTGGGAAAACCATCCCGAAGGCGCACAGGTTACACTGGGCCGGAAATACATGTGCGGAAGCACCGTGGTCGATGCATCGAGCCTGTGCAACGGGGGGACGAAAGCTCCCTCGGTTTTCGTGGAAATAAAGGCGACGGCGACCTGGTCCCCGCCCTTTATTTTTGGCGCGTTTTCTCTTTCTCGCGAGATCGGCCATCAAGAGGTGATCCGTGTCCGCTAAACGGATCGCGAGAGCGTTCAGCCGTGATGCATCAGGCGGGACTGGGATGGAATTCGCGCTGATCGCACCTTTTCTGATCATGCTTTTGTTCGGTATCTTCGCATTCGGCTGGGCTCTGAATGCCATGTCCAGCGTTCGCTATACGCTGGAAACGTCCTCACGTGCGCTGCAGTTGAAGAACTCGCTGACCGAGGCCGAAATAGAGGCCATAGCCACAGAAAAATTGCTGGGTTTGGGATTGAAAGATGTCGATGTGACGATAGCAATCGACCCTCCCAGCGGCGGCTTCCGCATGGCGCATCTCACGGCCAGATATGCTTTCGTGATCGAGTTCCCGTACTTCGACCAATATCCGATCAATTATGCGACAACTGTCACAGTTCCGTTGGTTGGATCGTGACAGCGTCCAACAGCGCCTTTACGCAACAGGCGGTGGGGCGCCCGATTGATTAACACCGCCGCAGGGTGGATGGCGGCGATCGGTGGCGTGAGCGAACGGGTCGTCGTCGCTACAAAGACACGTTTCTGGACAGGACAGCCATCACCGCGCTAGGCCGGGACCAGGCTCGTCACGCTTGCGCAGTCATGCCGTCAGAGCGCCGGCAAGCGGCCGGGCATCGCGAAGCGGCAACTTGACAACGGCCCAGTCTTTCAAATTGAGTGAAATCACGATCAACAGAGAGTCGGCACAGGACAGATGGGCGAGACAGATATGGCGTGGAGCGAAAGAAAGACCGGCTACGGCGACGGCCACTATTTCAATCAAATGGGCCTTGCCCTGCTGGTGCTCGTCTTTCTCATCGCCTTGCCGCTCGCTTTCTTTCCCGAAGACATACGGAAGTTTTACCTCAGCGAGGGCGGTCCAATTGAAGTCTTCTCGGCGGCCGTCTACCTGATCGTCGTGGCAACGCTTGTCCGGGAAATGTCCTATCGGGACCTGCTCAAGCGGTGGTATCTCGTTGCCATCCTGATCGCGATGTGCCTGCGCGAACTGGACTTCCATGCGCATTTCACCACCCACAACATCACCAAGACCACCCTCTATATCTCGCCTGACGTTCCGCTGTTGGAAAAGCTAATCGGCGCGACGGTCGTGATTGCCCTCGCCGTTGCCTTCTATTTGCTCCTGAAGAACGGCTTCCGTAGCTTTGTGCACGGGCTTCGCTACGGCGAGGCGACTGCCGTTGCCATTGCCGCCGCTATCGGCTGCGCCGTCCTCTCCAAGGTCATCGACGGCGCGCCATCAAATCTCACATTTCTCGGCATCCACCTCACCCGGATCTATACCTCCACAGTGTTCGAAGAAATTCTCGAACTGGGGATTCCGATCTTTCTAGCCATCGCGGCATTCTCGGCCTTTCCAACGCAGCATGATCTCACAAGAAGGGCCTCGGGACAGGTCACGCCAAGATCCGTCACCTAAACGCCGGATTCAAGACAGACCAGGACTTCTCGAACTTATTGCTCTGGTCCGCTGGCGTGTTGCTTCTACTTGCTTGAGAAGCAGGTGAGGCAAAACATGTGGAATCTGGCGAAAGAGGGCTGGGCGCTGCTTGCGGAGAGCATTGTCGGCTTCATCAATGACAATGCCTTGAGCCACGGGGCAGCGATGGCGTTTTATGCCACGACCTCGCTTGCGCCGATCCTGCTCATCGTTGTCGCCATCGCTGGCATGGCCTTCGGAAACGATGCGGCGCAACTGGCGCTTTCGGCCCAGCTGTCGGGGCTGATGGGTCCGCAGAGCGCCGAGCTTTTGCAAGCGACACTCGAGAACGCGTCACACAAAAAGGCGGGAACTCTTGCCAGCATTTTGGGGCTCGTCACGCTGTTCGTTACCGCATCCGGCGTGTTCGGCGAAATGCAGCTTGCGCTGAACGAAATCTGGAAAGTCAAACCTGGTAAGACATCGATTTCCAGCCTTGTGCGGGCCCGCGCCGCAAGCCTTGGGCTCGTCGCGGCGCTTGGCTTCCTGCTGCTGGTGTCGCTGGTCGCGAGCGCCGCAATTTCGGCGCTTGGCGAAATCATCAACGCATATCTGCCCTTCGGCGCCCTTATCCTGAGTGCAATCAACGAGATCGTCTCGTTTGCCCTGATCGCGCTATTGTTCGCGGCAATCTACAAGGTCCTGCCCGACCGCACGCTGCAATGGCGCGACGTTGGCGTCGGCGCCGTGCTGACGGCGTTTCTCTTCACGGTCGGCAAGTCGCTGATCGGCTGGTATATCGGAGCCAGCGCGACCGCATCGTCATACGGCGCAGCCGGCGCACTGCTCGTCGTGCTGCTGTGGGTTTTTTATTCGTCTGAAATCTTTCTGTTGGGCGCCGAATTTACACGAGCCTACTCGGTTCGACACGGCAGCCGATCCGATCTGGAGGCGACCATCAAAGCAAGTGATCGCGAACAGCAGCTGGCGACTGCGGCCAGGATTGAAAGGTCTGAAAGCGAAGTCGTCGGCTGGATTGTTTTCAGCAGTCTCCTCACCGCGTTTCTAAGCCATTTCTGGCATCGACGCCGGCGCTGAGACGTCCGGCGCGGCGCCCCGGGGCGAGCATGGCCTTGGGAACATCCGGCCGAAGCGACGTGCGAAGTTCCTTCGCCGCAGCCACCAGCCTGGCGCGGTTGCTTCCATATCTCTTGATCAACTGATGGACTTGCGCTGGGGTGATGCCGTTTTGCCGGGCAAAATGCCTTACTACATAATCCTCGCTGCCGGAGATCCGATCCCGGTGGCGGGGATAGAGCTTCGCCGCGTCGGCTGTCATGCTTACTCTCCTTTGGTCACGTTTGCTCACGATGTATAATTGGCCAACGCAAAACGGGCGAATTCGTTGCTGCATGCGACACCAAAGCGCTTTTTCGCCGCAGGCCCGAACACATGGCCAAAGCAACCGGACTGGCGCACGCCTTTGGCTAAGTCCATACGTCCGATTTTTCGAGACTCAGCCCTCTGGCACGCGCATGATATGAGCAGGGAGGAAAAGCCATGCGCGAATTGCCAAAGAGCATTGACGCAGACGTTGTAATCGAAATCAGCAGGTTGCTCGACGACCGTGCGAAGTCGGCACCAGTGCCAGTCCACAAGCTTGCCTCGATGATCTCGAATAGTGTCGAGACCGATCTGCCGACGGCTTCCATCGAAGAGTTGATCGTTGAAATGGCCATGACCCGCCAACTTCCGATGCTGTTCGATCTACCGGGGGCGGATGCAGACAACGTCATATCGATCGCCTTGGCGCGCGCCAGCTGATCCGGCTGAGGGACGTTTCTGCCGAGTGTGATTTCAAAGACGCGGATCGTTCCCATCCTGCTCCAATTCGCCCGCTGGCTCCGGCCGGCGGCCTTTTACTGTGTCGCCAATGATAATCGTCATGGGCAATAATCGTCATGGGCGATCCGCTGTCGGGAACATGTGGTGTCCAGTTGCATTTCCTCTGGACAACAAAGGAGGAATTCATGAACTGGGATCAAATCAAGGGAAAATGGATGCAGTTCAAAGGCAAGGCCAAGGAGCAATGGGGTGACCTTACCGACGATGACCTTGATCGCATCGAGGGCAATCGTGACCAACTCGCAGGCCGCATTCAGGAGCGGTATGGGATCGCCAAGGAAGAGGCAGAGCGCCAGATAGATGATTGGTCCAGAAGCCTCACCTGAGCGTTCAGTATCGAGGCTGCGCCGTCGATCGGCGCCTCGACAGTCCTAAAGCGGGATGCGTTCAAATTGAAACTGGGCATCCCGCTCGATCTATTTGTTTCAGCCGCATTTCTGCGACGTCAAGTGATTCCGCTTGGCTGCAAAATCCTCCAAGCCTGCCGCTCCGAAATGAGCGACGGGCGATGTGTAGGCGACGGTGGCGGGTGATCTGCGCCACCCGCCGCTCCAGGATTTTCGGAACGAGAGCTAGCGCGCCGATTGTCGCTTGGCTTGTGCGGCGACGGCCGTGAGGAAAGCCGTTGCGGCAGTATCACACGCCGCTCGGGACGGGCTATAGGCGAAAAGGATCAGCTCGGCAGCGCGTAGCGTAAGGCCGTGCTTTTTAGCGAAAGCAGCTATTTCGTAAGGCTTGTCGTGGTCTATGGCCAGATCGTAGTCTTCGTTCATTTTGCTTCCTCCCGTTTGCGACGTTCCTCGCCTTGGCCCCTCCTTGGGCGCAACGATTAACTTCCGGGGCATTGAGAGAGTCTACCAATTAGAGATTGCAAAAAGGCCTAGCGGGCCTGATGCGGCCGTGGCGAGGCGGAAGCCCCCATTTTGTCTGCTGCGCATCGAAAAAGATTATATGATTGCGCTGATATCGCAGGTGGTCGACGCAAGCCAATGCCGATCTTTTCAGTCAAGCACACGACCGTCTATCGCTACACGCAACCGGTGACGTTCGGCGAGCATCGGCTGATGTTCAGGCCGCGCGATAGTTTCGATCAGCGACTTCTGGATCACGCCCTGTTCGTGGACCCCGAGCCGAAAGAGGTTCGCTGGATCCATGACGTTTTCGGAAACTGCGTTGCGGTAATCGACTTCAAGGCCTCGGGTGACGAACTGCGTTTCGTGACAGATATTCGGCTCGATCACACGCCGCAGCATGCGCCTGATTTCCGCATCGATGAAGCAGCGCTCAGCTATCCCTTTTCCTATGATCCCGATGAGGCGACCGACCTCACCCAAACCATCGAGCGCCATCATCTCGATGACGGCGACGAGATCGGCAAATGGGCACGACAGTTCGTGAGTGCCAAAGGGCACACCGAGACGGGCAAATTGCTGATGACACTTTGCTACGCCATCCACGAGAGCTTTGTGTATTCCCGTCGAACTGAATCAGGGACGCAGCCGCCTCTCATGACGTTGCACTTGCGTCGAGGCACATGCCGGGATTTTGCGCTGTTCATGATGGAAGCGGTTCGTTCGCTCGGTTTTGCCGCCCGTTTCGTGACCGGCTATGTCTATGTGCCGAACCGCGACAGTGCTTCTGTCCTCGGCGGCGGTTCGACGCATGCCTGGTGCCAGGTCTATTTGCCTGGCGCGGGCTGGGTCGAGTTCGACCCCACCAATGGCATTGTCGGCAACCGGGATCTGATCAGGGTGGCTGTGGCCAGGCATCCTGGGCAAGCCATCCCTCTTTCTGGAAGCTACTCCGGCAGCGCGTCGAGCTTTCTCGGCATGACGGTGGAGGTCAAGGTGGCGATGGAAGCCGGCACCAACAAAAATTAGCATCTTCTGATGTTTTCGGTTCGCGGCAATCCGGAGTTTGCTCGCCGGCGTCGGTCGTGATTTTGCACATCTGGCAATCACGCTGCCGTTACATGCACATTCCGGCGCGATATTGCACCGGCTATCTCGGCGACATCGGGATGGCGCCGATGCCGTATCCCATGGATTTCAACGCATGGTTCCAAGCCTATCTCAGCGGCCATTGGTTCACCTTTGATGCACGGCATAACCAGCCTCGCATAGGCAGAATCTTGATGGCGACGGGATGTGATGCGAATGACGTCGCCATCTCGACGAGCTTCGGTCTTTCCCGGCTCACCCGCTTCGAAGTCATCACGGAAGAAATCCAAGCCGAGCCTGCTGGCAAGCGGTGCTAGAGCTTCGTCGGTCCCTATGGTTCTGCATGCTGCCTCAACGCCAGAAGTGCCTCGTGTTGACAAAGGCGTCGTGCGCTTCCGCGGCGTCCTCAAGAAGCTTGGACTTCTCTTCAGCGTTGAAGAGATCCTTCGCACCAGCCACGTCCGAAAGCTCCAGCGCTGCCAGCATATCGGGGGCGGTGGCGATATCGTTGAGGCTTCCGAGATGATCCTGCAGGTCCTTCAGGGCCTTGATGAACCGTCGATGGCGTTTGGCTTCCGTCTTGTTGTTGTAAAGCGGCTCGAAGAACTCCGCCGCATAGCGCAGTTTCTTTGCGGCGATGCGCACTTTATGACGGCTCTCGTCATCGGCATCGATGAGGTTGTTGCCGTCCTTCGCCACCTTTTTCCGAAATTTATCAAATACCATCGAGGCGAAATCCGTTGACGACTGCACGTGCAACGTTTCGTCCGATTGGGTTCGCCAGCCCTCGATGGAGATCCACTCGGTGGCATCGATCATCAAGGAGCGGGCGCGCGTTGAGGAGAGCGATGCTTCGACCGCCGCATAGGCCTCGTCGCGTGCTTCACGAAGGCAGCTTGAAAGAGCCTCGCTCGAAGCACGGTCGATCATCACGTCGATATTGCGCGCATCGCCAAGTTCCGAGGTAAGCCATTTGAATTCTTCTCGCAGGTGGTCGAAACGGCTGTCATCGAACAAGCACTTGGAGATCGAGAATAGGGAGCGCAACCGTCGCAGCGACACCCGAGCTTGGTGCAGGGCCTCGGCATCGCCGGACCAGCCCAGCGCCGCCTCATTGAGACGAAACTGTCTGAGACAAGCCGCGGCGATGCACGCGAAAGCCGTTGCTGCGCTCATGTCGGACGTGAGCGGGGTCGGAGCCGCTTTCGCAGCACCGGGCGCCGGGCCAAGCAGACGATAGCCCCGTTCCGCTTTGCTCATCACCCCGAGATGCGCCGGCGTGATCAGGTCGACTTTCCGGGCGAGCCCGAACAGCGCTCTCGGTGGGCCCGCCTTCTTTTCCAACTCGATCTCACAGAGCGGCGACTCGCGATCGGCTGCAACGACCTTGCCGATATCCAAAGCGACCTCGACCGTGGCGTCGTCATCAATCACATTCCAGGAATGCCGTTTGACATGAACCTCGAACAAGGGCGCGAGCTTTGAGCCAGCCCCTGCAAGCAGGTCTCGGATCTGCGGATCGTCAAGTATCGGTGCATCGCCGACGACCGGTCGCTCCCATTCCTCGCGTGTGAACGATCCGGCCGCGGCGCCATCGCCGGCTTTGACGGTTTGTATCCGTTCATTTCCCGATTGCCGAATGCGAAGCGACAGGCCGCGCTTGGACAGATCCCATCCGGGGGTGTCGAAATAGATGGATCTCTGCTGAAGAATGGTGGGCGAGGATCCGAACGGATTTTTCTTCAGGAGCGACCCTGCACCCGACCGCGAAAGCTCGAGCTTCAGTTCCGTTTCCTGCATGATGGCCTCGCGCAGGGTCGCTTCACGGTAATCGGAGGGACCCCACCGCATGATGGGTCATAAAACTGTCACAAACAACCGCCCGCCTCGACCAACTGCGGCCGGACCTCAAGCCGGCGAACGACAATGCGCGAGCCGGAACCACACTTCTCAGTCCTCGTTCATCCGATGATGCAGGAGAAGGACACAGAGATGGCTACCAAAGAAAAGAAGGAAAAGAAGGAAAAGAAGGAGGCGAGCCGCGTGGTGCAGGGGCAAGAGCTGGAGGTAGAGCACCTGACTGAAATTACCGACGTCTCGCCGAAACAGGCGCGCGCTTTGTTGCGTAAACATGGTGCCGACTGGACCAAGCTCAAAGACGAAGCCGAAGATTTGAAGGAAGACTGAAACTCTCGGCGCGGCTTCTTCTCTCTGTCTCTCCGCCCCATTGCGGAGCGGCACTGCCCGGCCTGGCTGGTTAACGCCCTTCTGGCGAAGGGCTGCTTTCGCCCGTATGAGACAGCCGGCCAGCCGGAACGCGCCGGCGAGGCTTCCATGTAGCGTGAAGTTTAGTTTCAGCTCATAAAGGCGCTCTGCTAGACTTGGCAGTGGGGAGCCAAAGAAGGAGCGTTGTCGCAATGGATGCAGCCGAATTGCAGGCGATCAGCGATACTCTGATGCGGATCGTGACGCCGGATATGACGCCGAAACAACTGCTGAAGGCGGCAAGGAAAGAGCACCCGCACGCGTCAAAGAAGGACATCGCCCGAGCCGCGTTCTTTTCGATTATCGCCAACGCCGACCAGGACCATGGAAAGGTCAAAAACTTACAGGCATTCGCCATAGCCGAGCGTGTAGACGACGGCCCTTGATCGGGAGCATGGCGCTTGCGTCCAACCAATGCCGATAGCAATCCGCGACCAACAGATTGAGGTTTGCCGCGACATGATCGCCTGGGAAGCGTCACACGATTGGGGCGATGCCGTTCAACTCGCGCGTTTCTCTGTCGATATCATTGAGGAATACAAGAGCCTGATCGCCACGCTGTATGATCTGCTTGGGGTCGAGCGTGAGGCCGGAAAGCCCCATCACAGAAGAAATCCAAGCCGCGCTTGAGAAGGCGCCAGCCCGCCGCACCTCTCGGCATGACGGGCTTCAGCGTGAGGGGTCACGTCAGTCGTAGACCTTCACAATCTTGCGGGTACCTGGATCGACCAGGACGGTTCGGCCTTCAACGACCACGTAGCGGTACTGAACGTCCGGCACCTCGTAAAGCTCGACTGTTTCGGGCAAAGCTGTGCCGATGTTGAGCTCCACGCCGGGAAGGCTGAGTGATGCCACCGGTTTCTTTTTCACGTATTCGCGGATCACAATGTCCTGCTCGGGTTGAATAATGACGTCCTGAGCGGCGGCGGCGCTGACACCAACGAGCAGAAGGATGCCTGCCGCAGCCGATGTAAGTTGCTTTCCCATATTAGCCTCCGAGCAACCTTCAGCTGCGGTGCTTGATTGCTGCCGCCACGGGTTGCTTACTCCCTGAACGGTGCGGAGCAATTCTTGGTTCCATTGATTGGTGGGGTCGGTTTCTTTTGTTGATCGGTATCGGGCTGCCCTGCATCATGGCCGCCGCCTACCACTATGCTTGGGACAAACAAGTTTCGCAAAAAGTGACGGGCAGGCTGCAGAGCGCGAACTGGTGCTGGGGTCAATCCTAAGCGAGATCCTGCTACAATCCCGTATGGCCGCTCGAATAGTGGTTATCCTGGCGCTTCTTGCCGCCTTCGCCTACGGTTTCGCAAAACTCGTGGAACGTTATGGCGACGCTAGCGACAAGCCCTCTCCGTGTGAAAAATGGCCCCACCCTGATTGTCCGGTTCCAAACGCGCCTCCTCAGGAAGAAACTAAGCCGTGAGCGGGCGCGTTCGCGGGCGGCCTCATGCCATGCGCCCGCAGCCGCCCCACCGGTTGCGTCAGGTTAAACGAATGCGGGATTACTAAGCCTCTAATTTCGCTGATCGGGAATGGCAGGATTGAACTTGCGGCCCATCGTCCCGAACGATGTGCGCTACCAGCCTAGTTCCGCCGTGAGAGACCGAGGCGACTGCGCGAACCGTAACGCCACACTGCTGCTACAGGCGTCTAGGGGGCCGCATCGAAATCGATCGCAAATCCCGCGTCGATGGCGCTTCGCGCAATGAGATCGCCAATTTGCCAATCCGTGAGTTCGCAAAGTGGAAACATCTTCCTCACGGCGCTGGTCACTTCGAATATCGAAACGCTCGGCTTGTCGACATTATCGATGAGGTAGCGGACAATCGCTTGCCGAACATCCAATGAATTTGGCTTCTGCATCGGCGCGGACATTTCCGGCCTACGAATGGAGCCGTGGTTCTAGACCGTCGGCTGTTTTGGCGTCGAAGGCGACGGGCACGCCGTGAACCACGCATGCTGCCGCCAGCATCTCCTCCAACTCGTGGTTAGTGGCCTTGCAAGCCGGCATGAGTGTTCGAATGGCGCGGATCGCCTGTGCGATCGAGAGATACCGAGCCTTGCCTCTGGAAAGGACATAGGCCTCCGCCGCCCCTTCAACCGTGACTGTGTGAAAAGTGTTGCTCATCAACAGTTCCTCCCTGCCAACCAATACGACTTTCGTCTAACATGCGGCGGCCTTCAAGCTTATGTCTGATATCGGACAATCAGGCGGAGGCGAAAGCGCGTCGCGTTTGACCGGCCTCATGCGACGCGCTTTAGGTTGTTGTTTTTATGCATGTCGTTATCGCAAAACCGCTGCACACTTTTGCGCGACAAGCATTAGCCGAAGTGACGTTGCTCCTCCTCGCCGTAGGCACCATATGTGAGCTTTATCATTCCGGCACGGTCGACGATTGTGATCTCGCCGCGCCTGGCGTGAACCAGCCCCCGATATTCAAGCATTTGGAGGGCGGTGGTGACCCCGGGGCGCCGAGCGCCGAGCATGGTCGCCAGAAATTCATGCGTCAGGTAGATCTTATTTCCTTCGGTCCGGTCGTGGACCATCAGCAACCAGCGGGCCAGCCGTTCCTCGATTTTGGAATGGCCGTTGACCAGTGCCGTCCGGGAGGACTGGACAAGGAAGGCGTGGGCATAGCGAAGCAGTGACGTGCGAAGGGACTGGCTCTCTGCAATCACAGGACGAAGATTTTCAACCGGCAGGCACCAGCCATTGCCTGCGACTTGGATATAGGTCTCATTGGGAGAGCTGTCTTGGCCGAGAATGACGGCAACGCCTGTCATACCATCATAGCCAACGATCCCGACTTCACTTTGCCGCCCTCCAGTCATGGTGGCGACCACCGAAGCGATACCCGCCTCTGGAAAATACACATGCTCGATTGGCTGATACGGGACCTCCAGTTGGGCTTTGACGTTCAGTTGGACACGATGCATTGACGGCCGTAACAGCGCGAAATCCCCCGGGGAGAGGGCTTTCAATATATGATTGCGAGGAAGGGACTGGGGCACTGCTCTCTCCCGGACGGGCAAGAGCACGTACCCTCTCACTGTCGGCTGCATCCGAAGCACTGGCGGCCGATATCGAAGCATAGGCTTCAAACGCGCGATTGGCAAAACCTTCGCCACCCGGTGGCCGAACTTAAAACAGAGACACGGCCCCGACAGCAGTCGATCCGGCCCCCTTTGGGCATCCCTGCGCGCTCGCTTCTTCAGCGGCAGAAACCTAGCGGACATACTGAGCCGGATTTGTGCCACAACCGGGGCGCGCAACCCTGCGCAGCTGGGCACAGCGCGGCATCGAAGCCCTTCTAGAAAGCCTTGGTAACTGGTGCTGCGAGAGAGGATTGAACTCTGATCGAATTCAATGATTTCAATGACTTATGCACTATTTTGGTAACCGGGGCAAAACCGGTGGCGTTGGCGCGTCGATCTGCTGTTGGGTCAGCGACCGGCGAGGAGAACGGGAAGCGGCAGGATCTTGCTGCCAGGGATGCCGAGGCGGTCGCCGAGATAATCCCAGAAGCTGACACCGAGCTTGTTGCAGGTTTTCATCATGCTGAGCATGGTGTCGCGGGCGGCACGGCCCTGGTCGCTGTGGGTTCCGCCGCTGATCTTGCGCCGGGTCACCACGCTGCGGATATCGTTCTCTGAGCCGTTGGTGTGGAGCGGAATGTCCGGGCGTTGGAGGATCTTCAGGAAGCTTTGGCGGTCGGTCCGGATGCGCGCGAGTAGACGGTCGAGGGTCACGAACCTGGTCTTCATGCCGACGATCCGGTCGAACCGCCGGGCCAGTTCCCTGGCTCTTCGGGGCGTGGGGCTCAGACACCACGCCTTGATGTCGTTGTAGAGCCACCAGATCCGGCTCTGGATCAGGGCCTTGGCGCGGCGCTGCGGTTCGGTGAAGCTATCGAGGGCATGGATCTGCCGCTCCATATGGACCCAGCACCGCGCGTGCTCGCCGATTGCGAACTGGCCCGCCCCATCACTGAGGATGACGGTGCCGTCGAGGGCCTTTGCCTCGGTCAGACCGCCCCACAACGCGCCTTCACTGGCGATGCGGAACGGGTCCAGAGGGCCATCCTTGGGCTCCAGGCCATGGGCGAGTAGATGGGCGTCCCATGACGCCGCGTCCTCGAACCCGGACGGCTCGCGCCCAGCATGCAGAAGATTCGTCGTGATCACCGGCAGCCCGCGCTCCAGCATGTAGGCGCGTGAGGCGGCGTTCAGGACCCACCGGGCCGACCCGCCGTGCAGGAGCTGCAGGAAGTTCAGCCGGCTCTTCGACTTGGTGGTCGTGAACACGGCGAACCGGTCATTGCCGATTTGCGTGCACACGCCATTGACCGCGCCATGGCGGGCCCCGGTGTCGTCGACGCTGACCCAACCGGCCGAAGCGAGCCCGGCCTTCAGAACCTGCTTCGCTTCGGCGACGAAGGCGTCGATCTTGCTGGTCAGGATCCGCACGACCTGACGCTTGGAGATCGACACGCCGAAGTCGCGCAGCAACGCGACGATCCGCCCCACGGTCGATTGACCCTGGTGATAAAGCGACAGCACCAGACGCCGAAGCTCCAAACCGAAGTGCCCGTCGACCCCGTCCGGCAGCGGAGCGACGACGATCCGGCCATCCGGCAAACGCCAGCGGTCCCGATGATAGCGGACCACCCGCACCCCGATCGTCAGATCCTGCACCACGAAGCTTGTCCGCCCCACAAACCGCGAGCCCGGTGGCGGCTCATAACAAAGACGGCGCTCTTCGGTGACGATCGCCCGGCTCGAGCCACGCCGCTTCGGACCCGTTGCCGCAGGTGAGCTCCGCTTGGACGACTGCTCCATCCCGCTCGGCTTCAGCGTCGGGCGCGGCGGTAGACCTTTCAGACGCCGGATCTCATCCTTCAGAGCCGCATTCTCGGCGCGAAGCCCGGCGACCTCCGCCCGCAACTGCAGGATCATGTCGAGCAGGTCCGCAGGGGTCGGCGTTCGAGAATCGGGTGGCTCCGCCATGGCCCGACAGAATCACGCCGCCCGCCAATCACGCAGTTGGACTACGTCGTTGGAGCCTTATAGGCCATAGTCTTGGCGATAATCGGGACGACCACCTAGGACGCAAGAGGCAATTGCCGAACGCCGCCCGATATTCAGTTTTGCGAAGATCCGCCTTATGTGCTCGCGCACGGTGTAGCCGCTGATGCCGAGTTGCCTGGCTATCTCCTTGTCCAACTTGCCGTCCGAGATCAAGAAAGCAATCTGGAGTTCGCGCCGCGTCAAGATCTCAGCTGGCGAACCCGGCAGGCCGCCGGAACCGGCAGGTCCACCGTCCGTATCGTAGATCAGATAGCGCGTCCCGGCACACATCATGTGGCCTACAGGCAGGCGGAAATGTGCATTTGCACTCGAGCCGCCGCGCCCGTCATTGTCCAAATCGCGGATTGCGATCAATGAATGGCCGTTCACAATGAAGCTGGACGTGTCTCTCGCCTCACTAGACTGAGACGAAGGATTTTCGTCAGCGACATCGGCGAGCTTCCGCAAATTCTCGGCACGCATAGACATGGCCGAACGCCTTGGTTGGCAGGAAAATCACTACAACGCACCCCCCGGGTGCCCCAATAATATCATCGCACCGCCGAAACCCCCGGCGCGACCACTATTTAATGCTGCACTGATGCCCTTATCATGAACTATATCACCTCCCGGAATATTAGCACTCCAAAAAGTCAAATCGAGCTCGTCACTTTCCTAGCCCGAAACCGGCAAGGATCGAGCGTAGAAGGTCCGGTGTGATCCTGACGCCACGGTTGAACAATCCGGCGGGAGCAAGCGGCACACCAGGTCGGCAACCCCAGGCCCCTCCCGAATGGGGCCGCGGGCCGGCCGTGTGAACCGCGAGGACGAAGGGCGCGCCGCCCAGCTGGCGATGAATCCAGACAGGCGCGCCGCTATGGCCCGGGCAGGTGTCGACGCTGTAGAAGAGCTGCCGCGTGGTGATCCGGTCGAGGCGCTCGGAATGTTCCCATTGCGTGCCCTCCGGCTTGTCGGCCGGATAGCCGGAAATGTGGAGCAAGCGGGAAGCGCGAAGCCTTTCAATATCCTGGCGGGACGGCGACCACAGCCGGAAGAAGCCGGGCGACGGCGAAAACGGCCGCTCCAACTCGATCAACCCGACATCGTGCAGGGCCGACGGGCGGCGGCGGTAGGGCGGGTTGACGCGCCATTGCTTCGCCCATTGCCAGCCAAAAGGCCGGGCCTCGCGGGACGCGCGGCCGGGCGTGACACGGATGCGCACCGCAAGATTGGGAAGGCCGAGGCGCTGCCGGATGGGACTGGTTATGCAATGTGCCGCGGTGAGCAGACGCGTTGGCGAAATCAGGAAGGCAGTGCAGCCTGTCAGCCTGCCGTCGCCGAAATCACGTTCGATGTGGCAGACGGCGCTGTGCGGGAAGCGGTTTGTATGCGCAACCCTGGCGCGGCCGTCGGTCGGCCCTACCACCGCATAGTCCGCCTCATCGGCCAGACGGTCGAGCGCGAAAGGGAGCTCGCCGAACAGTGTCATTTTTCTGGCCCTGGTTCGACCTCCGGGGGGTCGTTTCCTGAGGGCTTGTCCTTGGCGACCTCGGCCGCGCTGGCCTGGCCTTCATCGGTTGGGTGGGCAGACGCTTCCCAGGCTTCATCGAGGCCGAGCATGTCGCGCAGACGCTCCATCAGCCGAAACGCCTCCTCGCCGCGGCCGCCAAGATAGGCCGTCGCCCGGTGCATGAATTCCTCATCAGAGCGGAACGGTGCCTCTGCCTCGGCCGCCGGTGCCTCAGCGGCGTGCGGTGCCGGCGGGCGGAGGGCCCTGACCTCCTCGAGGACGATTGCGTCGAGATTGGCCCATACGGACCTTGAACGAGATGCGATCTGCCCGTGCATCGGGACCTCCCTTGGTTCAGCGGATCAGGCCGGTTTCATCGAATGTTGTGCTGTTGGGGTCATAGAGCAGCGGCCGCTCCCGGTCCTGCAGCCAGCCCTCATAGTTTCTCGCTCGCCGCGGATGCATGCCCTGGCGGGTCAGGCGGGCGGCTTGGACCAGAACCTGACCCGGCTGCAAGTTGCGGATCGCGGCGTTGACCTTGGGATCGGCGCGGCTCGGCTGCCGGTAATGCTCGATGATCCGCTGCGCGATCGAGCTGTTGGCCTTGGTCATGCCGATGCTCAGCGGGCGGTTTCGGTCGATTCCGGCGCGGGTGATGCGATAGACCTGTGGCCCGGTCGCCAGGAAGGGCCGCAGCAGCGAATCGACGGGGTCACCGCGGCCTACGGCAGCCCGCGCCGCGTCGATGGCAGCCAGCGAGACCGGCCGCGTCCAGCCGCGCCAGCCGGGTAGTTGCCGTCCAGCCGCCCGGGCTGATGTCTGGCGGCGTGCCGGCCGGGCCCGCCGCACCGCTGCCTCGTCGAAAGATGCACCGCCGCTGCAGCCCCCACAGCCGCAGCTGGGGAAATGCCGGCGCCTGACTTCGACGGCGCGGAACGGCTGCCGCTGCCGGCAGCGCGCACAGCCGCAAGGCCTGGGATGACCGACCGCCTGGGTGGCCTCCTCGACCAGCGCATCGAGTTGTTCGTCAAGATAGGACATGCCGGCTCCCTTCCCTGTGCTTCTTCCTATGCTTCTTCGCCTGTTCCGGGCGCGGTCAGCCAAAGCCGGTTTCAGCCCTGGCGCTCGATGCCATCGCCCGTTCGCGCAGCCGCGCCACCGTCCGTTCCCTCTGCTGGACTGTCGGCAGCGGAAACGACGGCCGCGCCGGCTGCGGCGGGCGGATGTCGAGATAGCGGGCGATATTGGCGTCCGGCGACACTTCGAGTTGCAGCCGCGAGGCCGGCGCCGAAAGCAGCGAAACGACGCCCGGACCATGGCCGGCGACGGTGCTGTCGCTGTGGACAATGACCCCCACCGACACATGCCCCTCCAGCCGCGACCGGCCGTAGCGGTTGTCAGCGTCCATGATGCCGACAATGTCGCCGAAACGCAGCGAGCCGAGCCTGTAGCGCCGCACCATGCCCGGATCCGACATCTGGATGTCGTAATCGCCGCGAAGCACATTGTTGCGGCCAAGGCCTGAGCCCATGACACGGGCCGGAATACGGTGCGTCACCTTGACGTGGATGCGGCCGTTGCGCTCAACCGGCCGCCAGCGCGCCAGGAGGCGCGGCGAGCAGTTCCAGATTGCCACGTCGGGATAGTCGGTCAGGCGCAGACCAAGCCCGTAGGCCCAGACTTGGACACGGTCGCCGATCGCCATCTGCCGCATCGCCGGAACAGGAAAATCGATCAGCACCGTGTCGACGCCGCCATGCTTGCCGGTCACCACGCCACGCGCGCCGGCTGCGCGACCGGTAGTGACGATTGCATGATTGCCGACACAGGAATAGCTTTGCAGCGCTTGGTTGGCTGCGTCCGGGCTGCCGCCGGCGGCGCGCGCCTCGTTGCGGATCGACACCGCCGGCTCGACATGGTCTCCGGCGAGGCCAACGCAAGGGTCGCCGACGCGGTGGTTGAGCACGATGCCACCGGTTCCTGGCAGCGAGCGCGGCCTGCCATCATATCCGATGCGCCAGGGTGTTCCCCTCTCGGTCGGTGAGGCGACCTGGCCGGCGACGCTGATCATCACCAGGTCGCGCGCATTGGTGCGCAGGCCGTGCGTTGGATTGAGGCGGGGCGGGCTCACGCTGCGGCCTCCGCTGCCGCCAGCTCATGCCAAAGCGCGCAGGCATTACGCCACGGATCATCACGCGTCTCGTCGTCTTGGCCGGCCGGGTCTTCCAGCGCCCAGTCGGTTTCGGTCCAGCCGTCGGGCAGCGCCAGTATGACCGGCGCCACGATCTGCACGATTGCGGCGCTGCGGCCACTGGCGGCAAGCGGAGCCAGCGCCGGCCAGAATGCCGGGCTGGACCAGCCTGGAAAGGCGCCGGGGTGGTGCTTTGCGGGAAATTCCAGCCTCTCGAGATAGTCGCAGAGCGGCGGCCTGCCACTGCCCGCCGTGCCGGCCATGGTCAGTATGTAGGCGCTGTCCGGTTGCAGGGCTGCCGAGAGCGCAATCACGTCGCGGGCGCACTCATCCAGCGGAGCAGCGGTGCCGAGCTGGTCGCCGAGCCTGGATTCGAGTGCCGCGCAGCAGCCTTCGAAGCGCGGCAACAGCGCCGTTTCCTCGCGTTCGGGCAGCGCGCTTTCATATTGCGCGTCGCCGATCCAATGCACCCGCGACGACAGCCGGCCGTTCTGCCAAGCACGCCGCCATGGTTCGAGCTCCAGCGCCAGCTCATTGAGGCAGGCATCTCTCGTTTCCGGACTGAGCCAAGAGCCGCCCATCTGGTCCGGCCGGTGGCGATAATATTCGTCATTATCGAGCAAGGTGTAGAAGCCGCGCGGCAGCCACACCCGCGCGGACTGGGAAAGCACCACGGTCATCAGCAACCCCATCGGCGACAGCGCCAGCGGCGCGTCGATGACGATGTTCGGCGGCTTGGGCGCGAAGCGCCCGGGAAGAGAAAGATGGTGGTCCATCGCTGACACTCTTCATCCCGGCGAACGGTTCAGGCTGCGATGCGTGAGGCGGTGTTTCGGTTGAGCCCATACGACCAATGCACCCGGTCGCCATCGAGACCCGGGAAACGCCGCCCTTCGCGCGTCAAGCGGTAAGCTGCCAGCCAGGCATCGGCCTGGGAGCCCATCTTCTTGGCGTCGGCATCGAATTCGGCTGGCGTGATCGTCGTGCGGAAATCGTTCTCGGCGATATACTGCAGGACCCGGCGTCCCGCGTCCGCCATCTTGGCGCGCTGCGACATTTCGGCGGCGCCGCCGAGGTGCCGGTTAGCGACGGCCTCGATAACGTCCCATTTGGTATTGGCGTCGAAGGACTTTTTGATGTCTGGCGCGTCGAACAGTTCGAAGATCTGCTGCACATACTGTCCGGTTTCCCGGGTCAGGGCCAAGATGTTGCCGTAGCTCGAGCGGTCGAGATGGTAGCGTAGGTCGGTGCCGACGCGCTGCACCGTGGCTAGCGCGGCGAACGGTCGATCGTTGATCGAGGCCGAGCCGCGAATGACCTGGCCGATGGTCAAGTCCTGGAAATACTGCGACATCGCGTTCATGAAGGCGACCAGCATGAAGTGGAAGCTGCGGTTGACGATGGCTCCTGCCGGCACGGGGGCGCGGCCGTAGTTGAAAACGCGGCGATAAGCGATCAGCCGGTCGCGGCGCTTGTAGCGGATCGGCCGCCACTTCTCGAGGATGTAGAGCCCGCGCGCGCCGGGGCCGCGCTGAATGCGGATCTGGCCGTTCTGGAACAGCCGCCGCAGCACATCAACCACCTGGAACAGCTTCATGCGGTCCATCTGATAGATGTAATAGAGTTCGGCCGACGCCTGCAGCTGCGGCGGGATGATCGATTCGTCGAAGTCGTTGCGCAGCAACGGCATCTGTAGCGAATCGAACGGCTTGATGGGCCCGTCACCGAAACCGACCAGATCGGCGAAGCTGGTAGTCGTGGTGCTCGACGAGCGTGCGAGCAAATCGCCGTAGCGATCCTCGAATTCGCTCTCGAAAGCGGCGCGGTCGGCGGGCGACAATCCGGACAGCTCGTCCCTGAAGAAGCGCTGGAACAGCCGCTGGATGACCTGGTTGGATTCACTAGCCATAATCAGACCTCATCTTGCTCGAATTGGCGGCTCATGCGCTCAGGCTGTTGGGGTTGGCGGTGGTTGGGCGCTTGACGGTGTGGACGAGGCAACTTGGCTGTCGTTGATCGCTTTGAGGACAGCCGGTGCCAGCTCGAAGAAGCGCGCCAGCTCGCCGTCCGTGACGACAGCCGGGAGGCCTGACGGCACAGGATCGACAGCACGCACCTGATCGATGAAATCCTGGCGCCGGACTTCCAGCGGCTTGCGACTGTTGAACTTCACAATGTCTTGCAGAGAGTTGAATTTCGCCAGATTGAGCCATTGCCCCGCACTGGTGCGGCCAACGATGTCACCGCTAGTGTCGACCGCGGCAGCGTAGAGGGCAGTGACATTGTCCTTGTCGCGTAGGCCGAGCGACTGCACGGTCCCGTGCAGCTCGTTGAGGGCATCGCCGATCGCGGTCAGCTTTTTGTCGAGCATATCGGCGCTCGGCTGATTGGCTAGACCGGCCGCCACGGCTTCGACCCCCATGGCCAGCCGGTCGAAGCCCGGCTTTCCCGGCCCGTCGTCATGAAGGCGGTCGATCGCGTCGGCGACCTTGCCGACAGCCGCCTGGTTTCCCATGCTGCCGGTGTCGACCACGTCTGTCAGCCGGTCGATCGATTGCGGCGTTTCGGCTGCCGCCTCGAAGCGTGCCTTTATCCCGGCATGGAATTTGTTGACTGGATCATAAGGGAAAGCGATTTTCGCAGCCATTGTTCTGCTCCTTTCCGACCGGGCTCAGGCCGACCAATAATCGGGACGGTTCTGTCCCATACTCGCCATCGAGCTTGCGATCGGTGATGGCATCTGGACCGGATTCGGCAGGCTGGCACTGGAACCCAGCGAGTTGTGGAGGACTGAGCGGATCATCCAGCGGATTAGTGATCGGTTGTCTTGGAAGCTGAAGACATCCAGATCGCTTTGCGGCGTCAGGGAACGCACGAGGCGCTCGGTCTGGTCTTCCGCCTGGTAGGCGATGCGCAGCTCGCGGACCATGAGCACTTTCAGATCTGCGTGCCAGGCCCCTGGATTCAGGCCGCCAAACGGCCTGAGCAAGTCATGGGCGAGTTCGTGGAGCTTGTCCTTCAGCTTAGGGCTGAAATCGCACGAAAGCACGGGAACTCCCTTGGCCGGGTAGATCAGATTCAGCACCGCGTCGATGGCAAGGCCGACGGCCGTGGCCCGCCTTTCCTGGTCGCCGCGACCGTCCGGATCGGTGCCAACTGCATAGAGATCGATCGCCCTATCCACCAGGAACAGTATGTAGTCCAGCAGGACCTGACACTTGACATTGTCGTCGTCGCAGCCGCAGCCGGCGAAGCAGTCGACCTGCTCTAATAGCACGCCGCGCGCGATAGTCAGGTTCATCAGCCGGACGGCGCCCGTGTCAGGGCCGCCTGCGCCATAGAGGCCGTAGACGATGATCGGCGGTCGCGCGACATAAAGCAGCCGCGAGCTGCCTCGCGAGACGAAGGCATCGACAAACAGCTGCAGGCTCGACACGAACGTCACTAGCGGCGGCGATTCCGGCGACCTCAAGGTGATCGGCAAATGGATCGGAACCTCTGAGCTCTGCCCGAACTGGATCAGGCGCTGGAAGCGGTGAACTAATAATGCGGACGCGGTGGATAGTTCACGCAGCCCTTCGACGCTCGCCCCGGTCGAGAGGTCGACCAAGTCGTCCATCGCCTGCGACAGCGCGCTTTCCTCCAGCAGGGCGCGCAGATCCGCCTGGCCGCCGGCCTCCAACTGCTGCACGAGGTTACGGTAGGATTCGATTCCGCGCGGCCAGTCCTCCTGGCCGAGAGAGGTTTCGACCGAGCCGGTCAAGGTGCGCAGCGCCATGATGACGGCGTTGCGGCGCGCCTGCAGCTCGCCGGCCGCCGAGCGCACGATCGAGGTGCTGCGCGTGATGCCGTTCGAAGCCAAGCCTTCACCGATGGCGACGAGAATGAGGGCAGCCAGGACATCGCAGCTCTGAGCAAAGCGTCGGAACAGGATGGCGCTGCCGTCGGTCAACGTGCCGACATAGCGCGCAAGCCGCGAATATTCGCCGAGCTGACGGCGCGCCGACATGGCACGGTCGTGATTGACCGAATCAAGGGCGAGCCGGGCGGCGGCCAGCCCGTCATTGGCGATCTGCCTGATGGCGCGGCCCCAGCCGATCATCTCGACGCGGATATCCTTCAGTGGCGAAGAGGTCGAAAGCGTCTGCAGGTCGCGCTCGAGGTCGTCCTGCGCCTGCGCCAGCTCGACCGAGGACGGGCCGGTGTTCTGGGCCGCGGGCACATAGTCGGGCACGCTCGAATAGGGCAGGCCGGCGCGCTCGCGACGGTCCCGGTCCGCCTCCTCCGGGTAGAAGTTCAACAGGGCATTGGCGATCTGGTTGGGATCGCGGGGATCGCTCACGCGCAGCGTCTTGCGCAGCAGATTGTCCACAGCGACAGTAGCCGGAGAGCGGAATTTCGAGACCGAGTTGGCGGCGGTTGGGATTGCGTCGACCATGATTCAGTTCCTCATGCAACGAGTGCGGCTGGGGACGGTTGCGCAGTGGGCCGTCGGTTTGCCTGACGCTGGGCCAGGTTTCTAAAGACGAGCGCGGCAATGGCGTCCGGCTCTGCGCCGGCCTCCAGCGCGAAACGGCTGGCCGACACGAGAAAGCGGGGCGGCAGATCGGGCATCCGTCCCGCCGCAATCAGGATTCCGCCTTGGCGGATGCGCGCCTCGTCGGCCCGGCTGAAAGGGATGGCGTCGGCCAGCGCATGCTGGCCCAACCCCCGTCGCGGCTGGTAGGCGATCTCGTCAACCACGGCCGGTATGACGCGCGGCACCGATGCCAGCAGCACCGGCGGCAGCCGGTGGCCTCGGGCCGGATTGTAGAGGCTGCGCCAGACCCGTTCGGCGCGCCTTGCCTCGTCGGAGAAACCCATGCGGCGCAGCATCTGCGTCAGGATGAGGACGCGGATCCAGCCGGTCGGGTGCGCCCCGCCGGGACGATAGGTCAGAGCGCGCGCGCCGGGATGGGCGAGAAACTCCATCATCCCCCAGACCGACGCCGTCCCGCCGAGAAGCAGGGCGGCGAGGTCGGCGAAGATCTCCTTGTGCCAGCGGCGCAGGATGGTCACAACCAGCGGATCGAAGCGCATCGAAGCCAGCCGGTTGGCGACCGCTTGCGCGTTCTCCTGCCAGAGCCCCATATCCGCCTGCAGATTGTGAGCAACTTCATGAAGGAAAACCGACTGCCAGGGATTGTCGCGATCCCACGGCACCCGGATAACCGGGAACGGATTGCTGTCGCCGAGCAGGCGGGCAAGTGCCACGCCGCGGCGCTGCGTGGCTGGAGAATAACCATGTTCCAAATAGGTCAGCGGCTTAAGTAGTGGGCCGCTGAACACGCCAGGCAAGGCCGCGCGGACGACCGCATAGCAATCGAGCGCGATCTCGTCGTGCGCGGCAAGCGCCGGCGCGAATGCCGATCCGCGCTGCGACATGACTTCGAAGAACATGCCGAAAGTCCTGCGCAGCCGGTCGACGCTATGGTCGAGCATAGCCATCTGGGTAAGGGCATGTTGCGCCGTCGCCGGCGGCCAGCCGCGCTCGATCTCGACGATCCGCCTGTTTATGGCGTTGCCGATGGCGGCCAGCCGCTTGTTGGCGGCGTGGAAGTGAGCCCGGGACGGCGCGTAAGGCAGGTCTTCGGGACGAAGGCCGATGCGCCGGGGCGTCAAACGGTTCAGGCGCTGGGCGCGGGCCTTCAGGGCCCGCAGCTTGGTATCCAGGAATCGCCTGGTCGAAGAACCCGTGCGCATCGCCGCGATCCTTCTTCTTGCAACGGCTGTTAGTTGGGCCGGATGGTGATGCTGACCGGACCACGGATCACAATACGTCGTCTGTGCCCTTGGCCATATCCACCTGGACCGCCCGGCCAACCGCCCAAGGCTCGGCCAGCGCCTAAGGCACGCCCGGCAACACGCGCCAGGTTGCGTGCGGGGGCCATGCCGGCGCGAACAGCCGCCGCAGTGCGGCGCACGATCTGGCGCCCTCTCTGTAAGGGCAGAGTGAGTTGCCGGCGAAGGCCATGTCCACGGGCCGCGACACGACGCGCGGTGCGCGCCAGCACCAGCGGCCGGACGGAGGCCGGTGTGCGGCGGGTGACGGCGGTGCGGCGAACGCTGTTGGCTATGCGAGGGAGCGCGCGGATCGCGGTCGGCCCGCCACGGTTCACAAGCTGGGTGGCGGCGCGCCGCACGGTGCGAACCGCCTGAACGCGCGCGGCTGCCGGCATACGCGCGGCTGCCGGGCCAAGCACCCGTCTCGTGGCAAGTCCTGCGACCAGGGGAATGGCGGCGCGGTTGCGGACCGCGAGCTCCGCGAAAGCGTCGAGCGCCTCGTCTTCGGAAGCCTCGTCCGCCATCAACTGGCCAACGACATTGGCGACACCGCCGATAGCGGTGCCGACACCGGGAATGAGACTGGCGACGGGCGCGACTGCGCGTGCGATGCGACCGATGGTGGGAGCGGCACGCCGGACGGTGCGAACGACGCCGCGAATGCCGCGGGCAATGCGGCGGAAGAATTCGTCGCTGTCCTCTGCCGCAAGCGCATAGCTCATGGCCTGGTCCCAAGCGTCGTCGTCAGATTCATCGCCTTCGTCGAAGCTGTCGCCTTCGTCGAACTCGTCGCCAGCATCGAATTCATCGCCGGCGTCCATCTCGTCGAAGCCCGAGGCCTCGAATTCGTCGCCTTCGTCGAACTCGTCGCCTTCGTCGGCGGCTTCGAAGCCATCGCCTTCGTCCATTTCGTCGAATTCGTCATAGCTGTCGGCGGGGCCTTCCGCTTCATCAAAGGCAAGGTCGTCGAACATCGATTCGTCATACCCGTCCATCTCGAGATCTCCTCTTGAGCGATCGGCCCTCAGGGGAAAAAGGACCAAAGCGATAAACGCCAATAAGGATATTCGTCTTCGTGATGATGGCTCACAAGTCGGCAGAAGCAGGTAGCTTAAAGCTGGTCGCCAATCTCAACGACTGTTCAAACAAGAAAACTTCTGATTTATGATATGGATATATTCAGTTTTAATTGATTTGTGCGGATACACTTTAGATTTTCTAACGGACAACTCGTTAACAACGGGGCAATGTAGGGACCGTTTCTGGATTTGTGTATCCCTTGTCCGATCAATCAGCTTTCCAGAAAAGCTGGCTTACAGATAGCAAGTGGCGGAGCCATGTCGGTGCCGATGTAACTTTCTCCCAGCTAATCCAAAGGGAGAGGATTGAACTCTAATTCGTGTCAATGAAATCAATAGCTTGCAATGAACTTTGTAGCATTGTGACAAACATCTAAATGATCTCAATCAGTAAGTCGAAATCGGCCAACATCTGAGGAAACGTGCTCCTGCCTTTGCCTCGGCCCCTTGTTGCGTTAGCATAGGCGCAAATTAGCTATTGCTGACGAATCGGATTTCGCTGAGGGGGGCGAAGGTTCATGGAAATGCAGCAGGTCCGCTATTTTCTGGCCCTGTCCAGCACGTTGAACTTCACCAGGGCGGCGGAAGAGTGCAACGTTACGCAACCGGCATTGACGCGCGCCATCAAGACACTTGAGGACGAGCTGGGTGGAGAGCTCCTTCGGCGCGAGCGCCAGCATTCTCACCTGACCGAACTGGGCCGGCGCATGCTGCCTTTGCTGCAGCAATGTTATGATGCCGCCACGTCCGCCAAATCACTCGCCAAAGCAGTGCAAAGCAGCGACGTGGCACCGCTTAATGTCACCATTTCCAACAGCGTGAACATAGCGCTGCTGGTTTCGCCGTTTACGGAGCTTTTTCGGGCTTATCCCGGTGTGCATCTCAAGATCAGTCGCGGTTCGCCGACCGCTGTCGTCGATGCGCTCAAGAATGGTGACGTCGAGCTGGCGGTGGCCGGCCCGCTGGAGGCGGCTTGGGATCGGCTCGACACTTGGCCGCTCTTCCAGGAGGAGATCGAGCTGGTGGTGAATTCCGATCATCCGCTCGCCCGTCGCAACGAATCCGACGTTGCGCTCGATCAGCTTGCCGGAGAACCGGTGCTCAGCCGGATCGATTGGGAAACAAGCGAGGAGCTGTCGCGTCGCCTCGCTGCCAAAGGGTTCACGGCTCAGGCCGCCCATGAGGTCGAGACTGACCACGACCTACTGGCGCTGCTGGAGGCCAACGCCGGTGTGGGCTTCGTCTCCACGACAGCGCCGCGGTCGTCGAGTGTCCGCAGACTCAAGCTGCGGGATGTCGACATTTCGCGCGTGGTCGCCGTATACGCGGTCGCCGGCCGGCATCGTTCGCCAGTCGCCACGACGCTGCTCAACCTGTTGCGATCGACGGACTGGTCGCCATTTGGCGTTAGCGAGCCCGCCTGAGCGCCATAATCAGGTCGTCGATGTCCATTCGCCGGCGGTAGTCCGGATCGACGAAGCGCTCTGTAATCCGCCCGTCCGTGCCCACGATGAAAGTCGCCGGGATCGGCAGGAACCAGCTGCTGTTGCCCTGATAGCTAGGGAGATCATAACCAACTCCCATCAACCGTTCCATTTCAGCCCCGACCCAGATAGCGAGGTTGAGTGAGAGCGCATAGCCATTGTCCATGTCGGTCAGGAATGGAAACTGGGCACCTACCGTAGCCTTCATCGCCTTCGCAAATTTGCGTCGTTCGGGCATGATCACCGCCACTTGGCCACCCAGTGCGGCAATCTCCTCCTGGACCTCTACGATCCCGATCGCATTCAAGCGGCAATAAGGGCACCAGTGACCCCGCTGGAAGATTATTACTGCCGGCCCCTGCTTCAGTAGGTCCGCCAATCCGATCAGTTTGCCGCTGTCGTCAGGCAGGAGGAAGGCTGGCATGAGATCGCCAGGCGCCGGCGCCATCGCCCCTGCCCCCTGCTCCTGCAGGCGTGACACCAGGCGGTCGACCGCATCGGCAAAATCGCCGTTGAGGCGGCGAACAGCCTTGCGACCACCTCCAGCCGCTCATTCAACGGCGCATCGAGTTCGACGGCAGCCTGCACGGACTGTTCAAGTGTCATTGTCTGGTCGTCGGCGGCCATTTCTGCTCATTCATAGCTTGATGCAGCCTTTCATCGAAACCCATCGGCCACGGCCATGCTTTTCTTGCATGGATTCGATGTCCTGCGTGCATCGAGCACAAGCGAGGTTCATATTCTGTTCGCTGCCTCCGCTCAATTCGTTACATCATGTTCCTGACATCCGAGGCGAAAGTAGGGAAGCCGTAGACCATGTCCGATAGCTGCGATGCCGTGATGCCGTGTTTCATGGCAAGCGCGAAAAGATGGATCAACTCTTCGCCGGCATGGCCCACCATGTGGGCGCCGACGATCCTGTCCGCGGTCTCCTCGACAATGACCTTCGACCACGCGACGGTCTCGGCATAGGTCCTCGCGGATAGCCAGCCCTGCATGTCGTTCACATGGACCCTGACGCCAACGCCTTGCTCTTTCGCTTTGGCCTCGGTCAGCCCGACGCTGGCCAGGGCGGGGACCGTGTAGAGACACGCCGGTATCTGGCTATAGTCCGGCCGGTGTCTCGGCCCATCGACGATGTTTCGGCCGACGATGCCGCCCTCATAGGTCGCTACTGGCGAAAGCTGCGGAGAATTCCACACCGCATCGCCGCAGACGTAGACGTCAGGATTGGAACGCGAGCGCAGATGATCATCGATCTCGATGCGGCCTTCGCGATGCGCGATGACGCCGGCGCCGAGGTCGAGCCCCTCGACGTTGGCGACACGTCCGGCGCAATTCACAACCCTGTCCGCATCCACGGCGCACTCGACGCCATCCGCCACAAAGGTGACGCGCGACCGCCCGTCGACCTTATCGATCCTCTTGACCCAGGCCAGTGTGCGGATACGAATGCCTATGCCTTCGCTCGCGCCACGGATCCGGGCAACCGCATCGGCGTCGAAACCTCCGAGCAGATGCGGCAGTGCTTCGAGGATCGTCACGTCGACGCCGGCGCGCGCATAAACGTGGCCCAGTTCGAAGGCAATGACGCCGCCGCCGACGAACACCACCGCGCGGGGCAGCACCGGGTCGTTCAGGACATCGTCCGAAATGGTCAGGTGCTCGGCGCCTGGAATTGGCAGTGAACGCGGCTTCGAACCGGTTGCGATGACGATGTTCCTGGCTTCAAGCTCGCGACCGGCGACGCTGATGGTATTGCTGCCCATGAACACGGCCTCGCCGACGATGACATCGACGCCGCGCTCGGCCATCAATCCGGACAGGCGGGAGGGAATGTCCCTGATCATATCCTTTTCACGGTCGATCAGGGCTCGCCAGTCGATCCTCGGCGTATCGACCGTGATCCCGTGCCGATCGGCCTGTTCGATCTCATGGAGCGCGTGGGCCGCCGCGACGAGGACCTTCTTCGGCGTGCAGCCACGATTGGGGCAAGTGCCGCCGAGGTCGCGTGCCTCTATCATGGCCACCGACAGGCCGGCGGCGCGCGTAGCCACTGTAACACCCATCCCCGCATTGCCCCCGCCGAGGATCACCACATCATATTTTTCCACCGTCTTGCCCTCCGGGGATTCAATGTAATTTGACTCGGGGTTTGTTGCGGCGCGCCAGGATCCCGGCGATCGTGTCCAGCGCGGTCTTCAAGGTCCCGTGCACAGCCTTGCGATGCAGCTTGTAGAACGAGCGATACATCAGCCGGGCGAGCAGACCTTCAATCCTAAGTCCGCCAATCAGGTTGCCGAACGAGCCGTAGTCGGCAAGCGAAACAAGGGATCCGTAGTCGCGGTAACGGAATGTCGGTGCGGCCCGTCCCTCGAGACGCGCGGCGACCACCTTGACCAGGTGATCAGCCTGTTGATGGGCTGTCTGGGCGCGCGGTGGCAAGGGATTGTCCTCGCCGGGCAAGACACAGCTCGCGCAGTCGCCGATCGCAAACACGTTCTCGTCCCCTCTGGCTTGCAATGTCGCATTCACGAGCAGGCGGTTGATGTGATCAGTCTCGAGGCCATCGAGTTTTTTCAGGAAATCCGGCGCCTTGATGCCGGCGGACCAGACGACGAGTTCGGCCGGCACAAACAGCTTCTCGCCAAGCCTGGCGCCGTCCTCCGTCACTTCGGTGACCTTGGTCCCACACCGTATCTGGACGCCCAAATCGACAAGCAAGCGCGCTGATGCGCGTGCCAGGTGTTCAGGCAAAGCCGGCAAGATGGGCGGCCCCGCCTCGACGATGGTGATGCGGATCAGTCTTTCGAAATCGATGTTGTCGAGGTTGTGCGACGCAATTTCCCGCATCGACTTGTGCAGCTCGGCAGCCAGCTCGACGCCGGTGGCCCCCGCCCCAACGATGACGCAATGGAGCTGGCCTGGCGACAGCTGCTCGTATTGCGCATTGGCGCGCAGGCAGGCGTCTATCATGCGGTTGTTGAACCGGGCGGCCTGATCGGCCGAATCGAGCGCGATTGCGTGGCGGGCCGCCCCTGGCGTGCCGAAATCGTTGCTGACACTACCGACGGCCAGCACCAGCGTGTCGTAGCCCAGCACACGTGGCGGGATGATTTGCCTGCCATCGTCATCGAAGCTTGGCGCGACAAAGACCTGGCGCCTGGCGCGGTCGATGCCGACGACCTCGCCGATTCGGTATCGATAGTGGTGGCGACTGGCGTGGGCGATGTATTCCACCGCATCGTTGGATGCGCTCAGTGCGCCTGAGGCGACCTCGTGCAGAAGCGGCTTCCAGACATGGGTGCGATTGCGGTCGACGAGCGTGACGGAAAGCCGCCGCTTGCCGAACTTGCGGCCGAGGCGGGTCGCCAGTTCCAGTCCACCCGCACCGCCACCAACGATGACCACGCGATGCAGCGAGCTATCCGCATGGGATGGTGTCTCCGGTATCGTGCGGAACAGCGCGGCGTTGTTGGCGAGCACGGCTTCCGGAACCAGTCGTTTTCCCGGCGTGATGATCTGCATTGGTATTCTCCGTCACTTTCCTCGGTGTCGCCGCGCTTGAAAAATCACTCTTGCGATTCGTGGATGACGATGCCTTGCAGCATGTCGACGTCGCATTCCCACGGCCTCTCCGAGAGCACGCGCTCGCCATGGTCGTATCCTGCCTGCCAGCGCGTGCGGATGCCTGCCCGGGTGAAGTCGATGTCCTTGGTGTGATCCTCGCCATCGAGGCGCGGTGAAAGCAGCCGAACCAGGTGCATGACCGAAGGGCAGCCGTAGGACGCGAGTTCCTTGAACATCGGATCCTCGCGCCGCTCCTCGGGGACCAGCTTTCCCATTTCGCGAACGACGTGCCGAAGACGATGCAGTTGCTCCTGCCGGGCCACGTGGCTCCGGCCTCGGCTGGCGTATTGAAGGTCCTTTTGCCGCCCCATCACCTGCCAGATCGATTTCGGCTCGGTGGCGCGGGGCTGCCACATGTTGACGGCAAAGATCAGCGCATCGCGCCGCGGCCGGGCATCGAGCACGACTTCAATGGGGGTGTTGGAATAGATGCCGCCGTCCCAATAGGGCTCGCCGTCGATGCAAACCGCCGGAAACGCCGGGGGCAAGGCGCCCGATGCCATGATGTGCGCCGGCGACAGCGTCATCTCGCGGCTGTCGAAATATTTGAGTTCGCTGTTGTTGACGTTCACCGCGCCGACCGTCAGCCGCGTGTGGCGCCGATTGAGATAATCGAAGTCGATCAGGTTGCTCAGAGTCCTTTTGAGCGGATCGGTGGTGTAGTAGGATGCATTCTCCACACCAACTTCGCGATTCACCCCGAACATGGCGCTTGGGTTCGGTTCGAAGAACCCCGGAATGCCGTGCATCACCGTGCCCATGTTGGCAAAGATGTTGCTTGGAACCATCATCCGGAAAAACTCATCGAACGGGCTGCTTCGGCTGACGCCGTCCCAGAACTCGCGCAGCCTCGGCAGGCGGTCTTGCGGCTCGTTTCCGGCAATCAATGCCGCGTTGATGGCGCCGATCGAGGTGCCGATGACCCAATCCGGTTCAATCCCGCCTTCAACGAGCGCCTGATAGACGCCGGCCTGATAGGCTCCGAGGGCGCCACCGCCCTGGAGGACCAACACGGTCTGGCGCTGGATGGAACCATCGGCCACACGGCCGGCCTCCGGCGCAGGTTCCGACGTCGAAGGATTTTGCGTGATCTTGTTCATTGTCTTTTCGCTCCTCGTTGCCGCATTCAATGGGCGGTCCAGCCGCCTTCGATCGGCATGATCGCACCGGTGATCGAGGCGGCGTCATCCGAAGCCAGGAACACGCAGAGCGCCGCAACCTCGGCCACGGTCACGAACTGCTTGGTCGGCTGGGCCGCCAGAAGCACGTCCTTGATGACCTGCTGCTCGGTGATGCCGCGGGCCTTGGCTGTGTCCGGTATCTGCTTCTCGACCAGCGGGGTGAGGACGTATCCGGGGCAAACCGCATTGACGGTGATGCCCTGCTCGGCGACTTCCAGCGCGACCGTTTTGGTCAAGCCGGCGACCCCATGCTTGGCGGCGACATAGGCGGACTTGAATGGCGAGGCGACAAGGGCGTGAGCGGACGCAACGTTGATGATGCGGCCCCATTTGCGCTCCTTCATCGCCTGCAGGGCGCGCCGGATCGTGTAGAACGACGACATCAGATCGATCGCCACGACCGCCTCCCATTTCTCGATCGGAAAGTCGTCGATCGGCGCGACATGCTGAATGCCGGCATTGTTGACGAGGATGTCGACGGCGCCGAACTCGGCGATTGCCTTGTCCATCATCGCGGTGATCGCCCCGCCCTTGCTCATGTCAGCATTGTCGTAGCGAACGGTGACCCTATGGTCGGCAGCAATCCTGGCGCGTAATTTCTCGATCTCTTTGGCATCGCCGAAACCGTTGAGCACAATATTGCAGCCCTTGGCCGCAAAGGCCTCGGCGATGCCTTGGCCGATGCCGCTCGTCGAGCCTGTGATGAGTGCTGTCTTTCCTCTGAGCATCGTTGTTTCCTTCGGTTGGAGCTGCGACCGGAAGTGCCGGCAAACGGCTGCGAGCAACGGGCTTCCGCGCCCAGTCTTGAGTTCTGGAGCAAGTATGGCGAACCGCTCGAAGCAGCGGAAATGCCGTTGAGATATGGATTCGATAGCCGACGGTCAGATCATCAGCTCGGCGCCGGCCTCGCATGCCCGGGCGGCGGCTCTCTGGCACATGTCCACCCTCAGTTCTTTCTGATCGTCGAGGTCACGGACTGAATGACCTCGGTCGCCATCTTGAACTGCGGCGCGCGGTCGGTAATTCCATGCCGCTTGGCGATCCAGTCGAAATCGCTGTAGGCGGCATAAACTGAACCATCTGCGGCCTGGTAGACCAGCACGCGCACCGGCCAGTCGAGACCGGCTTGCGGATTGGACGTGATGAAGGTCGTGCCGAGCGCCGGATTGCCAAACATCACCAGCCGCGACGGCCTGACATCATTGCCGGCGTTCTGGCCAAGGCTTGCCTGGTCGATGACGCCAAAAAACTTGATGCCCTTCTTGAGGACGTCCTTTTTGATGCGGGCAACTGTCTCCGCGATGGAATAGTCGCTCTTCACCGTGACGACGCCATCCGAAGCGGCAGCCGGGACGACGATCGCCATCAGCATGGCGGCGCATCCAATCAAGGTTTTCAGGTAGGTGGTCATATCAGTCTCCTTTGGTTTTGTGGGTTGCATGGATTTTGGCTATTACATTGATATCCTTATTCATTCCCGCCTTAGATTAGTCGCCTTGCAGTCGACGAATTCCCGATCGTCAGGCGGTCGGCGACTTCAACGACCGCGCGACCGCGATCGCGCCGGCGAGGACTGCGGCGAGCACGGCCACGCATGCGGTCCAGCCGATCCGGTCGTAGATTTGTCCAATGACGAAGCTGCCGGCGAGCCCGCCTGCATAGTAGGAAGCAAGGTAGATGCCGCTTGCGGCGGCGCGGTCGCGCGAGGCGGTCCGGCTGACGTGTCCTGTCGCTATTGCCTGCGCCAGGAAGGTGCCAATGGCGACCAGCGCCATCCCGCCGAGAACAATGGGAAGGCGGCTCGTGAGCAGCAGAAGCAAACCCAGGATCGCCAGCGCAAGCGTCGCATCGATGCCGATCCTTGGGCCGAGGCCGGCAGCGACCCGCCCGGCGAGCGGCGTGGTCAGCATGGAAGGCAGGAAGACGAAATACACCAGTCCCAACGCCATCGGCGACAGCGATAGCGGGGCAGCGACGAGCTGGAAGTTGACATAGGTGAAAGTGCCTATGAAGACGAAGAGGATCAGGAAGCCGATCGCGAAACAGGCGCGCAGCTCGGCGTTCTTCAGCGGGCTCTTCCAGGCCGCGCGGGCAGGCTCGCCTATCGCGTCGGCGCGCATCATTGCGGATGTCTTCTGCAGCGTGAACCAGACAAGTGCCGCGCCAATCAGATTGAGGGCGGCGAACGTCAGGAAATTGGTGGAGATGCCAAACGTATCGGCGACGGCGGCCGACATGAGCCGTCCGAAGAAGTTACTGGCAACATTGCCGGTTACATAGGCCGCAAGCGCACCTGTCGTCTGCCGCGCAGAAAAATGCTCGGCCAGGTAGGCCATCGTCAGCGTGAACGCGGTCGACATGCACAAGCCCTGGACGACACGCAACAGGGCAAAGACGACGATGCTGTCTGTCTGTGACAAAAGCGTAGTCGGTATCGCCAGCACCGCAAGGCTGATCCAGATGCCGTTGCGGCGATCGAGGTTCCTGCCAAAAAGCGCCACCGCAATGCCGGCCACAGCCATGCCGAAAGTGCTGGCATTTACAGCAAAGCCCATCTTGGCGCGGCTGACACCGAACTTTACCACCAGGGAAGGCAGGATTGCCTGGGTGGCGAAGAGATCGACAAGTGTCAGGAAGGCGATCACAGCGATCATGCCGAAGCGCCAGCTGTCCGCGGCAACCATGTGGAGCCGCGTCGAGGAAGTCTGTTCCGTCGTTGTCACCATAACGAGGCTCCTTGGCGACACGTCCCCAGGTGACTGCCTGAGGACGCGCTTTCAGTTGCTGATGCTGGGAAACGGTCACCGCAACGCGTGGCTCACATCGTGTGATCTTCGCGCATTTCCGGCGGCAGGATGTCGGCCGAATAGAGCACCGCCGGGACCTTGCCGTTGTTCTTCCACCAATGAGCGAGCTGGCCGAATTCGACGCTCACGTCGCCAGCCGAATGCTCGATCCCCACCTTGCAGGTGCTGCTATATTCGGTGATCGAACCCTCGACGACGAGGATGTTGGCCGGACGAACGGTGTGCTCATGCCATGGCACGACACCCCCCGGCTGCACGACGAGCTTGCGCAGGCGCAGCATGTTACCTTTCCAGGCCTCGCCCTTCGGGCTCAGATCGATGGCCGAAAGGACATCATCGGTAACGCCAACCGGCTTGCTGGGATGCTCCTGGATGTCAACGGTCGCCGCCTGGCCGGCTGGGCAGTCTCCTGCAAAAGCCGGTGCGACGGAAAACGCTGCGGTTGCGGAAAGAAGGCCGAGCGCTAGCGCCACGTTGAGTGGCGCGCTGAATGCGATTGCTTTGGAAGCCATATCTTGTTTCTCCTTTGTCGGTGCCCAAACGCGGGAGGCGGGGCATGAGGAGGAGAGTGACGAGATCCGCAAAGAAAGAGAAATGCTGCCTGGCTCTCAATTCGATACCTGAAAACTATAGTAATCCACTCGTCCCGACACATAGGAGGCGCGGGAAAAGCATGCCGTGAGAATGGAAACTCTTCGACTATGCTTTAGGCCGCTGTCTTGCGGGGTGCCAAAGGTATCGCACTTTCCGGCCAGCCATGCGCCTTCACGCTGTTTACGAAGGCCAATGCCGCGGGCGAGAACCGACGTCCCGCCACAACGACGAGGGATACCTCCCGCCAGACTTCGGGGTCGATGACGGGCCGGACCTGCAAGCCCGGGATCACCGCGCTGAACTCAGGGATGAAGCAGATTCCGAGCCCTCCGGAAACCAGGTTCTGGATCCAGTCCTCGCGCTCGCTGGCATAGGAGATCCTAAGCTTCACCCCCCGATCGTTGCACAGGCCGGCAAGATGATCGCGATACTCGCAGTTGAGACGCCTGAGATAGTTTTCACCGTCGAGTTCGGAAATGGAAACATTGTCGTTGCGGGCCAATCTATGGCCGTTGGGAAATGCCAGGACGAAGCGCTCGCGATAAAGCGGCGTCACGTGGAAGCGCTCCGGAAAACTGTCGCTCGATGCCATGATGGCGACGTCGATCTCGCCTGATTCGAGCAGTTGGGAAAGCGATGCCGGCACGCCCTCTACCAGTTGGAGCTGGATCCCCCGCTGACGTCTGTTGAAGTCGGCCAGCAGCCCGGTGAACCGGCGCGGGCCGATGGTGCACATGACACCAACCTTGAGGTTCGCATTTTCCAGACAGAGAAACCTTGATGCCTCTTGCCGAACGCCGGTCAGTTCGTCGAGGATCTGCTGGAAACGGGGTCGCAGCAGAGCACCTAGATCCGTGAGATGGGTGAGGTTTCGCTCGCGGCGAAAAAGCAAGCCGCCGACCTCTTCCTCAAGCTGCTGGATGGCGCGCGACAGGGCCGGTTGAGTGACATTGCATTTTTCGCCAGCGCGCGTGAAATTCCGTGTCTCGCAGACAGCAAGAAAATAGCGGATGTGATGAATGTCCATGCCGATTGTCCCCGAACTGCATATGGTTCATATGCTGGCTTCGGAGCCTGCCGCAAAGCGTCCCGTCGTGCCAATGCGCTGCCGCTATAAAGTCGATAACGGCCCGTCATGATGCCTTCTGAGGTCAAGGTGCGGATCGCTTCGCTACGGCTAAAGCGTCGCTCAGGCTGACCTAAAAACAATGATGGCGAGCATTTGCTCGCCATCATGCTCTTATTGCAGCGAAATAGGTCAAGCGGCGATTAGCTGTTGCCGCCAAGCTGATGGACCTTGACGCAAAACTCGGCATACGGCTTGCTCATCGCCGCGTCGTTGCATTCCTTCTTCATCGCGTTCCGCTTGTCCTTCGACATCGCATTCCAGGCTGCTTTGAACTCTCTGTCCGACTTCATCGTCTTCATGCCCGCATCGGCGTAAAACGGCTGCATGTTGGATGGTTCGTCGAGCGCCCCGGCAAACGCGACGCTGCCGAGAATGGAAAGGGCAAGGGCGCTGAGGCAGATAGCTTTGATACTCATGGCATGATCCTTCTCTGAGGTTGGGCGATCGTCCCATCGACGGCCGCGGTAATGATCGACAGCAATCGAAAAACCTGCGGTTCCTGCTTGCCGAGACGAAACATTGCTGCAATCGACCGCCAACCCGCCAATGCCATCTGCGTATGGAGTTTATGCCGCTTCTGCATCCCATGGATGCTTGGCGGCACAACCGCTAATTGACGCCGCCGAACACCAGGATGTTGGCGCAGGATGCGGCATGGGGCTTGCTCATTGCCGGGTCGTTGCAGGCCTTGGTCACGGACCAGGCCCTTCTTGAACCGGCCATCGGTTTCATCGTCTTCACCCCGGCGTCCGTATAGAAGGTGGGCAACGCCGCCGGGTCGCTGAAGGGGTCTGCAGAAACCACCCCGGCAAGAAGACCGATGGCAATCGCCGCCAGCCAGATAGTTCGAATTCTCATGACGCACCCTCTATACGCTGGAAGTTGTTCAAGCCGCCGTCGGGGCGCCGGTGTCAGAGCGGACAAGATCGCGTTGTCTTGCCTGCTTGGACGAACCTTGCCGCGCGGAATTGCAGCCAATGCAATCTGCCTATGGAGTTCATGCTACCTTGGCATTTCGCCCTGAGGGGATGATGCGGCAGTCTCTCCATATGACGCCCTGGCCGGCGTTTTGGGATGGAGACCAAAAAGATGCATGTCCAGACCGGAACTGAAAACAACAACGCCGTCATTGCCGGCGCAACACCTGCGGTGGACGACGGGCAACTCATCGACATTGTCCTGACAAGCGACGCACACGGTGCATTTGTCTGGGGCGTGCTCGACCGCCTGTTGGATGAGCACGGCCTTTGCTTCGGCAACATCACCGCGTCCGGTTTCGGTGCGATGGAGGCGGCGGTTCTGACCTATGGCCTGGCTCTGGGCGATCGGCGTGGCGCACGGACGGCGCTTACCAACTTCTGGCGACGCGTCAGTCACGCATCGATGTTCGCAGCCGATACAGCCAGTCCGCTGAGATCGATTCTGGAACAGTCAATCGACATTGCGGAGATTCGTAAGAATAGCTGCCCGGTGAAACTCAGCATCCTGGCTTCAAATGCCCGCACCGATGCTGTGAAGACCTTCACCAGCGATCAATTGTCGATCGACGCGATCGTGGCGGCGGCCACAATCCCATTCCTCTTCCCGGCCGTGGAGATCGACGGCGACACCTATTGGGGCGACGGCGACCTTTCGGGTTTACCACCGGTCCAGCCGGCTGAAGGCGGTCATCGGCTAATCATCGCCAGCAAGCCCTCCACGTCCATGACGCCGTGCGGGGCTTGTCGCCTCGCCGCCGGTCATGGTGCAATAAAGCCCACACAGATTCACACCATCTTCGACGGTCGGCGCCGGGCTGGCGCAGCGCTATTCTTGAGACCCTGGACCGACTGGGGTGAGTTGACCGACATGCGTGACAGAGGGCGGGAAAGAGCCGATGATTGGCTTCTGGGCGATCACCTCTTTGTGGGCGAACGCTCTGCCGTCGATAACAAAAACCGATACGTCTAGGCGCCTCCCTCCCGCCTAGCCGCGCCTGCTTCGCCCTGTTCACGAATGCAGGCGCCAAGCCCTCCGGTTCCCCGCCGGAGGGCTTTTTTGCTTGAGGCCCCTTCAACATAGTGACCGCGTATCAAATCCATGCCGAGACAGCATTTCAGCTCGGCCGTCTGATCAGGGACACTGCTTGCAGACAGGCCGCAGGGTCAGTCTTTCCCTCGAAACGCAACCAGGAGACACAACTGTGATCAACGCCAAAACCCTCATTGGATCGGCCCTCGCGGCTGCCACTTCGCTGGCCGCCACGGCCGCCCACAGCGGCCCCGCCGCCCAGCCCGACTTCGCCTTCGAGAAGTGCTACGGCGTCGTCAAAGCCGGCCAGAACGACTGCCAAACCGCAACACATTCATGTGCCGGCACCGCGACCGCCGACAACCAGCCGGATTCCTGGCTTTACTTGCCTGCCGGCAGCTGCGCCAAGATCACCGGCGGCAGCGACAAGTCGAAAGCCTGAGCGATCCAGACTTCGAGCCAACCCCTTTGGAATGGAGCAGACCGATGTGCCGTGCGTTTCAACCCCTCGCGATCCCCGCAACCGCAGGTATCGGTCTTCGCTCTCCTCACATCAGCGAGATGCTGACCCGCAGGCCCTCCGCTGGCTGGCTCGAAGTGCATGCCGAGAACTACATGGGAGACGGCGCCGGCGTCGAGGCGCTGGAACGGCTGCGCCAGATCTATCCGCTGTCGGTGCATGGCGTTGGCCTGTCGCTGGGCAGCGCACAGGGATTGGACCGCGATCATCTGGAGCGGCTGCGCAAGGTCTGCGAGCGCTTCCAACCAGATCTCGTCTCGGAGCATCTCGCCTGGAGCGTAGCCGACGGCGCCTATCTCAACGACCTGCTGCCGCTGCGCTACGACGAGGGGGCATTGGCGGTGGTGGCACGCAACGTCGAGACAGTCCAGGACGCGTTAAAGCGACAGGTGCTCATCGAGAACTTATCCGCCTATCTAGCCTTTGCAGATTCCTCGATGAACGAGGCAGAGTTCCTGGCCGAACTGGTGGCGCGGACCGGCTGCGGCCTGCTCCTGGATGTGAATAATGTGCAGGTTTCGGCGCACAACCTGCAATATGATGCAAAAGCCTTCATCGACGCGCTGCCGGCCGATTCCATCGGCGAGATCCACCTTGCCGGCCATGCGACCAATCAGGTCGGAGCCGACACCGTGCTTATCGACGATCATGGCTCACGCGTGCCGCCGGTCGTCTGGACGCTCTACCATCATGCCATAGACCGGCTCGGACCGCGCCCGACGCTTATCGAATGGGATACCGATGTCCCGGTTCTCGATGTGCTGCTGGGCGAAGCCATGTGGGCCGACATGCTCTCCGCTTCGATCATGTTTAACCGCAAGCAGGCCGCGAGACAAACTACTACAGCCAAGCCCCGGCCGATATCCAACCTCCTCCCCTTCGAAAGTGACATGAGGAGCGGCATGCCCGTGCTTGCGGCATTTGCTGCCGCCAAGGCTGGACCGGCCATGCCTGCGGCGATGCCGCCAATAGAGGGGGGATACCATGCTGCCGCTTGAACACCTGCAGACCACCATGGCGCGCTCGGTGCTCACCATGGAGCCAATGGTCACCGCGAAAATGCTAACCGCCGGCAAGGCCGATCCATTGGCCCGCCTGCGTATCTACCAGAACAACACGCGCAGTTCGCTTACCGTAGTGCTGATGGCGGTCTTTCCCGTCACGGTTCGCTTGGTCGACGAGCGCTTCTTTCGTTTCGTGGCGAGCGAGTTCATTCGACGCCATCCGCCGGTGGAGTCTCGGCTGGCGCGCTATGGCGCCGGCTTCCCACGCTTCCTGAAAACCATCGACACGCTTTCCGATATGCCGGTCGTGGCTGAAACGGCGCGGCTCGAATGGGCCATTGCCGAAGCGCTCGACGCGGCTTCGCATCCACCCCGCCCCCTCTCGGAATATGACGGCACCGATCTGGGGCCTTCGCCCGATATCGTGCTGCAGCCATCCCTGCGGCTGATCGTTTCGCACTGGTCGATCCTGTCCGTATGGACGGCCCATCAGCAGGAGACGGCGGTCGACCAGCACAGCGCCTGGGAAAGGCGTCCCGAGCGCGTGGCGTTGTGGCGGGCCGGTGAGAGCGTCCGCCTGGTTCTTCTCGATCGCGCCAATTTCGCGATCCGGCATTCACTGAAGCACGGCCTCGGCCTGGAACATGCAATCGCCCGCGCCGTCGCTCTCGATCCGTCATTCGATCTCGTGTCCGCGCTCGTGCGTCTGTTCGGCGACGGGCTCGTCACAGATGTCCGGATCCCGGCGCATCCCCTTTCAAACTAAATGGAGACAATCATGACTGCGATACCAGAATATTCCTCATCCGCCTCGACCGGTCTCATCGGCTTCTACAGGCGTGTCATCAGGCTGCCCGAACGCATCCCGTTTTCGCTGATCCAACTCGCCTCCCGAATCGCGGTGGCACATGTCTTCTGGCGGTCGGCGCAATCGAAGCTGGCATCATGGCCGGTAACGCTGCAGCTGTTCGCCAACGAATACAATCTGCCGTTCGTTGATCCGTCGATCGCCGCACCGCTGGCGACGACCGCCGAGATCACTGGCTCGGTGCTGCTCTTTCTCGGGCTGTTCTCGCGCCTCGGCGCGCTGATGCTGCTAGGTGTGGTTTCGGTGATCCAGATCTTCGTTTTCCCCGAGAATTGGGCCGAGCATCTGCTGTGGGCATCGTTGCTTCTTCTCGTATTGACACGGGGCGCCGGCGTGGTTTCGGTCGATCGTTTGGCTGATTGGGCTTTTGGACGAAGAGCCTGAAATCGTCGTCGGGCACGAGCACGCGGTCTACGCCTTCCGCGCGCAATGGCAGCTCCCGTCGCTGCAGGCTGGTTCGTCGCAGAACACTTCAGCGATTTCAATGGGATCGGCTGGTGCTGCGAGAGAGGATTGAACTCTCGACCTCTCCCTTACCAAGGGAGTGCTCTACCACTGAGCTACCGCAGCCGCTGATGGCGGGGCTTCTGCCATATCGAACCGGCAAGCGCAAGGCCAAGCGCAAGCCATCTGTGAAAGCCCGCCCCGACGGGTTTTGCCGACATGGCGGCGCCACAATGTTGGCTATCCCTGAACAGCGGGCTGGCGCAGCGGCCGAAAATCGGAATCGGTTTTCGGAAAGCACGATGCGGAGATTCAAAAGTGTTAGAGCGTACTTTGTGCGTCCAAGCGGACGCACGTCGCCCTAATCGTCAGGCGGGACGGAACCATGAACGACAAGACAACTCCACTGGACAAGGGCGGTCCACCTGACAAGGGCGGTTCCTCGAAAAAGGACAGCCCATCGAAAAAGGCCGACCGCAAGAGCCGGCTTGCCGAGCAATTGCGCGCCAATCTGCAGAAGCGCAAGGCGCAGTCGCGCTCGCGGCGCACCGCCGACAAGCGGCCGGACGGGCTCGGCGCCTTAAGGGAAACGCAAAAGGATTGATATCAACAGGCTGGCCAGGGCGCGGGAATCCTGTTTCTTGAACCAAGCCGGCCAATGGTCTAGACCGGCCACAACAGACTCAACCGATTGAAAACCGGCCTTTCGGCCGAGGGGACGCTCTTCCATGGATCGCATCAGAATTGTCGGCGGCAACAAGCTTGCCGGAAGCATTCCGATCTCCGGCGCGAAAAACGCCGCGCTGCCGCTGATGATCGCCTCGCTTTTGACAGACGACACGCTGACCCTGGAAAACGTGCCGCACCTGGCCGACGTCGAGCAGCTGATCCGCATCCTCGGCAACCATGGCGTCGACTATTCGGTCAACGGCCGCCGCGAAAAGCAGCAGGAGGGCTATTCGCGCACCATCACTTTCTCCGCCCGCAACATCGTCGACACCACGGCACCCTACGAGCTGGTGTCGAAGATGCGCGCCTCGTTCTGGGTGATCGGCCCGCTGCTCGCCCGCATGGGCGAGGCCAAGGTTTCGCTGCCCGGCGGCTGCGCCATCGGCACGCGCCCGGTCGACCTTTTCCTGGAAGGCCTTCAGGTGCTGGGCGCCGATATCGACGTCGACACCGGCTATGTCATCGCCAAGACCAGGAACGGCCGTCTTGTCGGCAACCGCTACGTCTTCCCGAAAGTATCGGTCGGCGCCACCCATGTGCTAATGATGGCGGCTTCGCTGGCCAAGGGCGAAACGGTGCTCGAAAACGCCGCCCGCGAGCCCGAGATCGTCAACCTCGCCGAATGCCTCAACGCCATGGGCGCCAGGATTTCCGGCGCCGGCACCGCGACCATCACCATCGACGGCGTCGAAGCGCTGTCGGGCGCGCGCGTCCGGGTGATACCCGACCGCATCGAGACCGGCACCTATGCGATGGCCGTCGCCATGACCGGCGGCGATGTCGTGCTCGAAGGTGCGCGGGCGGACCTGTTGCAGACCGCGCTCGACGTGATTTCCCAGACCGGCGCCGAGATCACGCAGACCAATTCCGGCATCCGTGTCAGGCGCAATGGCGCCGGCATTGCGCCGGTCGACGTGACGACAGCGCCGTTCCCGGCGTTCCCGACCGACCTGCAGGCGCAGTTCATGGGCCTGATGACGATGGCCAACGGCAAGTCGCGCATCACCGAGACGATCTTCGAAAACCGCTTCATGCACGTCCAGGAACTTGCCCGGCTCGGCGCCCACATAACGCTGTCCGGCCAGACGGCGATCGTCGACGGCGTGCCGAAGCTGAAGGGCGCGCCGGTCATGGCGACCGATCTTCGCGCTTCGGTGTCGCTGGTCATCGCCGGCCTGGCGGCCGAGGGCGAGACCACGGTCAACCGGGTCTATCATCTCGACCGCGGTTTTGAGCGGCTGGAAGAAAAGCTGTCCGGCTGCGGCGCGGTGATCGAACGGATTTCGGGTTAGAGGTAGCGGGCCTGAGGTCGGCGCTGCCCCTTGCATGTTCGGCATCTTCTCTCCGTCTGGACCAGAGCTATTGCAGGTGGAAAGCCGAGGCTTTCGCTCTACGATGTACCCCCACCCCTAACCCCTCCCCATAAGGGGGAGGGAGACTTCTCGTTGGCGCTGACCTCGGCAGATTGCCTGCCTTTCGGCGCCAAAGGGGACGTTAAAGGCGCGCGGCAGCGTTCCCTCCCCCTTGTGGGGAGGGCTAGGGTGGGGGTCCATCTTCGTAAGAATCCAAATGCGATTGCCCTGGTCAGAGTCCGTGGCGCAGTTGCACGGATCGCCAAGACCGCCTAACAGAAAACTGATGTAAACCTTCGCAGGTGCGAAATCCGCATGAACCTTCTCAAGCTTGTCGCGCTCGACGATCAGGATCTGAGCATCGTCTCGGCCCATGTCCAGGACGCCGTGCTGAAGGTCGGCGATCTCGAATACATGCCGGCGGTCAAGCGCTTCGTGGTGACGATGAACCGCTTCGTCTGGGAGGCGAAACCGGGCCTGTTCCGCCAGCACAATGAGCGGCGGCAAAGCGTGCTGCATTTCGACCGGGTGCTGGGCGCCAAGACCAGCGGCATTGCCCGCGACACGCCGGATGAGGTGCTGTCGCTGCTGGCGATCAGCTTCCTCGCGCTCGACAAGCCGGCCGGCATTGTCGAGCTGATCTTTTCAGGCGGCGGCGCGATCATGCTCGATGTCGAGTGCATCGAGGCACGGCTGGCTGACATTGGCGGCGCCTGGGAAGCGACGTCACGCCCGTTCCACAGAGCCTGAGCAGCACAAGATGGCCATCACCCTTCGTCTGTCCGATGCCGATTTCGAGCAGCGTTTTGCCGCGTTCCTTTTGACCAAGCGCGAAGTCTCGGCGGACGTCGACGCCGTGGTGCGCGCGATCATCGCGCGGGTGCGCGCCGAGGGCGACGCGGCGCTCATCGAGTATACGCAGAAATTCGAAAAGGCCGATCTGAAAGACCTCGGCATAGCCGTGTCGCAAGACGACATCGCCAAGGCCTACGATGCGGCCGACCCGCAGACGATCGAGGCGCTTAAATTCGCCCGTGATCGGATCCGCTCCCACCACGAGCGGCAGCGGCCAAAGGACGACCGCTATACGGACGCAATCGGCGTCGAGCTCGGCTCGCGCTGGACGGCGATCGAGGCGGTCGGGCTCTATGTGCCGGGCGGCACGGCGAGCTATCCAAGCTCGGTGCTGATGAGCGCCGTACCGGCCAAGGTCGCCGGCGTCGAGCGCATCGTCATGGCGGTGCCGGCGCCCGGCGGCATCATCAATCCGCTGGTGCTGGTGGCGGCGGATCTGACCGGCATATCCGAAATCTACCGTGTCGGCGGCGCGCAGGCGATCGCAGCACTTGCCTATGGCACCGAGACGATAAAGCCGGTCGCCAAGATCGTCGGCCCCGGCAATGCCTATGTTGCCGCGGCCAAGCGCCAGGTGTTCGGCACGGTCGGCATCGACATGATCGCCGGGCCTTCGGAAGTGCTTATCGTTGCCGACGGCAGCAACGATCCGGACTGGATCGCCGCCGACCTGCTTGCCCAGGCCGAGCATGATGTGTCGGCGCAGTCAATCCTGATCACCGACGATCCCGCCTTCGGCGCGGCGGTCGAACAGGCGGTCGAACGCCAGTTGAAAAACCTGTCGCGCGCCGAGACGGCGGCGGCGAGCTGGCGCGATTTCGGCGCCGTCATCCTTGTTCCGCGAATCGAGGCAGCACCGCCGCTGGTCGACCGCATCGCGGCCGAACATGTCGAGCTTGCCATCGACGAGCCAGAAGCCTTCCTGGCGCGGATGCGCAATGCGGGTGCCGTCTTTCTCGGCCGCCACACGCCGGAAGCCATCGGCGACTATGTCGGCGGCTCCAACCATGTGCTGCCGACGGCGCGCTCGGCGCGCTTCTCGTCCGGGCTTTCGGTGCTCGATTTCGTCAAGCGCACCTCAATCCTGAAGCTCGGGCCGGAGCAATTGCGGGCGCTGGCGCCGGCGGCCATCGCGCTGGCCAAGGCGGAAGGCCTCGACGCGCATGGACGCTCCGTCGCCATACGGCTGAATATGTAGACTGACATGGCGGACTACGATCGAACCCGTGCCAGGCTGATCGATGTCGAACTCGACGAATCGATCGGCCGTTCGACGCCCGATGTCGAGCATGAGCGGGCGGTGGCGATCTTCGACCTGATCGAGGAAAACAGCTTCCAGCCGGTCAATGACGACGGCGCCGGACCCTACCGGCTAAATCTGTCGCTGGCCGAATCCCGCCTGGTCTTCGCGGTGACGCGTGAGGACGGCGCTGCCGTGGTCACCCATATCCTGTCGCTGACGCCGCTCAGGCGCATCGTCAAGGACTACTACATGATCTGCGAAAGCTATTACGACGCCATCCGCACCTCGACTCCCAGCCAGATCGAGGCGATCGATATGGGCCGGCGCGGGCTGCACAATGAAGGCTCGCAGACGTTGATGGACCGGCTGGCCGGCAAGATCGACATCGATTTCGATACGGCGCGCCGGCTGTTCACGCTGGTCTGCGTGCTGCACTGGCGAGGCTGAGCTGCCAGCCCCTCTGCCCCGCTCGATCCTGTTTTTCTGCGGCATGAACGCGGTGCGCTCGCCGATGGCCGAACTGCTGGCGCGCCAGGTGCTTCCGGCGACAACTTTCGTGGCGTCGGCCGGGGTGCGCGGCGGCGAACGCGACCCGTTCGTCGACGCCGTGCTGGCCGAGGACCGGCTTTCGCTGGGCGAACGGCACCCAAGGACACTGGACGATCTCGAGGACGACTATTTCGACCTGATCGTCACGCTATCGCCGGAAGCCCATCACACCGCGCTCGAGCTTACCCGCTCGCTTGCCGTCGACGTCGAATATTGGCCGATGCCGGACCCGACAGACGTCGGCGGCACGCGCGAGCAGATCATGGCCGCCTATCGCGAGGTGCGCGAACGGCTGAAGGCGCGGATCGGCCGCCGTTTTGTGGCGCCGGAAGGCAAAAAACCGCGCTGATTAAGCATGTTCACAAGCGCACGATTATCATATAGGTTCCGCGCAAATTCCGGCCGGCGCGCTGGGAATCCCATCCAAGCAAAGGTATCGAATGCCGAAGGAAGAAGTCCTCGAGTTTCCGGGTGTCGTCACGGAATTGTTGCCCAACGCGATGTTCAGGGTGAAGCTCGAAAACGAACACGAAATCATCGCCCACACGGCCGGCCGCATGCGCAAGAACCGCATCCGCGTGCTGACCGGCGACAAGGTCCTGGTCGAGATGACACCTTACGACCTGACCAAGGGCCGCATCACCTACCGTTTCAAGTAAGATCGTCAGAGTTCGGCCGGGATCGCGATGAGCATTTTGCAGAAGCTCGTGCTTGCCTCGGGTTCGCCGCGCCGGATCGAACTGTTGCAGCAGGCCGGCATCGAGCTGGACCGCGTGCTGCCGGCCGGTGTCGACGAGACGCCGCTGCGCGCCGAGCATCCGCGCTCGCTGGCCAAGCGCCTTTCGAAGGAAAAGGCCGAGAAGGCGCTGGCCTCGCTGCAGGCGGAAGACGACTATGTGCCGAGCTTCGTGCTGGCCGCCGACACGGTGGTCGCCGTCGGCCGGCGCGTCCTGCCCAAGGCCGAAACGTTCGACGACGTCGCCAATTGCCTCGGCCTGCTGTCAGGTCGTTCGCACCGGGTCTATTCCGGCATCTGCCTGATCACGCCGGGCGGCAAGCTGCGCCAGCGGCTGGTCGAGACCAGGGTGCGTTTCAAGCGGCTGCCGCGCGCCGAGATCGACGCCTATGTCGCCTCGGGAGAATGGCGCGGCAAGGCCGGCGGCTATGCCGTCCAGGGGCTGGCCGGCGCCTTTGTCGTCAAGCTTGTCGGCTCCTACACCAATGTCGTCGGCCTGCCGCTCTATGAGACAGTGGCGCTGCTGACCGGCGAGGGTTTCAAGGTGCATGCCAAATGGCAGTCAGCTCGGCCATGAGTTCGGGGCGGCCATGAGCTCGGACGACAAGGTCACGCCGCTGCGCCCCAAGCGGCCCTGCCCCGAGTGCGGCAAGCCGTCGGCACGTGAGACCTACCCGTTCTGCTCCGTGCGCTGCAAGGACATCGACCTCAACCGCTGGCTCAAGGGCGCCTATGTCATTCCGGCCCGCGACGACGAGGACGAAACGGACAACGATCCTCCCAAATGAGGCTGTTCAGAGCAGCCTGCGGGCCTCGACCTCGTCCCGTGAATCCGCCCGTCGAGCAACTGCTGGTTTCCCGCTTGAAATCAGCGCTTAAGCGCTGGACAGGCCGGATTCCCGTGCTATAACCCACCCGCTTTCAAGGGGCGCCTGCGGCGCTTTCAAGAAATCCGGCCCGCGTGCCGGAACAGGCCCAGATAGCTCAGTTGGTAGAGCAGCGGACTGAAAATCCGCGTGTCGGTGGTTCGAATCCGCCTCTGGGCACCATCCCCTCTTCTCTCGACGGTCTCTTTCGCCGAAGCTTCAACGCTTCTGTCTCGGCAATCGACTGAAATCCTTACTGATTTCGGCGCGTAAAGCGCAAATGGTCGGGTTTTGTGGAATTTCGGCGCAGTTGGTCCAACGAGGCGGGGGGCTGGTATTTTCGCTGGTATTGGAGATCCTGATGGTATCGATGCAGCCAAATGGAGGTCCCGAAAATGGCCCTTTCCGACGTAAAATGCCGAAATGCCCGACCCGTTTCCAAGCTCGTGAAATTGTCTGACGGTGGCGGGCTCCAGCTTTGGGTGCAGCCTACCGGATCTCGCCTGTGGCGCCTCGCCTATCGTTTTGGCGGCAAGCAGAAGCTTCTTGCGTTGGGCAGCTATCCTCTCATCTCACTCGCTGAGGCACGCGAGGCGCGCGATACCGCCAAACGTCTCCTCCTACGGGGCATCGACCCCGCACAGGAGCGTAAGTCGCAAAAGGCTTCGGCGGAGAACACCTTTCGCTCAATCGCCGAGGACTATGTCGACAAGCTGAAGAAGGAGGGACGTGCCGACCGGACCATCACCAAGGTCAAATGGTTGCTCGACTTTGCGTATCCAACGTTTGGGGACAAAAGCGTTCGGGAGATCGATCCGGCCACAATTCTTGCCGCTCTCCGGAGCGTGGAGGTTCGCGGTCGATACGAGTCGGCCAGGCGACTGCGCTCCACCATCGGCAGTGTGTTTCGATATGCAATCGCAACCGCGCGCGCCGATGTAGATCCGACGATCGCCCTGAGGGGCGCACTCGTCGGTCCGACGGTCACGCCGCGTGCCGCGGTTACCGATCCTAAGGCCTTGGGAGGCTTGCTGAGGGCGATCAATGCATTTGACGGACAGCCTACAACCCGAGCCGCCCTAAGGCTGATGGCCCTGCTGTTTCCCCGCCCCGGCGAGCTGCGCGCGGCTGGATGGGACGAGTTCGATTTCGAAAGGTCGGTGTGGAGCATCCCTGAAGGACGCATGAAGATGCGACGGCCGCACCGTGTACCTCTTTCCAGGCAGGCGGTCAGCGTCCTGACCTCGCTTACAGAAATCTCTGGTGGTGGATCGCTGTTGTTTCCTAGTGTTCGATCGGGTTCGCGTCCGATTTCCGACAACACGCTTAACGCCGCCCTTCGCCGTATGGGCTATGGCAAAGAAGAAGCTACCGCGCACGGTTTTCGAGCAACGGCATCAACTCTGCTAAACGAATGCGGAAATTGGCATCCGGATGCCATAGAGCGGCAACTGGCCCACCTCGAAAACAACGACGTTCGTCGTGCCTACGCCCGGGCTGAGCATTGGGAAGAGCGTGTCAAGATGATGCAGTGGTGGGCAGATTATTTGGATGAACTCGAGAGCAAAAGCGCGCTAGTGATCTCGATCGGGCGACGTGGCAAGCCTGCCGGTCATACGCCATCGCGACCGTCCGCTTTGAACCCACACAGCGACGGCATACCAAACACCGAGATGAATCTCTAACCGGACGACCAAATGGGCGTAGGTCATCCCGCCACCATCGTCGGGCAGAAAAGGACGTCCCAGTAGAACTCCCGCGATCCCCGAGGCGCGCGAGCGATAGTCCCCATCGTCTCACCTACGAACGTATGAGTCTGTCTCGCCTTCGGAGTGATGCGAGTCGACGAGCGCGCTTTCCGCACGCGCTTGGCTGTCCGGCGACGGCATGAACAGCAAGATTAGATGATAGCTGCTCTCGTAATGCGCGACTTTGCCTTCGAAAGCGCCGCGCCGTTCTTCATCGACTAGCCATGAGGCAGCGTCGGGAAAATGCGAGTTCGGATAGCCCAGCGCTTCGATGCGCGCGGCCTCAAAGAACAATGCCTAGCCAGAGCCAAGCCTTCTCAGCGCATTGTTTGCCCGCGCGCAGATGCCAGCAAGTTCGGCTTCAGTCGCGCTTTCGAGATCGGGGCCGGAACTGAGCATCTTGCGGCCCGGCCTGATCATGAATGCGGCTCACCTACGATTGGGTGCCATGACTCGCTATCTATTGCCGTCAACGGTCATCTGCCCGGCAGTTACAGTCTGCCATTTATGCGACTTTTCGAGCACAGACCGGGAACATCTGACCGTTTCCATTCATCGCCCAAGGCCGGTTTAGCGCTGGAAAAGCCAAAGTGCGGGAGTAAGAAATGGCCGCAACGCGGCCGTAGAACGAACCGCTGCGCGGGAGGGCGCCTGCGGTTGAGGTAGAGGACACGAGCCGGTCGTCGCGCTCGCATTGAGCGTCGTTCGGCTGGAGCAGAGCATGACGGGCTTCTTCAACAAGGAGCCTGACCATGCCCTATCCTGTTCTTGATGCACCTATCAGTCCACTTCGTCAGCGTCTGATCGACGACATGAACATGCGGCGTTTCTCACGGGAGACGCAGCGCAACTATCTCCGCGACATCGGCCGCCTGGCGACGTTCCTCGGGCGTTCACCGGACACAGCGACCACCGACGACCTGCGCCGGTTCCAGATCGAGCAGCAGGACGACGGTGTTCCCGTGCCGACGATGAACAGCATCGTGTCGGCGCTGCGCTTCTTCTTCACGCATACGGTCGATCGTCCCGATCTGGCGCGCAAGCTCGTTCGTCTGGCGCACCCGCGCAAGCTGCCGATGGTCCTGAGCCGCGACGAGGTCGCCCGGCTGCTCAACGCCACCACCTGCCTCAAGCACCAGGCCGCGCTGTCGGTCGCTTATGGCGCGGGCCTGCGCGTCGCGGAGGTGTCGACGTTGAAGGTCGCCGACGTCGACAGCGAGCGCATGCTGCTACGTGTCGAGCGCGGCAAGGGCGGGCGATACCGGAACGCCATGCTGTCGCAAGACCTGCTCTTGTTGCTGCGCCAGTGGTGGAAGGTCGGACGCCAGCAGGGGGTGATGCATCGCGAGGGCTGGCTGTTTCCAGGGCAGCATGCGATGAAGCCCATCAGCACCCGCCAGCTCTATCGCGTGGTCGTCGAGGCAGCGCAGGCGGCCGACATCGCCAAGCGGGTCGGGCCGCACACCCTGCGCCACAGCTTCGCCACCCACCTGCTGGAGGACGGCACCGACATCCGGATCATCCAGGTCCTGCTCGGGCACGCCAAGCTAAATAGCACCGCCTTCTACACCAAGGTCGCAACCCGCACGGTGCGAACGGTGACGAGCCCGCTCGACAAGCTCGGCCTGTTCAAGCCGGGAGAGATGATCTCGCCCGACGGCTGAGCCGTGCGCGCCTCTGTCGAGGTCGCCGACGTCTTCCGCACTGCCGGGCCCGCCTACCGGGCCGCCCATGCAGGGCATCTGAGCCTGCAACAACTCAAGGTCATGTCGGCGATCGAGCACTGCCGCACCGCGGCGCTCGGCGGGCATGTCGAAGCCTGCGAGGACTGCGGCCAGTGGCGCATCGCCTACAACTCCTGCCTTATGGGCAGATCCAGTAATGGGGAGCTGGCGGCGACTTGATCGCGCTCTTGTGTCCGCCGCCGCCAACCCGGCTCA
>NZ_JBVVQD010000017.1:0-147044 GCF_055811755.1 Mesorhizobium sp. WSM4840
CGCTTGTATTCGCCAAAATACTTGGTGATCGCCGCCGTCAGCGACGTCTTGCCATGATCGACGTGGCCAATCGTGCCAATGTTCACATGAGGCTTTGTACGCTCGAATTTACCTTTTGCCATAGTCTCTTTCCTTGGACGGCCTGGACCTTCAGTTCAGTCGAATGCGGGGCGATTAGCGACTGCGGCCGAAAAACACAAGTGCCTTGTGGCCGGGGCTTTCTCACCCGGACTGAACCCATGATCCGGTTTTCGGGGATGTGGCGCGGATATAGGAACGAACAAGAAGGAATGGAATGGCCGGAGATAGGTTTCGCGGGTACCGGCATTCAGCGGGTGGACATCGCCGCTTCCGCCTGTCTGCCTTGCCGGATTTACAGCCGGATCTGGCCCATTGCCGGTGTGGCGCCGGTCTGATTTCCTGATCCCATGCATTACATTCCGATCGCCATCCGCGGCCCGCTGTTCATGATCCTCTCGACCGGGTCCTATGTCGCCAACGACACCATGATGAAGCTGGCGACGGTGGGGCTGCCGCCCTATGAAGTGCTGTTTTTGCGCGGGACGGCGGCAACGCTTTGGGGCATCCCGTTGCTGTTTGCGCTGGGCTACGCCAGGCAGATCCCGCTGATCCTCGAGCGGAGAGTGTTGCAAAGAAACCTGTTCGAGTTGGCGGCAATCCTTTGCTACGTGGTGGCGCTCGCCAACATGCAGATCGCCGATTCGACCGCCCTGGGGCAGATCACTCCCCTGCTCATGCTGATTGGCTCCGCTGTCCTGTTCGGCGAACGGATCGGGGGGCTGCGCATGGCGCTGATCGGGCTCGGCTTCATCGGCGCGGTGATGGTGGCGCAGCCGACCATGCAGGGCATCTCGGTCTACGCCTTGCTGGCGCTCGGCAATGCGGCATTCGCCGCCGCGCGCGATCTCGCCGGGCGGCGGGTCGCCGCCGACGTGCCTGGCATGATCGTCGCAATTTCCGCGGTGGTGGTGGTGCTGGTCGGCTCAGGCGTCGCGCATCTGATGTCCGAGCGTTGGGTGATGCCCGAGACGCATCATTTGCTGCTGATGGCCGGGGCCGGATTGTTCCTGATCTTCGGCCATTTCTTCATCTTCATGGCCTATCGCGCCGGGCCGACCGGGGTGGTGGCGCCCTTCTACTACTGCTTCACCGTCTGGGCGGTCATTTCGGGGCTGGTGGTGTTCCAGCAATTGCCGAACGCGCTGGCGATCAGCGGCATCCTGCTGGTGGTGGCCAGCGGGCTGACCATCGTGTCGCTCGACGAGCGTAGGCGCCGACTGACCGTCGTCGCATAATTTGGGCAGTGGTGACCAAAACAACGGTTACACCACAAATTTCAACTTGGCCGCTGCCCGCAAAAAATGGAGAAACCTGTGACAAGCGAGGAGAATGCTGGCACCCGCATGCTTGCCGGAAAATGCCTGTGCGGCGCCGTGCAATACGCGGTGGCCGACGAGTTCATCTACGCCGCCAACTGCCACTGCTCGAACTGCCGGCGCACCACCGGTTCGGCCTTCAAGCCGTTTGCCGGCATCGAGCGTGAGAGACTGAGCCTGACCAAGGGCGAGGACAACCTCCTGATCTTTGGCGAGGAGACCGGCCACGACGTGCACTGCAAGACCTGCGGCTCATTGCTCTATTCGGTCGTCCGCGACGGCGCCTTCGTGCACGTCGCCATGGGAACCCTCGTCGACGAGCCGACCATCCGCGCGACCCAGCACATCTTTGTCGGCTCCAAGGCGAAGTGGTTTACGATCGCCGACGACCTGCCTCAATATGAAGAGCATGTCGCCGGAGGCGCCGACTGAAGACCTGGCGATGTGGATGACGGCATTGCCGCTCAGGCACTACAGAACCGCCACAGACAGTGACACGGCGCATTTTCAAGGAAGTTGTTTTTGATAATGACTTCAACAGCATGCTTGGAGCGGGTAGCGGGAATCGAACCCGCATATTCAGCTTGGAAGGCTGCTGCTCTACCACTGAGCTATACCCGCGCCTCTCGCCCGAAAACCGCTATGCACTTTTCGGTCCGATGCTTTGCGTTTCAGGGCTTCCGGGCCGGCAGTGGTGGAGAGGGTTGGATTTGAACCAACGTAGGCATAGCCAACGGATTTACAGTCCGTCCCCTTTAACCACTCGGGCACCTCTCCAGTCTGCCGCCGGAGCCATGCAACGAGGCATCGACGCGTCGCGACCGCGTGAGCAGCCCTTCGCGAAGCGCCTTATGGCGGCAGCGCCCAAAACTGTCAACCGCAACATCCCGGCAAACGCGCTGAATTTCTTGACGACCCGCCGAGCAGGGTATCCGGCTGTATCCATAGACAGACGACACGGCTATAGAACCGGCCATGAGCAACGATAACAAGCCCAAGACCCCGAAAGACACCCACTACGCCAAGCTGCGGCGTGCGCATCGCGACGAGAAAAGCGGCGGCGCGCCGGCGTTCAGGCCGCGCCAGCCGGTGCCGCCAGGAGAGACAGCAACGGACGGCCTGGTGCGACTTTACGGCCTGCACACGGTGCGGGCGGCACTCGACAATCCGCGCCGGCGGATCAAGAAGATGCTGGTGACGCGCAACGCCGCCGAGCGGCTGGCGATCGCCGACCTCGCCGCCTTGCCCTTTGAGACAGAGATGGTCGAGCCGAAAGTCATCGACAAGGTCACCGGCTCCGATGCCGTGCATCAGGGCGTGCTTATCGAAGCCGAGCCGCTAAAACCCAAGCGCCTCGATGCGCTCGGCGACACCACGCTGGTGCTGGTCCTCGACCAGGTTACCGACCCGCACAATGTCGGCGCGATCCTGCGCTCGGCGGTCGCCTTCGGCGCCGGCGCGCTGATCACCACGGCGCGCCACAGCCCGCATGAATCCGGCGTGCTGGCAAAATCGGCCTCCGGCGCGCTGGAGCATATCGACCAAATCGAGGTGAAGAACCTCGCCGACGCGCTCGGCCAGCTGCACGAGGCCGGCTTCCAGACCATCGGCCTCGATTCGGACGGGCCGGCGGAACTCGAGAAAAGCCTTGCCGGGGAAAAGATCGCGCTGGTGCTGGGCGCCGAGGGCAAGGGCTTGCGCCAGAAGACCCGTGAGACGGTGACGACGCTCGCCCGGCTCGACATGCCGGGCGCCATCCGCTCGCTCAACGTGTCGAATGCGGCGGCGGTGAGCCTTTATGCGGCGCACGCGCACCTCAAGAGTATCCGAAATGGCGAATGACGACCAGAATTGGGTGTGGCTTAACCGCCATTCGTGGCGCCCAGACATGACAATCAGAGAGCAGATCGTCGACGACTTCGAGAAGCTGTTTTTACTTAAGTACCTGCCCAACCGCGTATCGCTGTCGTGGGAGCGTCTCCACGAGTACCAGCGTGAGGCGCGCAGGGCCGAGCTTCGTGACCTTAAGCTCGTTCTCAGTTTGAACGAGTTCAAAACAAAAGAACTTGTGCTTCGTCGCCTTTTCCTCGCGATGTTGCTATCGAGTATACTCATTTTGATACTAATTTTGTTTTCTAAGACTCCCAGCGCCGTGAGAGAACAATTCAGAATTGAGCAAAACCAAATTTATTTCACAACGGTAGGATCTATACTCTGTCTTTGCCTCCTCTACAGAAATATATTTGTGACACCAACGCTGATTGTCGGGGTCGTTGGTCTGCTTCTTATGTCGATATTTGCGGCACTGCCGTTCTTGTCTGCAGCAATTATGATGCTTGGTATCTTGCTTCTCTACCTTGTTGCGAAATGGCGGGCCAACCCGTCGCACTGATGCCTCCATCGCTGCCGCGGGTACCACCAAGCGATCGATCTCACTCCATCTCATGTCCGGCCATTCGCTCCAGCGCCTTGACCAGCGCCGAATGATCCTCCTTAGCGCCGCCATTGGCCGCGCAGGAATTGAACAATTGTTGCGTCGTCGAGGTGTTGGGTAGTGCCACGCCAAGCGCTTTTGCCCCTTCCAGGGCGAGATTAAGATCCTTCTGGTGCAGCTCGATGCGAAAGCCCGGCGCGAAGCTGCGCTTGATCATGCGCTCGCCATGCACTTCTAGAATGCGCGAGGCCGCGAGCCCGCCCATCAGCGCCTGTCGCACCTTGGCCGGGTCGGCGCCGGCTTTCGACGCAAAAACAAGCGCTTCGGCGACCGCTTCGATGGTCAGCGCGACGACGATCTGGTTGGCGACTTTGGTGGTCTGGCCGACGCTGTTCGGGCCAACCAGCGTGATGTTCTTGCCCATCTTCTCGAATACCGGCCTGGCGCGCTCGAAGGCCTTTTCCTCGCCGCCGACCATGATGGTCAGCGACGCGGCCTTGGCGCCGACCTCGCCGCCCGACACCGGCGCATCGAGATAGTCGCAGCCGAGGTCGTTGATCTTCCTGGCAAAAACCTTGGTCTCGATCGGCGAGATCGAGCTCATGTCGATGACCAGCTTGCCCCCGGTCAAACCCGAGGCGACACCGTTTTCGCCAAACAGCACGTCGGCCACCTCAGGCGTGTCGGGAACCATGGTGATGACGATGTCGGCCGTTTTCGCAACGGCGTGATGGCCGGTGACGGTCTTCAGACCCTTGGCGACGAGATCGGCCGGCGGTTTCGAGCGATGGTCGCTGGCGACAACGGTGTAGCCAGCATCGAGCAGATGCCCCGCCATCGGCGCGCCCATGATGCCGAGGCCGATGAAACCGATGGTGTCCATTTGATTATCTCCCTGGTGTTTCCTTGTTGAGGCCGCGTTCCGTGGCGCCCCCCTCTGGCCTGCCCGGCCAAGTCCTGGAACCATCCGAGTCCGGCTTCCGTGCCGGACTTCGGCTTGTACTCCGCCCCGATCCAGCCGGAATAGCCGATGCGGTCGATGTGGTTGTACAGAAAAGGAAAATTGATCTCGCCCGTCCCCGGCTCATGACGGCCGGGATTGTCCGCAAGCTGGATATGCGCGATGCGGCCGAGGTTGGCCTCGATGGTGCGGGCGAGATCCCCCTCCATGATCTGCATGTGATAAATGTCGTATTGCAGGAACAGGTTCTTCGAGCCGACGCGGTCGATGAGCGCCAGGGCCTGGTCCGAATAGTTCAGGAAGAAGCCCGGAATGTCGCGGGTGTTGATCGGCTCGATCAACAGCCTGATGCCGGCCTGCGCCAGCTTCTCCGCTGCGAAAGCCAGGTTTTCGGCGAAGACATCTTCCAGCACTGAACGCTCGACGCCTCGCGGCGCGATGCCTGCGAGGCAGTTGACCTGTTCGCAACCCAGCGCATGCGCGTAGGTGATCGCCTTGGCGACGCCTTGCCGGAACTCGGGAACACGATCCGGCAACACCGCAATGCCGCGCTCGCCCTTGCCCCAGTCGCCGGCCGGCAGGTTGAAGAGCACTTGCGTCAGGCCGTTTTTCTTCAGCCTCGCCGCAACGACATCGGGCGCATGGTCATAAGGGCCGATATATTCGACACCGCTAAAGCCGGCGCGGGCGGCGGCATCGAAGCGGTCGAGGAAATCGTGCTCGCCAAAGAGCATCGAGAGATTGGCTGAAAAACGCGGCATCTTGTTTCTCCTTGTTTCTCCTTGTTTTCGCCCGGCCCAAGCTGTGGTGAGATCAGGTCAGGCCGGCATCACGTGAATATCAGCGCAGCTTAATCGAGCATGACGATCGCCGTGGGGGCGTCTTCATGGTGTTCGGCAAGCTCCTCGAACTCGGTGATCTCATCGATTTCCGTGCCCATCGAAATGTTGGTGACGCGCTCTAAGATGAATTCAAGCACGACGGGAACCTGGTGATCCTTCATCAGGCGCTGCGCCTGCTTGAACGCGCCGGCGAATTCCTCCGGCCTGCGCACCCGGACCGCCTTGCAGCCCATGGCCTCGGCGACAGCAACATGGTCGACGCCATAGCCAGCCTCGGGATCGTCTTTGCGGTTGACGTTCTCGAAGGCGAGGCTGACCTCGAAATCCATCGAAAAGCCGCGCTGCGCCTGGCGGATCAGGCCGAGATAGGCATTGTTCACCACGACATGGATATAGGGCAATTTGTGCTGCGCGCCGGCCGCCAGTTCCTCGATCATGAACTGGAAATCATAGTCGCCGGAAAGCGCGACGATGTTTCGCTGCGGATCGGCGGCGCGAACGCCAAGTGCGGCCGGCAGCGTCCAGCCGAGCGGACCGGCCTGGCCGCAATTGATCCAGTTGCGCGGCTTATAGACATGCAGGAACTGCGCGCCGGCGATCTGCGAAAGCCCGATCGTGGTGACATAGGTGGTATCGCGGCCAAATGCCTTGTTCATCTCCTCGTAGACGCGCTGCGGCTTCAGCGGCACCTGGTCGAAATGCGTCTTGCGCTTCATCGTCTTCTTGCGGCCCTGGCATTCCCTGGCCCAGCCCGACCAGTCGCGCAGTTTCCGCGCCGTCTTCCATTCGGTGGCGACGTCGAGCAGCATTTTCAGTGCCGCACCGGCATCCGAGACGACACCGAGATCCGGCGCGAAGACACGGCCGATCTGGGTCGGCTCGATGTCGACATGGATGAATTTTTTGCCCTTGGTGTAGACGTCGACCGAGCCGGTATGGCGGTTGGCCCAGCGGTTGCCGATGCCGAAGACGAAGTCGGCCTCTAGCATCGTCGCGTTGCCGTAGCGATGCGACGTCTGCAGCCCGCACAAGCCGGCCATCAGCCGGTGGTCGTCGGGAATCGCGCCCCAGCCCATCAGCGTCGGGATCACGGGCACGCCGGTGACTTCGGCGAACTCGATCAGCAGATCCGAGGCATCGGCGTTGATGATGCCGCCGCCGGCAACGATGACAGGCTTTTCGGCCGCGTTGAGCATCGCCAAGGCTTTCTCAGCCTGGCTGCGTGACATTGCCGGCTTGAACGGCACCAGCGGCTCATAAGCATCGATGTCGAACTCGATCTCGGCCAGTTGCACATCGACCGGCAGGTCGATCAGCACCGGACCGGGCCGCGACGAGCGCATCAGGTGGAACGCCTTCTGCAGCGCCATCGGCACGAGGTAGGGTTCCATGACGGTGACCGCCCATTTGGCGACCGGTGCGGCAATGGCGGCGATGTCGACGGCCTGGAAATCCTCCTTGTTGAGACGCGCCCGCGGCGCCTGGCCGGTGATGCAGAGGATCGGGATGGAATCGGCCGCGGCCGAATAGAGACCGGTGATCATGTCGGTGCCGGCCGGGCCTGAAGTGCCGATGCACAGGCCAATATTGCCTGACTTGGCGCGGGTATACCCTTCGGCCATGTGCGATGCCGCCTCGACATGGCGTGCGAGGATGTGACGGATCGTACCCCTCGCCTTTACCGCCGAATAGAACGGGTTGATCGCCGCACCCGGCACGCCGAAGGCGCAGGAAATGCCTTCCTTTTCGAGAACGAGAACCGCTGCGTCGACCGCGCGCATCCTGGCCATGTCAGCCTCCACGGAATTTGTTGCTGGCCGAGAATGCCAGTGCGCCGGCTATTTTTCAATTTTTTCAAAATATTTTTTCATTTCGAAGATCCGGCGACTACATTCTGATTTCATTGTGTTTTCCGTTTTCCATAAAACTGCCTGGCAAATTGGTGAAAAACTTTTTCATTGCGCATTTGGCGAAATCGGCAAGAATGCCGCCATGGAAACCACCGAAAAACGCCAGCGCGGGCGGCCGCGTGCCTTCCACGGTCCGTCAGGCGCCGCTTCGGTGCAGTCGCTCGACCGGGCGCTGCGCATCCTCGCCATCGTCGCCGACGGCAGCGGTCTGTCGCTGAGCGAGATCGCCGCGCAGAGCGGCCTCCCCGCCTCCACCGCCTACCGCATGCTGACGACGCTGGAAAACCACGGCATGGTCGAGTTCGACGGCACCGACCAGCTCTGGTCGATCGGCGTCGAGACCTATCGCATGGGCGCGGCATTCCTGCGCCGCCGCAAACTGGTCGACCGCGCCCGCACCGTCATGCAGGAACTGATGGAGAAAACCGGCGAGACCGCCAATCTCGGCGTCGCCGAGGACGATTGCGTCGTCTTCGTCAGCCAGGTCGAGACGCATCAGGCGATCCGCGCCTTCTTCCGGCCGGGCACGCGCAGTTCCTTCCATGCGTCGGGCATCGGCAAGGCGGTGCTGGCGCATCTCGAGCCAGAGCGCGTCGGCGCCATCCTGCGCCGGGCCGGGCTGGAGCGCTTCACCGAAAAGACGCTGTCCGACATCTCGGCGCTGGCCCGCGACCTGGTGACGATCAAGCTGCGCGGCTGGTCGGTCGACGACGAGGAGCGGCATCCCGGCATGCGCTGCGTGGCCGCCGCGATCTTCAACGAGTTCGGCGAGCCGATCGGCGGGGTTTCGGTTTCGGGACCGACAGTGCGGGTGACGCCGGAGCGGCTGGTCGAGATCGGCCCCCTGGTGCGCGAAGCCGCAACGGAAATAACCAGGATGATTGGTGGTCTGCCGCCCCCTTCTTCACCAAGCCGCGCCGCCGGACCGGGTTCACTCTTCGAGATTGGCGCTACGCGCTCACCTTGACAGCCGCCCGGCTACGGCCAAGTTTGCGTCCACCTTCCGCCAGCCGACGCCCGAAAGACGCATGAGCCTCCAATCCGTCAAAGCCTTCTTCGCCGAATATGCCCCCGACATCGAGCTGATCGAAACGCCGACAAGCTCGGCGACCGTCGCGCTCGCGGCCGAGGCGCACGGCGTCGAGCCGGGGCAGATCGCCAAGACCATCTGCCTGCGCGTCGGTGACCGGGTCATGCTGGTCGTCGCCCGCGGCGACGCGCGCATCGACAATCGCAAATCGCGCGATGCATTCGGCGGCAAGCCGCGCATGCTCGATGCCGAGCAGGTGGCCGAAATCACTGGCCATCCGATTGGCGGCGTCTGCCCCTTCGGCCTCGCCTCGCCGTTGCCGGTCTATTGCGACGTATCGCTGCGCGCCTACGATCAGGTCGTGCCAGCGGCCGGCGCAACCAATGCAGCGGTGAAAATAGGCGTCGAGCGCATGGCGGCGCTGACCGGCGCCGAATGGTGCGACATCTGTCAGGATGAGCTAGGCCCCGGGCACCGCGCTCTTGGTCGATAGGTCGTAGAAATCAAGCAGCATCGCCAGCCCAACTCCGCAGGCGGTGAAGATGAGGCCGGCGATGAAGATGCGGGTGGCGCGTTCATAGACGCGTCGCTGTAGAGACGTTGTGTCGAGCAGCAACCGCAGCGCTCGTATCTGCAAGGCAATGCCTATCAAAATCGGCACGACGGCTGCCAGGTGATAGATTTCCCAAGGGAGCGGGTTGGCGGCCCAATGCGTGATGAAGCCCAGCGAGAAAGCCAGTAGAATGCCGACGGTGGTGATCGTGCCGTTGCGGAAATCCGTCTCAATCTGCTCTTCCTTGGGTTCGTGCTCGTCCAAGCGTCCCTCTCCCTCTGGTGCCTTCACCGCCAGACTAAGCTGTCGAAAAATCCCTGTACATCCCTCGCTGGAACCGGTTGCGGTGCCGGGCTCAATTTTGCAACCCAGACAGCTGAAAAAGGGGCAGTGGGTGCCCCTTTTTCCCTTGCCTGAAACGGTTCACCTCCCCTCAAAGCCGGCAGCGGTGACGATAGCCGTCGTAGCCGACATAGGTGTCCGAGTACGGATCGTAACTCTGATAGCGGTTGAGGCAGCGCCGGACGTGCCATGAGCCGCCATTTTCCTCGATATAGACGGTGCGCGGCTGGGCGAGCGCGCTGCCGAGCAGGAAGCCGCCGACGCCGGCGGCGATGCCGATGCCAAGGTGCTTGTTGTGATGGTGCTTGTGATGGGCGGCCGAAGGCTGAACGGTGCCGGCCAGCATGGCGGCGGCGACAGTGGTGGCGATGAGGCCGGAAACGATGGTGCGCTTGAACATGACGATCTCCTTGCTGCGTTGTCTGAGAGGCGATCCATCCCGCCTCTTGACCATCAGTCGTTGCAGCAAGGAAAAAGGTTCGACGGTTTTTTTGGATTTTTTCAAAAGCGCAAAAGCGGCCGAACTGAACAGGTTTGCAGTCAGGCGCGCAAATTACGACCGGCGAGAGCGCCGATCGACAGTCGCACCGGCGGGAGGCCTCAGCCCATGCCGGTGATATGGCGCAGCCAGAAGGCAAGCGCGATGAAGCCGATAATGGTGGTGACGCCGGTCCAGTCGACGTTAGCGCCCTTCAAATCCTTGATGAGCTTCACCAGCAGAATCCAGGCCACGACGACGACCAGGGCAATGACGACAAGTCTCACCATGCGACACCCTCGCCTATGCGATTGCACCTTCGATCAATATAGGAGGCGAATTGGCCGTTTTCAGGATGCCCGCGCCGGCAGCTCCGGCGCGTTCAAACGGAGTTTTGTCTTTACTGGCACAACAAATATGCTAACCGGAGGGCCGTGCCCTTGTAGCTCAGCTGGTAGAGCAGCGGTTTTGTAAACCGAAGGTCGGCGGTTCGATTCCGTCCGGGGGCACCAGTAAACAACAGCACGGGCTGGCGATATCTGCTCATCCCCGATTTCCACAGGCCGGGGCCGTCGGGATCGGTAGCATATCAGGTCCAACGCATATATTCCCATAGCGGAACGACAGGTATTCCCTGGCGGTAACCATAGGAGTCGCCGTTGGAGCAGAAACGCACGATCGCACCTTTTATTGGTGGCATGTATGGCAGCCTTGCTGCCCTCGCGTTGGCGCTCGGTTTCCGCTTCCTGCTAATTCACGATCCTGATCCGACCTCGCAAGCAACGATAACCCTTTCAGGGCTGGCCTTTTCGATTTGTTTCAGCCTGACCTTCCTCCGCGAGCATCGACGCCAAATCGCTGCCGCGAGAGAATTTCTCGGCCGTCCAAGATCGTATCGGGACTAATCTCCCGCGTTCTGCAACGCAAAGCGCCCATGCCCTCCCCAGGTCCTCCGGGTCGTGCCCAGGGAATCAGAACCAATGGAAGCACCAGGGATGCAGACCGGCCGGCATCTCCTGCTCCCGGCCATTCTAATGCCATTCGATTAAAATGCGCCTGTGTATATTAGCAATCGCTCAATTTAGCGCGCCGACAATGTCTGTGCGGTGGGCTAAACAACGGGTGGTGTTATGCGAAGCGACTTCGCTGCAGCGCGCGAGCTCTTGGAGTGTGCCCAAAACCGGCTCTGCGGCATGGACGAAACGAGCCAACGCGTCGGCGAGGCACTCGACTCCCTGATTGAAGAAATAGCCATCGCGGAATTCCGCAAGGCGCCATTGACCGTCGTGCCGTTTCCGCGTGCGCGGCCGCCAAGGCATGCCCGGTAAACCGCCGATCGCGCCGATATGGGAAGTCAGCAGCGGGAGTGCTCCACGCACCACCGGCTGAATTGAACCGGCGCGATTGCGGCTTAGCGGCGTCCGGGCCACCAGAAGTCCCATCGGGAGATCCCGCCCCTCACACCGCGATCGCCGCCACCAGAATCCGGTTCTGCCGGCGAATCGCGGCGCGCAATTCGGCAATTCTGGCGCCGTCGCGCTTCACGAACTCGATGAACATCATGTTCATGTTGTTGAACACCAGTTCGCCCAAGGCGTGTCCATCGATATCCCGGCGCACCAGGCCGAGCCCCTGCAGCCGGGCGATCAGCGCGCGGATCTGCTCGGTCAGCGCCCGGTCTAGCGCGGTATAGGCCTGGCCGAACGGGCTGTCGGGCAGTTGAGTCGAGATCGCCATCGCCTGCCGCCACATCTCCTTGCTGAGATAATGCAGCGAATGCTCGATATAGATGCCGAGCAGCGTATCGAGCGCATCTCCGACATTGGCCGGCGGGTTGGCGACGACGCCCTGCCCGGCATTGAGCACCTCGTTGACCTCCATCGAGACGATGGCGCCGAGGATATCGCCCTTGTTCTGGTAATAGTTGTAGATCGTGCCGACCGAGACCTCGGCCTGAGCTGCGATGGTCTCGATCTTGGCGCCTTCATAGCCGGCATCGCGAAAAAGCTCCGCCGCCGCCTCGATGATACGGCGATGCCGATCCGCCTTTTGCCTTGCCCGCAATCCGCTCATATCGGCTATTTTGCCATAAAAACAGAATTGACTCAATTTTTGAATTGGTTCAATTTTTGCCACAAGCCAAAAAGGCAAGGGAGAACACTCGATGCGCATTCACCTGACGACCCCGAATCCAACTGCCAAGAATCCGCTTTCCGTTCTGAAGAGCCATCTCCACGCCGCTTGTGCTGCGACAGCACTGCTGCTGGCGACGGGCAGCTTCGCTCAGGCTGCGGATCTCAACGCTCTGATCTGGTGCGATCACGCCGACCCGGCGCTGCTGCAGCCTTTCGAGGAGGCCAATGGCGTCAAGGTCAATGTCAAGGAGTTCGAGGGCACCGGCGCCGGTATGGCGATTGTCGAACAGTCGCAACCCGGCGACTGGGATGTGATGGTGATCGACAGCATCGACATACCGCGCGGCGTCGAAAAGGGCCTGTTCGAGCCGCTGCCGGAAGACAAACTGCCGCTGGCCGACCTCTTTCCCCAAGTGAAGATGGACAGTTCCACCGTGGTCGACGGCAAGCGCTACGGCATCACCGAAAAATTCGGCTACAACACCATCGGCTACAACAAGACCAAGGTCGATCCGGCCGACATGCAGTCGCTGGCCGCGCTGACCGGCGACAAGTACAAGGGCAAGATCGCCATCTATGACTACTATCTGCCGGTCATCGGCATGGCAGCACTGGCGATCGGCAAGAAGACCGTCGAACTGACCGAGGCCGACCTTCCCGCCATCAAGGAAGAGCTGCTCAAGATGAAGGCCAACGCCAAGCTGGTCGGCGAGGTGACCGCCAGCCAGACGGCGCTGGCGACCGGCGAGGTCGACATTCTGGTCGGCGGCGGCGAGTGGGTGACGGCCGGGCTGGCCAAGGAGAACCCAGCCCTCGACTTCTCCATCCCTAAAGAAGGTGCTGTGCTGTGGTCGCAGTCGCTGGCCATGTTCAAGGATTCCAAAAACAAGGACATGGCGCTGAAGTTCATCCAGTACATTATGAGCCCTGAAGGCCAGGCGCGGCTTGCGACCTCTGCCTGCTATTGGGGTATGCCGGCGAACACCAAGGCGGCGCTGAGCGACGAGCAGAAGAAGATCCTGCGCTTCGACGAGCAGCCGGATTTCCTCGCCCGCGCCCAGCCCTACCCGGCGCCGAACGCCGATCTCGACAAGAAAATGCAGGACGTCTGGACCGAAATGCTGCAGGCGCAGTGACCGGTCGCCGGTCGTGAGCGCTACTGGAAACACCGGGCGTGCCCTGCCCTGGGCGCTGGTCACGCCGGCGCTCGGCTGGACGCTGCTGTTCTTCGTGCTGCCTTTTCTGGCCATGGGGTTTTCCAGCCTTACGGCGCATGACGGCGGCGGCTTCACCCTGTCCAACTACAGCCAGTTCTTCAACAATCCGGCCTATTGGCAGGCGATGGTGAACTCGCTGCAGGTCACCGCCATCGTCACAGTGATTTCGGTGCTGCTCGCCTACCCCTTCGCCTGGATCCTGGCCGAACAGGTGCCGGAGCGCTGGCAGCGGCTGGCGCTGATGCTGGCGGTGCTGCCGTTCTGGACCTCCTATGTCGTGCGCTCCTATTCCTGGCTTCTGGTGCTGGCGCAGAACGGCGTGATCAACCGTGCGCTGACCGGCTCCGGCCTGTTCAGCGAGCCGCTGCAGCTCGCCAACACACGGCTGGCCACGATCACTGGCTTCGTCCATTTCTTCGTCATGCTGTTGACGCTGACGATCTTCGCCAATCTGAAGCAGCTCAGCCCGAGCTACCGCAAAGCCGCCGCCGATCTCGGCGCCGGGCCGGTGCGCACGTTCCTGCATGTCGTCCTGCCGCTGACCTTGCCCGGCATCATGGTCGGCGCCTTTCTCACCTTCGTGCTGTGCATCGGCGACTACATCACGCCGCAGATCCTGGGCGGTAACAACGAGCTTTTGATGCCGCAGCTGGTGATGATCCAGATCGGCCGGCGCGGCGATTTTCCGCTCGCCTCGGCGCTGTCGATCATCCTGATGGCGGTTGTCACTGTCGCCTATCTCGCCTGCGCCCGCTGGCTGAAGATCGAGCGGGCCTGACCATGCGCGCTCTTGTCCGTATCTTCTCTTGGCTCTACGCGGTCGCCATCTATGGCTTCATCTTCCTGCCGGTGGTCGTGCTGGTGCTGTTTTCGCTGCAGGCGACGTCGTTTCCGATCCCGCCCTTCACCGGGCCGTCGCTGCGCTGGTACGACGCCGTGCTCGCCGACACGCGGCTGACCTCGGCACTGGTCAATTCGCTTGGTGTGGCGGCTCTCTCCTCAGCTGCAGCCGTCGCGCTGGGTTTCCTCTCTGCCTGGGGTTTTGCGCGTTTCGCCCTGCCGGGCTCAGGCCTGATGCGCGGGCTGATCACGTTGCCGCTGACAGTGAGCTATCTCATCATCGGCATGGGATTGCTGGTGCTGTTCAATTGGGCCGGCGTGCCAAAATCGCTGCTTGCCGCCGGCATCGGCCATGTCGTTATCAACCTGCCGCTGTGCTTTGCCATCATCTACAGCCAGATGGGCGACCACCAGATCAATATCGAGCGCGCCGCGCGCGACCTCGGCGCGCCCGAATGGAAGGTGCTGCTGCTGATCACCGTGCCTGTCATGGCACCGGCGATCTTCGCCGGCTTCTTCCTGTCGATGACCTTCTCCTGGGACGAATTCGTGATCTCGTTCCTGCTGACGCGCTTCGACACGACGCTGCCGGTCGAGATCTGGAACCTGCTGCGCTCAGGCCTCAATCCCAAGACCAACGCCGTCGGCTCGCTGGTCTTCGCCGTCTCCATCGTGCTGGTGGTGTTTTTTGAACTGATGCTGTTGCGGAGGAAGCCGGCATGACCGCGCCACTGGTCGACATAAGCTCTGTCTCGCACCGCTTCGGCCAGCATACCGTGCTGAAGAACGTCTCGCTGACGATCGAACCGGGCAGCTACACGATCCTGCTCGGCCCGTCGGGCTCCGGCAAGACGACGCTGCTGTCCATTCTCGGCGGCTTCGTCACGCCGAGCGAAGGCAAAGTGCTGATCCGCGGCGAGGACTGCACCGCCGTGCCGCCGGCGAAGCGGCCGACGACGACGGTGTTCCAGGACTATGCGCTGTTTCCGCATATGAGCGTCGGCAGCAATGTCGGCTTCGGCCTGCGCATGCAAGGTGTCGATGCCGCGGCACGGGCCGCGCGGGCGCGCGAGGCACTGGCGCTGGTCGGTCTGGCGACTGCCTTCGACAAGAAGCCGCACCAGCTTTCCGGCGGCCAGCGGCAGCGTGTAGCGCTGGCCCGTGCCCTTGTCGTCGAGCCGGCCGTACTGCTGCTCGACGAACCGCTCGGCGCGCTCGACCTAAAATTGCGCCGGCAGATGCAGGACGAACTGAAAGCGATCCAGAAACGGGTCGGCACAGCCTTCATCCACGTCACCCACGACCAGGAAGAGGCAATGGCGCTGGCCGACCATTGCGTGGTGATGAATGACGGGCGCATCGAGGACGAAGGGCCGCCAGAGCGCGTCTATGCGCGGCCGGCGACGCGCTTTTCCGCGACTTTCATGGGCGAAAGCACGCTGATTTCAGGAGCGGTGACGGCGGCGAAGGACGGAACAATCACTGTCGCGACGCAGGTCGGACCGCTTTCGCTGACCGGCACATTGCCGGCCGGGACGACTGTCGCCCTCGCCGTCCGTCCGGAGCATCTTGTCCTCGGCGCGGCCGGCGGCGCTGTAGGGTTCGGCACGGCCAAGGTGAGCGACGTTGTGTTTCAAGGCAGCTTCAAGCGCGTGCTTGCTGTCTCCGAGAAAGACCCGACGCTGCACTTCATCGCCAGGGTTGCTGCCGCTGCGGCCGTCCAGCCGGGCGACATCGTTGCGGTTTCGTGCGACGCTGGCGATATCATCTTTTTGACGAGTTGAGCCATGGGCGCGCTTCCGGTCATTGATGCAGCGAACTGGTATGAAACCATCCGCATGGGTGATGGCGTGACGCTGATCCACGAGCCGTGGATCAAGCCGTTCTTCCGCTGCAACATCTGGCATGTGAGCGGTCGCGACCACGATCTTCTGTTCGACACCGGCCTCGGCCATTTCAGCCTGCGGCGCCATGTGCCGCTGGTGACGGAGCGAAAGCTCACCTGCGTGGCGAGCCACACCCATTTCGACCATATCGGCTGCCATCACGAATTTCCGGACCGCTGCGTGCATGCGGCCGAAGCGGAAATCCTCGCCGATCCGCGCAATGAGTGGACGCTCGCCGACCGCTATGCCACCGACGCAATGTTCGACGGAATGCCGCAAGGCTGGGATACGGCGCGCTACGGGATCCTGCCGGCGCCGGCCGATCGCTTGCTCGAACAAGGCGACGTGATCGATCTCGGCGACCGCGCCTTCGAGGTGATCCACACGCCGGGCCATTCGCCCGGCGGCATTGCGCTCTACGAGAAGAAGACCGGCACCCTGCTGTCCGGCGACATCATTTATGACGGCCCGCTGATCGACGATGTCTATCATTCCGCCGTCGACGACTATGTCGAGACGCTGTTACGGATGCGCGAGCTCAAAGTCGCGGTCGTGCATGGCGGCCACTTCCCGAGCTTCGGCAAGGTGCGCTATCGCCAGCTTATCGACGAGTATCTCGCACAAAAGCGGCAGGCCGGCTGCCATCTGCTGCAGGCGCGATAAGCACCGGTCTTTCGTATCGCAGGAAGTGCCTGGCGAATTCACAACGCCCTTTGCGGGCACGGTGTGCCGGCGGCGTCGCCGCAGCGTGAAGCCGTGGGCTGGGGTCTCAAACTCGTCTCTTCCGACTGGCGCACCAGTTGTGCAAAGGCAAGAGCAAAACTTCCCAGCATCAGGACGATGATAATCAGGCGTGTTACCGGCAATAGATTGGTCCGACTGGCTGGCCCCCACGCCGCCCATCCACTGCCGGCTAGCATGGTCGATCCGGCTTTACGAGAGTTTAATCCCCGTCTTAACCATCACATTCGCTTGTCACCCGATATGATGCGCGAGCACCTGACCGGCAGCTCTTCCCGGCGCTGTGTCGAGCAGCGCCACATGCCTCCCTTTGCAGATTTGCCCGCCCATGCTAACCCGGCGCTGGCGCGGCCCAAGCAACCGGGCGCCACCAGCCGGTCGCCACCAACCGTCGACATTGGGGAGCCATGAACAAAGCCGCCAGCCGTTTCGCCTTCGTCTCGTCCGACACAGCCGACGCCAAGGCGGCGCTGGAGAGCCTGTCGGCGCGCTATGGCCAGGCGTCCATCGAGGATGCAGAGATCGTCGTCGCCCTCGGCGGCGACGGCTTCCTGTTGCAGACCTTGCGCGACACGATGAGCACGGGAAAAAAGGTCTACGGCATGAACCGTGGCACCATCGGCTTCCTGATGAACGAATACCGCGCCAGCGGATTGACCGGGCGCATCGCGGCGGCCGTTGCCGAAACGATCCGTCCGCTGGAGATGCAGGCGGTGACGGCAGAGGGCGAAACGATCTCGGCGTTGGCTATCAACGAGGTTGCGCTGTGGCGCCAGTCCTACCAGACGGCCAAGATCCGTATCACCGTGGACGGGCAAGTGCGGCTGGAGGAATTGAACTGCGACGGTGTGATGGTCGCGACGCCGGCCGGCTCGACCGCCTACAACCTTTCCGCGCACGGACCGATCCTGCCGCTAGACGCGCCGCTGCTGGCGCTGACCCCGGTCAGTCCGTTCCGCCCGCGCCGCTGGCGCGGAGCGCTGCTGTCCGACAAGGCGACCGTCCGTTTCGACATTCTGGAGCCGGAAAAGCGGCCGGTGAACGCCGCCGCCGACCACACCGAGGTGAAGGCCGTAACCTCGGTTACGGTGCAAGAATCGCCAACGGTGACGGCGACGCTGCTGTTCGATCCGAGCCATTCGTGGAACGAGCGCATTCTCGCCGAACAGTTCCGTTACTGAGCCGGTACGGCGATGGGCAGTTCGATTAAGCATCGCGATTAAGGTTACGACTTCACAATCATGCCAATCCGCGCCCGTTTCTGTTGACAAATCGTGGGCTTGCGCCTACCTGCAATACCAATCTTGCAGGCGCGCGGCGCTTGCCGCGACTGCTTATGTTGCGCCCCCGAACCAGCCAAAGACAGCCAAACTTGTCCTCAGACGCCCAGATCGCTCAAGAAGCGTTGACCTTCACAGACCTCGGCCTGTCGCCGAAGGTCCTTTCCGCAGTCACCGATGCCGGTTACACCGAACCGACGCCGATCCAGGCCGGCGCCATACCGCACGCCTTGCTCGGCAAGGATATTTTGGGCATCGCCCAGACCGGCACCGGCAAGACGGCCTCGTTCGTGCTGCCGATGCTGACCCGCCTCGAAAAAGGCCGGGCCCGCGCTCGCATGCCGCGCACGCTGATCCTCGAGCCGACGCGCGAGCTTGCCGCGCAGGTCGAAGAGAATTTCATCAGATACGGCAAGAACCACAAGCTCAACATCGCGCTGCTGATCGGCGGCGTGTCGTTCGACGAGCAGGACAAGAAGCTGGAGCGCGGCGCCGACGTGCTGATCGCGACGCCCGGCCGCCTGCTCGACCACCGCGAGCGCGGAAAGCTTCTGCTCAACGGCGTCGAAATCCTCGTCATCGATGAGGCCGATCGCATGCTAGACATGGGCTTCATCCCCGACATCGAGCGTATCTGCGAGATGATCCCGTTCACCAGGCAGACGCTGTTCTTCTCGGCGACGATGCCGCCTGAGATCACCAAACTCACTGAGAAATTCCTGCACGCGCCGGTGCGCGTCGAGGTTTCGAAGGCCGCCTCCGCCGCCACCAACATCGTCCAGCGGCTGGTGAAATCCGGCTCGAAACCCTGGGACAAGCGCGAGACGCTGCGCAATCTGATTAGGGCCGAGGATGCGGAGCTGAAGAACGCCATCATCTTCTGCAACCGCAAGATCGAGGTCTCGGAGCTTTTCCGCTCGCTGCTGAAATATGATTTCGACGCCGGCGCGCTGCATGGCGACATGGACCAGCGCGCGCGCATGCAGATGCTGGCCAATTTCCGTGACGGCAAACTGCGCTACCTCGTTGCGTCGGACGTTGCGGCGCGCGGCCTAGACATCCCCGATGTCAGCCACGTCTTCAATTACGACGTACCGATCCATGCCGAGGACTATGTCCACCGCATCGGCCGCACCGGCCGCGCCGGACGCTCGGGCAAATCCTTCACCATCGCCACCAAGTCCGACACCAAATACATCGACGCGATCGAACGGCTGATCGGCAACAAGATCGAGTGGCACGATGGCGACCTGTCGACGGTCGTCGCCAGCGAGGGCGGAGAGGACGATGCTCCCCGCCGTGGCCGCGGCGCCCCGCGCCGCGCCGGCCGCAGGGACGATGATCGCAAGGACAGGGGCGAACGCAAGCCACGCGAACGCCACGCCAGGCAAAGCGAAGCTGCAACACCGGATGCGGCGCGCGAGGAACAGCCAGTGGTGGCCGAGGCCGCGGTCGCCGATGCCGGTGAGCGGCGCGCGCACAAAGAAGCGATCCGCTCGGAAAATAGCGAGCGCCAAGCTTCGCCCGAACGTAAGGCTTCGCCCGACCGCAACGAACAGCGTGCGCCGGAACGCGGCGACACCAGGCCGCAGCGCGACGGCAATCGCCCTGCCCGCCATCGCCAGGAAGACAACGACGCGACCGTCGGATTCGGCGACGACATGCCCGCCTTCATGCGCATCGTCGCCAAGGTCTGATCACAGCAGAAATTCAAATGCCAACGAAAACGGCCCCTTGCGGGGCCGTTTTCATGTCCGATATTTGCTTTGCTCAGGTGTAGCGCGAAAGCTGGATTTTGACGCCCCGTTTTTCGGTCGGCCGCTGCCGTTAGAAGCCGATGACCACAAGGCGGTCGACCGCGCTCTTTCGTCTCGTCTGATCCGGTGGCTACAGGTTTTTGAATTCCGGACGGGACGGCAACATATCCAGAAACGCGCGAACTTTGGCTGACGATGATCTGCCTTCCGGCCACACGGCGTGCATCGGCACCGGCACCGGCTCGAATTCGCTTAAAACCACCTCTAGGCGGCCATCGTCCACCGAATGCCTTATCTGCCAGAGGGGCGAGTAGCCCAAACCCAATCCGTGAGCTGCGGCTGCGTAGATCGGTGCCATCAAATTGGATCGAAAACTGCCAGCCACTTTCACCGCCCGAGGTTTCCCCTCAATCTGAAACATCCATTCACCTGGACGCTGGTCGGAGGTTCGAACAATGCAGCTGTGCTTGCTCAGTTCAAAAGGATGCGTTGGTCGGCCACGGCGTTCAAAGTAGGAAGGCGAGCCGAACACGACGCGCCGCAACGCGCCCAAGCGTCTGGCTCGCAAGCGGGAATCCGGCAAATTGCCGATCCGTATTGCCAGATCGAGGCCCTCGGCACCAAGATCAACAAATCCATCGGAAAGCTGGAGCTCAACCTCGACCCGCGGATACATCTGCATGTAGTCGGCTATGACAGGTACAACGAAATCCGGGCCGAACAGAACTGGCGCGCTCACGCGCAGGATGCCTGATGGCTCCGATCGTTGGTTGGCGGCCTGAAGTCTTGCGTCGTTAATTTCGTCGATGGCGGGTTTGATGCGGTGGAAAAACGCCGCTCCGGCCTCGCTTGGTGTCGAGCGGCGCGTCGTTCTCTGCACAAGCTCGACCCCGACGGATTCCTCCAGCGTCGCCAAAGACCGGCTGATCGATTGCAGTGAGCGGTTCAGCCGACGTGCGGCGGCTGTCAAACTTCCATGCTCGACGACTGCCATGAAAGCTTCAAAATCATCTATCCGGCTCATGGCTTCTCCGTTTCTGTCGAAAATCGAGAGACACTATCGCAAAGCCAAATAATTGTAACGCTGTTCGCGACCTTTATTTCCCTGGAAGAAACCCCCGGGCAAGCTTCGTGGAAGGGAATTGTCATGCGAGCACCCAATCCAACCGTCCTGGTCGTGGGCGCAACAGGCCGATTTGCCGGATTGGTCGTGCCTGAACTTGTCCGCCGCAATGCCACTGTTCGAGGACTCATTCGCGAGCCCGCGAGCGCCGAAAAGGCCCGGAGGCTCGGGGCATCCGAGGTCGTGATCGGCAATTTGCGCGACCCTCAGAGCCTCGAAGATGCCGTCGAGGGCGTCGACGGCGTCTTTCACATCGGACCGGCCTTTGCCCCCGATGAAGCGGCCATGGGTGTTGGGATGGTTGAGACTGCAGCACGAGCAGGCGTTCGAAAATTCGTCTTTTCGTCAGTGATCCAGCCGACCAATACGAGGCTCAAAAACCATGCGAGCAAGGTGCCGGTCGAGGATGCTCTCTACTCGACGAACATGGAATACACCATTCTGCATCCCGCCAATTTCATGCAGAATATCGCAGCAGCCTGGCCGTCCGTCGTTAGGGATGGCGTTTTCTCGGAACCGTTCCCAAAGACGGCAAAGCTGGCGCGCGTCGATTATCGCGATGTCGCCGAAGTGGCAGCGATCGCATTGACCGAAGCGCGGTTGTCCTATGCCACCCTCGAGCTGTGCGCTGGTATGCATAGCCGGGAAGAAATCGTTTCAATGATGGGTGAAGAACTTGGCCGCCCGATCTCGGCCGGCGAGCAGACCTTTGGCGAGTGGGCAGCGAATGCCCGCCTTCCCTACGATGACCGCCAATTGCAGCTGCTGGCTAAAGTCCATGACCACTATGCCAAATATGGCCTCGGCGGAAACAGCCTGACATTGCGCTGCGCTTTGGGCCGCGAGCCGCGTTCGTTGCGAAGCTTTGTTCGGGAGCTAGCCCTGCAATCGGCACAGATCGCCTGATCGCGCTCACGCATTTTCCGACTAGGAGATTTCCATGCATGCATCACCGCAAAAAACGTTGAAGCTGAGAAAACTGCCGCCTTCCTACAGTGCAGTGGTAATGCCGTTCGTTCTTTCAATCCTCATGACCTGCATTATCTCGGCGGTTTCGACGGCGATCGGCACCGGTTGGACAAACGGGTTCGTAGCGACCTGGTCATACGCATGGGGTGTATCATGGCTTGTTGCATTTCCGAGCCTGCTGATTGTCCTCCCGATCGTGCGCCGGATCGTTGCGGCAATTGTCGATCAGCCGGCCCGCCCCTGACACTATGAAAACGAAGCAACGGGCGCCGACGCTCGTCACTCCAGCAAAAAGCAAACAAGAACGGCCCCTTGCGGGGCCGTTCTCATGCGCAATGCCGTCTTCTTGCCTGTCTTGCTCAGGTGAGCGGTGAAAGCTGGATCTCGACGCGGCGGTTCTGGGCACGCCCGCCGGTCGTCGCATTGGAAGCGATCGGACGCGTCTTGCCGAAGCCGGTGACTGCGAAGCGGCGGGAATCGACGCCCTGCCCGGACAGATAGTTGGCGACCGCCAGCGCGCGGCGCTGCGACAGGTCGAAATTGTGTTCGTCGCCACCGGTCGAGTCGGTGTGGCCGAACACGTCGACCGTAGTCTGCCGGAACTTGTTCAGCACAAGTGCGACCGAATTCAGCACTTGATAGAAGCCGGGCTTCACCGCGTCCTGGTCGACGTTGAAGGTGATGTCGGACGGCATGTTGAGGATGATCTGGTCGCCGGTACGGGTGACGCTGACGCCGGAGCCCTGAAGCTGCCGGCGCAGTTCGGCCTCGTTCTGGTCCATCGTGGCGCCGATGGCGCCGCCGGCGAGCGCGCCGACGCCAGCGCCGATCAGCGCATTACGGCGATCGTTGCCGCCGGCAAGCAGGCCGAGCCCCGCACCCGCCAGCGCGCCGATGCCGGCGCCGGCCGCAGTGTTGGAAACCTTCTGCTCTCCGGTATACGGATCGGTTGTGGTGCAGGCACTCACGAGCACAGCCGTCGCCACGACGACGAGCACAGTCTTTTTCATTGGGTAGTCCCTCTCCAGTCCGCGGTCCCACCGGTGGCGCGCCGCATCAGCCCTTCCGTTGTATCGGCCCGAAAATCATCGATTTTCGGGCCGATACATAGATTCAAAGTCTTGGAGCGTACTTTGTGCGTCCAAGTGGACGCACGTCGCTCTAATGCTTGTAACATGAAATGCGGCGAAAAATGGAACGGGAAAAGCGGCTGGCTATGGCTTTTCCCGGTCAATTGCACGGCCGCGGTATTGCGCAATTCTGATCGGCTACCAGAGACTATCGGCTACCAGAGATTCTTGCCGTCGATCACGACGACCTCGACCTGATCGAGGTCGAAATCGTCGAACAGGCGCGAATTAACGCTGATTTTCGGATTGTCGAAATCCGGCTTGCCGGTCGACCAGTCCGGCGTTTCGGTGAAGGTGCCGCAGCCGCAGGTGGCGCAGAAACCGTGTTTGATCGTTTTCGACCCCCACCGGTAGAAGGAGACATTCTTGAGTGGGCTGGTGAGCTTGAATTGCGACGGGGTGTAATAGGCCCACAACGAGCCGCGTTTCGAGCAGAAGGAGCAGGTGCATTGCGTCATGGTTAGCGGCGCTTGCGAAACTTCGAACGTCGTCGCCCTGCAGTGGCAGCTTGCCTTTATGGTCATGAACGCCTCCTCACGATTGCCTGCCGCCCGCGCGGCAAGGCAACATAAAGAGACACTCCTGACAACCGTCTATCAGCAGACTCGCGTGCCTGCGTCGGACGCGTGGCGCGCTTCAATCTTTTTGATGCATGTCGTTATCCCAAAACCGCTGCGCACCATCGGGTCAGGCTCTGGGTCAGGCCCTTGGGGCAAGCTTTTGGGCGACATACATTAAAACGACGACGGTGGCACGAACAGGCAGATGGTCTTTCCATCATTGGCGCCGGCGACCGAGCACCAGTGATATTCGCCATCGGGCGAATTCTTGATCCGTCCATCGCTGTAGGACACGACCTCGCCTGTCCCCTTGATGACATAGCCCTCCGGACGCTCGCTGATCGACGTCTGCGAGACCGCGCGGCAATCATAGCCGGAACAACAGGAGAATGGGTAACTCCAGCCTTGCGGCTTCGCTGCAGTCGGCGTGGCGTCGTGCGCCAAAGCCGGCGCTGCAAATGCAACGATGGCGGCCGTCAGAGCCACCACCGCAATGATTGAATTCAGGAGGCGGCGCGCCGTCTGGACGGCTGAGGCCGATCGAGTCTTGAGAGCAGGCATGGGCGCAATTCCTATCACCGAGTTATCAAGCGTTTCGCTTGCCCGTTCTTGGAACGTATCTTCCCAGTGGCCGGCTCGTCAGGTCGCAGATACGCCGCGTCCGGCCATAAATGCTTTTTCCCCCAGCCTTCGGATGCTGGGCTGATTCCTTTGTTGGCGCAAGAAATTGCTGTGCAAACCGAGCGCCGACATCTGCAGCCGGAACCAGCCTGCCGGGGTTGACGACAGTGACTTCATCAACCCCGGCAGATGGGACCGCAGATAACGGAATTCAGCTCGCAGTGGTTCCGGGCCAGATGCCGGCAGGCCTGCAACATCTAACCCGGAGGTAGATGTCGTTGCGGAAAATTCGATGAAAAAACAAAGCCATAAAGCGACCGCTCAATTACAGTGAAGAGCCTGTTACTCTAGCGTGATGTTCCTGCTGCTTGGGGCATAGGAGCTTCAGTCGATATCGGCCACCACTTCGCCGGCGCCGCCCTCGATGCGCTGCGACAGCGACGCCTCCATGAAATCGTCGAGGTCGCCGTCCAGCACGCTCGACGGGCTTGTGCTCTCGACGCCAGTGCGAAGATCCTTCACCAGCTGATAGGGCTGCAGAACGTAGGAGCGGATCTGGTGGCCCCAGCCGATATCGCTCTTCGATGCTTCGGTGGCGTTCGCCACCGCCTCGCGCTTCTTCAGCTCTTCCTCGTAGAGCCGCGAGCGCAGCATCTCCCAGGCCTTCGCCTTGTTCTTGTGCTGGGAGCGCTCGGCCTGGCAGGCGACCGCGATGCCGGTGGCGAGATGGGTGATGCGGACCGCCGAATCGGTGGTGTTGACGTGCTGGCCGCCCGATCCGGACGAACGATAGGTGTCGATGCGGACATCCGATTCGGAAACATCGATCTCGATCGTATCGTCGATTACGGGATAGACCCATACGCTGGCAAACGACGTGTGGCGGCGCGCATTGCTGTCGTAGGGCGAAATACGCACGAGACGGTGAACGCCGGATTCCGTCTTCAGCCAACCATAGGCATTGTGGCCCTTGATCAGCAGCGTAGCGGACTTGATGCCGGCCTCTTCGCCGTCATGCACTTCCAGCACCTCGACCTTGAAGCGCCGCCGCTCGGCCCAACGCGTGTACATGCGCAGAAGCATCGAGGCCCAGTCCTGGCTTTCGGTGCCGCCGGCGCCGGCATGGACTTCGAGATAACTGTCGTTGGCGTCCGCCTCGCCCGAAAGCAGCGTCTCGATCTGCCGGGCCTTTGCTTCGCCGCGCATCGAGCGGATCGCCGCTTCCGCCTCGGCGATGACGCTCTCGTCGCCCTCTTCCTCGCCAAGCTCGATCAGGCCGATATTGTCTTCCAGCGCCTGGGTGAGGCCTTTGACCGCGGCGATGCCTTCCTCGAGGCCCTGGCGCTCACGCATCAGCTTCTGCGCCTCCAGCGGTTCGTTCCAGAGACTCGAATCCTCGGCACGCACATTCAGGTATTCAAGCCGCTTTATGGCTTGATCCCAGTCAAAGATGCCTCCTCAGCAGGGTTATCGCCTGCCTGATTTCGTCGACAATGTTCTGCGTTTCCGCGCGCATGGCTGGTCGTTCTGTCCTGTGCTGAAATGGTGCCCTGCTGCTTAAACAGAGCTGGGTTGGCGCGATACATAGGGACGGCACCGCCGCCTGTAAAGCGAAATGGGCCGGCTCGAAAGCCGGCCCAGAACACCATGTCCTATGTCAATAGAGCCCGCCGCCGCCGGACTGGATGGCTTGGTTGGCCTGTGGCGACAGCGCGCCGCCGGAGGCGTTGGAGCCGTCCGCACCCATGCCGATCACCCAATAGCTGTCGGCGGGGCCGGTGCCCGGCTTGAAGGCTTCGATAAAGGCGCCAGCGTCGTCTGGGTTGGCAGCCATGCCGGTCTTGCGATTGATGGCGATCAGCTTCATGCCTTCGGGAACCTGGAAATCGACATTGGGCGTGCCGTCCAGCGCCACGCGCATGAAGTCCTTGAAGATCGGCGCTGCGAGACCGCCGCCGGTCGCGCCCTTGCCAAGACCTTTCGGCTGATCGTAGCCCATATAAAGGCCGACAACGAGATTGGGCGTGTAGCCGATGAACCAAGTATCCTTCTCGTCGTTTGTCGTTCCGGTCTTGCCGGCGATGTGGCGGCCGAGTTCGGCGACGGTGGCGCCGGTACCGCGCTCGACGACGCCCTCCATCATCGAGGTGATCTGATAGGCGGTCATCGGATCGAGCACCTGCTCGGAATTGTCGACCAGTTCCGGCTCAGGCTGGTTCTGCCATTCGGCGGCGTTGCAATTTTCGCAGCCGCGTTCGTCCTGCCTGTACACCGTCTTGCCGTAGCGATCCTGGATGCGGTCGATCAGCGTCGGCTTGATCGACTTGCCGCCGTTGGCCATGATCGAATAAGCCGACACCATGCGCATCACGGTGGTCTCGCCCGAACCCAGCGCCATCGGCAGGTACGGCGCCAGACGGTCATAGACGCCGAAGCGCTCGGCATATTCGGCGACCAGCTTCATGCCCATGTCGTTGGCCAGGCGCACAGTCATCAGATTGCGCGACCTCTCGATGCCGGACCGCAAGGTCGCCGGGCCAGCTGTCCTTCCATCGTAGTTCTTCGGCGTCCAGGTCGTGTTGCCGCTCTTGATGGTGATCGGGCCGTCCATGATCACCGAAGCTGGCGTATAGCCATTGTCGAGGGCTGCCGAATAGACGATCGGCTTGAACGACGAACCCGGCTGCCGCATGGCCTGCGTGGCACGGTTGAATTCGGATTGCGAGTAGGAGAACCCGCCGACCATGGCCAGAACACGGCCGGTATGCGGATCCATGGCGATCATGCCACCTTCCACTTCGGGGGCCTGGCGCAGGATATAGGCCCCGTCCGTTCCCTCTTTCTTCTGCACGAAGATGACATCGCCCGGCTTCAGCACGTCCGCCGGCGATTTGGCCTTGACGGTCTTGCCGCCGACCACATGACGCATGGCGAAGCTCATGTCCTCGCGGCTGATGGTGCCTTCGATGCGATCCTTGACGAGTTCGCCCGAGATCTGCCGGGTCGGCCGAAGGCCGATCGACAGGCCGCTCTCCGAGCTGTCGAGCACGACGGCGAGCGACCATTCGGGCACGTCGTCCAGTCCCTTGACTTCGCTCAAAGGCGCGCCCCAGTCGCCGGATACGCTGATGGTCTTCACCGGCCCGCGATAGCCGCGCAGCGTATCGAACTTCATCAGGCCGTTCTGCATGGCTTTGCGGGCGATCAGCTGCATCTTGGGATCGAGCGTCGTACGGACGGACAGGCCGCCCTCGTAGAGCGCATTCTCGCCGTAGCGCGCGCTGATCTGGCGACGCACTTCCTCGGTGAAGTATTCGCCGGCGAACAGATATGTGCCGGAGCGGCGTGGCTTGACGCCGAGCGCCTCGGCCTTGGCCTTCGCGCCTTCCTCTTGCGTGACGTAGCCGTTGCCGACCATCTGGTCGATGACCCAGTTGCGGCGCTCGATGGCGCGGTCGGCATATTTGAAGGGGTGATAGTTGGAGGGGCCCTTCGGCAAAGCCGCCAGATAGGCCGCCTCCGCCACGGTGAGTTCATTCACCGCCTTGTCGAAATAGGTGAGTGCCGCGCCGGCGACGCCATAGGCGCCAAGCCCGAAGAAAATTTCGTTGAGGTAAAGCTCGAGAATGCGGTCCTTCGAATAGGCCTGCTCGATGCGGAAGGCGAGGATCATCTCCTTGATCTTGCGCTCGTAGGTCTGGTCCGAGGACAACAGGAAGTTTTTCGCCACCTGCTGGGTGATCGTCGAGGCGCCGACCTGGCGCTTGCCAGAGCCGAAATTCTGCAGATTGACCATGACAGCGCGGCCAAGGCCGGTCATATCGATGCCGGGATGATTATAGAAATTCTTGTCCTCGGCAGACAGGAAGGCCGCCTTGACACGATCCGGCACCGCCTGGATCGGCAAATACAGGCGCCGCTCGCGCGCATATTCGGCCATCAGCGCACCGTCAGACGCATGGATGCGGGTCGTCACCGGCGGTTCATACTTGGCCAGGACCTCGTAGTCGGGCAGATCCTTCGACAAATGGCTGATATAGATCGCCACGCCCGCCGCGACCAAAAGGGCCAGCGCCGTGCCGATGCCGAAGAAATAACCAATGAGACGAATCATGCCCGCTCCAGTCCTTGGTTCGGGAATCCCCTAAACGAAGCCGCCTTTCGCGCAAGCTTTCGAGACGATCCCGACCGGTAATCGAAAATCCATGTCGCCACCATGTGGGCAAAATGCGGCAGCTTGGAATTTCGCCTTCGAATGGCGGAAATAAGTGCAGGGTGTTGTCGTCGTGCAACGCTGCCTCTGGTTGTAGCGCGGCGGGCATCTCAGCCTCCGGTTCCGGCTCCGGCCCGGGCTGAGGCGAACAGGGCGATGGCATTGGTTATGCTCTGGGCAGCCTTGCCGCGCCAATCGGCGCTGAGCAGTTGCGCCTCGTCCTTCGCGTTCGACAGATAGCCGAGTTCGACCAGCACGGAGGGGACATCCGGTGCCTTTAACACCTTGAAGCTGGCCGAACGCTGCGGATTGTTGATGAGGCCGACGCTGGTGGAAAGCTGGCCGACCAAAGTTTGGGCAAAACGCATCGAGAAACCGTGCGTCTCGCGGCGGATCAGGTCGATCAGGATGTCGGTCACTTCCTTGCCGTCGTCCTTGATTTCCATGCCGGCGAATTGATCGGAAAGGTTTTCACGGTCGGCGAGCGCCTGCGCTTCGGGATCGGAAGCCTTGTCGGAGACGGTGTAGACGGTTGCGCCGCGAAGGCCCTTGACCCTGATCGTGTCGGCGTGGATCGAAATGAGCAGATCGGCCTCGTGCTGGCGGGCAATTCGCACGCGGTCGTCCAGCCGCAGGAATTGGTCCGTCTCGCGCGTCATGAACACGTCGTATTTGCCGACTGCGGCCAGTCTTTCCCGCAATTCGGTGGCGAAAGCGAGCGTGACGTTCTTTTCGACAGTGCCGTTCAGGCCCTCGGCGCCGCCGTCGATGCCGCCATGGCCTGGATCGATGACGACGGTGAAGCGATGGCCTGGATTGGAGACCGGGCCGGTGCCGACCCTGCCGCCCTTGTCGGAAGAGACCGTCGAGCCGGTGGTCAGCGCCTGATTGGCAAGAGCGGCGTCGAACTCCCGCACGGACGCCGCAGACATGTCGATTGCGATGCGGTAGCCGCTGCCGTCATCATTCTTGAGCACGTCGAGCCTGTCGACGGCGAACGGGCCCTTGCCGGTGAGAATCAGCCGTGACACCCCCTCGCCGAGATCGCCGTAGCGCACGCTCCTGACCAGGCCGCGCGCCTTCACATCCTTGGCATTGATGGCGAATTTCGTGCTTGGCAGGTCGACGACCAGACGGTGGGGGCCGCGCAGCAGGAACCATTTGACGTCGGGCTCGCGGTCGAAATTCATGACGATGCGCATCTTGGTGGCGTCACCCGCCATTTTGTAGCTCGTCACGGCGAGCGGCGCGTCGGCGGCAAAGGAAACCGGCGAAAAGGCCAGGCAAGCGACAACCAGCAACACCAGACAAGCATCGCGGAATTGGGCAGCGCGGAAGTAGGCGGCGTAGAAAAAAATGCCTCCGGCGCGACCACTCTTGTGCGTGAAGACTGCCAGTCCCATCTCTTTCCAGTCGCTCCGGTTTGGCGCCAAGGCGCCTAATCTTGTTTGTCGGAGTGTCGTCGTTTTGTAGAGGTGCCGGTTAGGCCGCGAACTCGATTAACGATTGGTATCCAGAGAAGGTTAACCAAGCCTTTTCATGCAACGCTCAAAGCCGTGCTTCCGTTGCGGAACTGCTTTTTGCCGGCATCGGAAATCGGGGTTGCCTTCCAACCCGCCAAATCATAAAAGCGATGGTGGATCACTGCAATCCTGGAACCGTCCTTCTCCGCAGCTTCCTGCTACAGGTCAGATGAACGACGGCTCCTTTCGCTTCAGGCGAAGAAGGTATCAAGTGATCGCGACGAATTTCGCAGGTGCGAGCCCGTGGCGGGGGAAGCGCCTGCGTGAGGAAACGGCCGGGATTGTCCCGCGCCGGCTCTGTATGAGCAAACAAGCTGGTCCGGTTTTCCCGGGCTTTGGTTCAAAAAGGTTCTGCTGGTTACGATGGCTTCAAGCGCAATCATGGAAAGGTCCGCAGCAAACCGCGCCATTATGGCTGCGGGCGGCACCGCTATGGCGCTCAGGCAGCGGCCGGCGGACATTCAATTGCCCGGCACCCATGTTCATCCACACTCACAGCGGCGGGCTTTGCCCCGCAAGCTGCGGCTGACGGCTGCCGGGGGGAAACGAAATAATGCCCAACAAGATGCTGATAGACGCCTCCCACCCGGAGGAAACACGTGTTGTCGTCGTTCGCGGTAACCGTATTGAAGAATTCGACTTTGAATCCCAGGACAAAAAGCAGCTCAAAGGAAATATCTACCTCGCCCGCGTAACGCGCGTCGAACCCTCGCTTCAGGCAGCCTTTGTCGAATATGGCGGCAACCGTCACGGTTTCCTCGCCTTCAGTGAAATTCATCCCGACTACTACCAGATTCCGGTCGCCGACCGTCAGGCGCTGCTGCGCGCGGAAGCGCAGGAGGCTGAAGACGAGGACGATGAGGACGGCGAAGGCGACGACCGCCAGAGCCGCGATCGCGGGCGGCGCGGACGCCGGCGCGGCGGCAAGAGCCGCGACCGAGGCGAGCACAAGCGTGATGCAGGTGCGGCCGATTCGGACGATTCTGTCGATTCCAATGACAGCGGTTCCAATGAGCGCGGCGAACACGGCAAGGATGCGGTCGCGGAGCACGTCGCTGCCGTTTCCGAAAATATCGACACGCCGTCCGATACTTCGGAACATGGCGAGGATGTCGCCGGTCATGTTGACGCGAGTCATGATGAGACGAGCCATGATGAGACGAGCCATGATGAGACTGGGCCTTCCGAAGGCGGACCCAATTCCATCGCCGCCGGCATTGAAGCGGATGTGATTTCCGAAGCCGTGGCGCAGCCGGACTCGGCCGGCGAAGCCACGTCCACCGACAATGATCGCGGCATGCTGGAAGAGGTGCAGTCCTCGCATCTGGACGACCATGAGGTCGAATCGGTCGGCGCCGAGGATGCGCTGGAAGAAGCGCGCAACCGCCGCAAGCCGGTGCGCCGCCAGTACAAGATCCAGGAAGTGATCAAGCGCCGGCAGATCCTCCTGGTGCAGGTCGTGAAGGAAGAGCGCGGCAACAAGGGCGCGGCGCTCACCACCTACCTGTCGCTTGCCGGCCGCTATTCGGTGCTGATGCCGAACACGGCGCGTGGCGGCGGCATCTCGCGCAAGATCACCAACGCGCAGGACCGCAAGCGGCTGAAGGAGGTCGTCGCCGATCTCGAAGTGCCGCAGGGCATGGGCGTCATCCTGCGCACAGCCGGCGAAAGCCGCACCAAGGCCGAGATCAAGCGCGACTACGAATATCTGATGCGGCTTTGGGAAAACGTCCGCAATCTGACGCTGCAGTCCACGGCCCCTGCCCTGGTCTACGAGGAAGGCAGCCTGATCAAGCGCTCGGTGCGCGATCTCTACAACAAGGACATCGACGAGATCCTGGTTTCCGGCGAAGAGGGCTATCGCGAGGCCAAGGACTTCATGCGCATGCTGATGCCGAGCCACGCCAAGGTCGTGCAGCCGTTCCGCGACACGACGCCGATCTTCGTGCGTAATGGCATCGAGGCGCAGCTCGACCGCATGCTGCAGCCGCAGGTGACCCTAAAGAGCGGCGGCTACATCATCATCAACCAGACCGAAGCGCTGGTCGCCATCGACGTCAATTCGGGCCGCTCCACCAAGGAGCACTCGATCGAGGACACGGCGCTTCACACCAATCTGGAAGCGGCCGAGGAAGTCGCACGGCAGCTGAGGCTGCGCGATCTTGCCGGCCTGATCGTCATCGACTTCATCGACATGGAGGAGAACCGCAACAACCGCTCCGTCGAAAAGCGGCTGAAGGATCACCTCAAGAACGATCGCGCCCGCATCCAGGTCGGCCGCATCTCGCATTTCGGCCTGATGGAGATGTCGCGCCAGCGCATCCGAGCCAGCGTGCTGGAATCGACGATGAAGCCTTGCCCGCATTGCGGCGGCACCGGCCATGTGCGGTCCGATTCGTCTGTCGCGCTGATGGTGGTGCGGGCGATCGAGGAATTTCTGCTCAAGGATTCGCGCAGCCACATCACGGTACGGACGCCGGCGGCGACCGCGCTCTATGTGCTCAACCACAAGCGCGGCACGCTGGTGGAGCTCGAAAGCCGCTTCGGCCTGACCATCACCGTCGAAGCCGACGACACGGTCGGCGCCCAGCATTATGCGATCTTCCGCGGCGCGCTGGCTGAAAAGCCTGAAGGCTTCGTCGAGGTGCGCACCTTGCCCGCCTATGTCGAGCCGGAAGAGGCCGCCGACGAAATCGTCATCGAGGAGGAGGAAGACGAGGCCGTTGCACCGACGGAGCAACCGCGCCAAGCCCAGCAGCCGCAACAGCCAAGGCCAAGCGAGGATGGCGAAGGCCGCGACCGCAAGCGCCGCAAGCGCCGCAGACGGCGCGGCGGCAAGGATCGCGACCGCGAGCATGGCGCCCCAATGGAAGGCGCGTCCCTCCCGGCCACTGCCGAAGGCGTATCCGGGGCCTTAGGCGATGAAGGCGTCGAAGCAGACCACGAAGACCAGGTCGGCGTCACTGAGGCGGTGGAAGCGTCGGATGAAGGTCAAGTAGTGGATGAAGGTCAGGGCAAGAAGCGCCGGCGCGGCAAGCGTGGCGGCAAGCGCAATCGCCGTGAAGACGGCGAAGGCGAGGTCGATGCAGGCACTGCCGAGTCGGCTGACAGGCCCGAAGCCGAAGTCTTGGAGGGCGTAGCCGTCTCCAGCGAGCCGGTAGCAGCAACGCCGGTCGAAGAGCCTGTGGACCTTGCTCCGGCCAATGACGACATGCCGAGCGCCGAAAAGCCGAAGAAGCCGCGCCGCGCCGCCAAGCCGAAGAAGGCTGCGGCGGACGTCGTCGCCGAGACGCCGGCAGCCGAGCCGGAAACCTCTGCCGAGGCTCCCGCACCTGTTCCGGAGGAAACAGTCATGACCACCGTCGACGAAAAACCGAAGGTCCGCCCATCGCGACGCAAGCCTGTACCGGTAGATGCTCCGGTTGAGCCGATCGTGTCTTCGACTGTTGCCGAAGAGGAAAAGACCGAGGAAAAGCCGAAGCGTGCCGGCTGGTGGCAGCGGAAAGGCTTTTTCTAAGCTTTTCGGTAGTTTAGCCTGATCTTTTGACCAAAAGAATCCCGCGCTGTCCTGTCGACAGCGCGGGAATCTTTATGGCGCGAAGACCGACCAGTTCATCATCTTCGCCAGCCTTTCCAGCGCAATCGACCCAAGCCTAGAATTGCCGTTGGCGTTGAGGCCGGGCGACCAGACGGCGAGCGAAGCCACGCCCGGCACGATCGCCAAAATGCCGCCGCCAACGCCGCTCTTGCCGGGGATGCCGACGCGAAAGGCGAAATCGCCGGAGCCGTCATAATGACCGCAGGTCAGCATCATCGCGCCAATGCGGCGGGCGCGCTCGGCCGAAACAACGGAATGGCCGGTCGCCGGGTTCTTGCCGCCATTGGCAAGGAAGCGGCCGGCCAAAGCCAGTTGCCGGCAGCTCATGGCGATGGCGCAATGATGGAAATAGACGCCCAGCGCCAGGTCCGGTGCGTGGTTGAGATTGCCGAAGGATTTCATGTAGTTGGCAAGCGCCAAGTTGCGAAAACCGGTGGCCCGTTCCGAAGCCGCGACCTCGCGGTCGATGATGATGGTCTCGTCGTCGGCCAGGAACTGGATGAAGCGCAGGATCTCGCCGATCGCCTCGCGCGGCTGGTGGCCGGCGAGCAGAATGTCGGAAATGACGATGGCGCCGGCATTGATGAACGGATTGCGCGGAATGCCGTTCTCATGCTCGAGCTGGACGATCGAGTTGAACGGGTTGCCCGAAGGCTCGCGCCCGACACGCTGCCACAACGCGTCGCCGACATTGCCGAGCGCCAATGTCAGCGTAAACACCTTCGAAATGCTCTGGATCGAAAACGGCTCATCGGCGTCGCCCGCCATCAGCACGCGACCGTCATTGGTCACGGCGGCGATACCGAACTTTTTCGGATCGACCTTGCCGAGCTGCGGAATGTAGGTCGCGACTTCACCGCGATCCGTGCGCTCCGCCATTTCGGCGGCAATTTCGGTCAAAGCCTGTTCGAGTTCCGGCATTCGCGCTACTTCAGCCAGCGTTCGAGGCGCATCATCGCCTCGACCATCTCATCGTGGCTGCCGGCGTAGGAAAAGCGCATGGTTCGATGGCCTTGAAGCGGATCGAAATCGCGGCCGGGCGTCGCCGCCACATGCGCCTCGGCCAGCATCTTGCGCGCGAAGGCCATACTGTCGTTGGTGTGCCTGGTGACATCGCAGAAGGCGTAGAACGCCCCGTCCATCGGTGCCGCCAGCGCAAAGCCGAGTTCGGGCAGGCGTGTCATCAAAAGTTCGCGATTCCAGGCGTAGCGCGCCTTCACCGCCTCCAATTCCCCGGTCGCCTTGAATGCCTCGATCGCGGCGATCTGGGACAGTTCCGGCGGTGAGATGTAGAGACTCTGGGCGATGCGCTCGACCGGCCGCACCAATGCTTCCGGCAGCACCATCCAGCCGATACGCCAACCGGTCATGCAGTAATATTTCGAGAAGGAATTGATCACCGTCACGTCCTGGCCGTAGGCAAGCGCCGTCGTGTCCGGCGCAGCGTAAGCCAGCCGGTGATAGATCTCGTCGGAGATCACGGCGATGCCGAGCTCTTGCGCCGTCGTCACCAGCGCCGACAGCTCGTCGGCGGGGATAATTGCCCCGGTCGGATTGGCCGGGCTGGCAAACAACACACCCTTCAGCTTCTTTTCGCGATGCGCGGCCTTCAGATGTTCGGCGTGGAGATAGGCATCACCGTGGAGCTCGATCTCGACGATCTCGATGCCGAGCGCTGCCATGATGTTGCGATAGGCCGGATAGCCGGGTGCGGCGATGGCGACACAATCGCCTGGATCGAACATCGCCAGAAAGGCCAGGTTGAAGGCGGCCGACGATCCGGTGGTGACGGCGATCCGGCCGGGTGAAACGGCATGCCCGTAGTGGTCGGCATAGTGCTGCGCGATCGCCTCGCGCAGGCCGGAAAGACCCAATGCGTCGGTGTAGCCGATGCGCCCCATCTTCAATGCGTTCGTCGCCGCTTGCCTGACCCCGGCCGGCGCCGGGTCGGACGGCTGGCCAACGGCCATGGAAACAACCGGCACGCCCTTTGCCTTCAGCCGATTCGCTTCCGCCAGAATATCCATGGCGTGGAACGGCTCGACTTCGCCGCGACGCGAAAGCGATACAACCATTTGACCTCATTCCTGGGCGGCCCTTGGGTCGGCCCTTTGGTCGGCACTTGTCGGCTGCCGGCGCCGAGCTTTGGCGTCCCGCGCCGCACAAATGCCCGATTGATGTGAGGATCACAAGTTCGGTAAAGTTTCAGTGCCGACTTTTCATCCTTCGCCCGCTCGTCTACCAGTGGACCTGCCATGTTTAGCCGACCCAAATCGACGATAGCCAGGGCAGCGCGCGCCTTCGCGACGCTTTCGCTTGCCGCGACGGTCGCTGTGACCGGCACCATCAGCGCCTTAGCGCAAAACGTGCCGGTGGTGCGCGATGCCGAGATCGAGGCGCTGGTACGCGATTATGCGCGGCCGATCTTCCGGGCCGCGGGCCTGCCGGAAGACGGCGTCGACATCGTGCTGGTCAACGACCAGAGTTTCAACGCCTTCGTTGCCGGGTCCCGTCTGTTCATCAACACCGGCGCCCTGATGTCGGCGGAGACGCCCAACGAGATCATCGGCGTCATCGCACACGAAGCCGGCCACATTGCCGGTGGGCACCAGCAAAAATTGCGCAACCAGCTCGAACGCGCCAAGACGATGGCCATCATCGCGACGCTGCTTGGCGCCGGCGCCATCGTCGCCGGCGCCACCACCAAAAGCCGGGGCCTCGCCGGCGCCGGCATGGGGGTCGCGGCTGGCGGCGGCGAGATGGCGCAGCGCAGTATCCTCGCCTATCAGCGCACCGAAGAGATGACCGCCGACCGCTCGGCGATAACCTATCTCAATGCCACCGGTCAGTCCGGCCTGGGCATGCTGAAGACCTTCGGCCGCTTTCAGAGCGCGCTCTCGCTGTCAGGGGCGCAGGTCGATCCCTACCGGATCAGCCATCCGCTGCCGCGGGAACGCATCGCCAATCTCGAAGTCCTGGTCAAGCAGAGCCCCTATGTCGACAAGGTCGATACGCCGGCACTGCAGCAGCGGCACGACGTGATGCGCATCAAGATCGCCGCCTATATGGGAGGCAAGGCCGCCGCATCGCGGCTGATGCGCAAGAACCCGGCCAGCCTCGCCTCGCAATATGGCGACGCGCAGACGAGCTACCTTTTCGGCGATCTGGCGGGGGCGCTCGCCAAGACCAACGCGCTGATCAAGGCACAGCCGAAAAACCCCTATTTCCAGGAATTGCGTGGCGACATCCTGATGAAGGCGAACAGACCGAAGGCTGCCGCCGAAGCCTATGCCAAGGCGGTCAGCCTCGATCCGGCGCGATCCGGGTTGCTGTCGGTCTCCTACGGCCAGGCGCTGATGGCCATCGGCACGCCCGAATCCCTGGAGAAAGCGGTGGTGCAGATCAACAAGGGCCTCGGGCGCGACCGGGAAAACGCCGTCGGTTACCGCCATCTGGCGCAGGCCTATGGCGAGCTCGGCAACATTCCGGCCGCCGATCTTGCAACCGCCGAAGGCCATTTCTATTCCGGCGCCTACAAGGATGCCAAGATCTTCGCAATGCGCGCGCAGATGAAAATGAAGCGCGGCGAGCCGGGCTGGATCCGCGCGCAGGACATCATAAACTACGCACCATCAGGCAAGAAAAAGTGAACCTTCCGGCCGTGCGCGGCGACATGTAGTCGGACCAATCGAGGTCAGACCAATCGGGCCGGAAACCAGGCAAGAGGATTAGGGACGATGAACAAGGCAATTCTGCTGGGCACCACGGGAGTGGCGGTCGCTCTCGCCATGCTGGGTTTCGGGTTCGTGACCGGAAGTCCGCAGACGGCAAAGGCCGATGCCGTGCAGATCGCCCAGGCGGCGCCCGCCGACACCAAGATAGACCGGGCCGAAGTCGAAGGCATCATCCGCGACTATCTCCTGAAGAACCCCGAAGTGCTGCTGGAGGCTCAGGAAGCGCTCGAGGCCAAGCAGAAGGAGGCGCAGCGCATCGCCAGTCTCGCCATCATCAAAGATGCCAAGGACCAGATCTTCAACTCGGCCTTCGACGGCGTCGTCGGCAATCCGAACGGCAAGGTCACCATCGTCGAGTTCTACGATTACAATTGCGGCTACTGCAAACGCGCCATGGAGGACATGAAGACGCTGACGACAGCCGATCCGGACCTGCGCTTCGTGCTCAAGGAGTTCCCGATCCTCGGCCCGGATTCGCAGAAGGCGAGCGTCGTCTCGATGGCCTTCCACCTGATGATGCCGGAGAAATACGGCGAGTTCCACAACGCGCTGCTCGGCGCCCAGGGACGCGCCACCGAAGCAGCGGCCATCAAGGTAGCGCTTTCGCTCGGCGCCGACGAAGCGACGCTGCGCGAGAAGATGAAGGACCCGTCGATCGCCGAGGCCCTCTCCAAGACCTATGACATTGCCAACAAGCTGGCCATAACCGGAACGCCCTCCTATGTGGTCGGCAACGAGGTGGTGTTCGGGGCGCTCGGCCAGCAAGTGCTGGCGGAGAAGATCGAGGCGGCCAAGGCCGCACTCTGATCGGTTTCGGCGCAACCCATTTTCCGCCTGTTGTGGACAGCGAAAGAACCCACTTGCGCTCTTTTCGCAGGCGTCTAAGCCCATTATAGAGGTCCGGCGCGCCGACTGATGCCGGCGCTGATGTGGTGGATTTGAATCCGAAATTCGTTCAAATCGCTGCTTCAAGATATTGCGAATTTCGGATTCAAAACCACACTGGAAAAAGGTCGGCATTTTGAAAACGGTTTTCGTCCTGAACGGTCCCAACCTCAACGCGCTCGGCAAGCGCGAGCCGGGCATCTATGGCGGCAAGACGCTTGCCGCGATCGCCGACGATTGCAAGCAGGCAGGTGCGGCGCTTGGGCTCGAGATCGATTTCCGTCAGTCGAACCATGAGGGCGACCTCGTCGACTGGATACAGGAAGCCGCCGACAAGGCTGTCGGCATCGTCATCAATCCGGGCGCCTACAGCCACACCTCGATCGCCATTCACGACGCCATCCGCTCAGTCGCGCCATTGCCCGTCGCCGAAGTTCATCTTTCCAACATCCATGCGCGGGAATCATTCCGCCACGTCTCCATGGTCTCGCCGGTCGCCGTCGGCGTGATCTGCGGGTTCGGGCCGCTCGGCTACACACTGGCGCTGCAGGCGCTGGCCGCACGCCTATGACCGGCCAACAAACAGAAGGCTCGAAAATGTCGATTAAGAAGAATGGTGTTGACCAGCAGCTTATCCGCGATCTGGCGGGCATACTGAACGACACCAACCTCACCGAGATCGAGGTCGAGCTGGGTGACTTGAAGGTGCGCGTGTCGCGACAGGCGCCGGCCGTCCATGCGGTCGCCGCACCGCAGCCCGCCTACGCGCCGCCGGCAGCGCAGCCGGCGGCCGCAGCCGCCCCGGCAGCGGCCGACGTGTCCAAGAATGCAGTCGCCTCGCCCATGGTCGGCACCGCCTACCTGGCGCCGTCGCCCGACGCCAAGGCGTTCATCGAGGTCGGCCAGCAAGTCAAGGAAGGCCAGACGCTGCTGATCATCGAGGCGATGAAGACGATGAACCAGATCCCCTCGCCCCGTGCCGGCACGGTGACGGCGATCCTGTTCGAGGATGCGCAGCCGGTCGAATACGGCATGCCGCTCGTCGTGATCGAGTAGAGCCGGGAACAGCCGAAAAATGTTCCAGAAAATCCTCATCGCCAATCGCGGCGAAATCGCTTTGAGAGTGCTGCGCGCCTGCAAGGAGCTCGGCATCCAGACGGTAGTGGTGCATTCGACAGCCGACGCCGACGCCATGCATGTGCGGCTCGCCGACGAGAGCGTCTGCATCGGGCCGCCGCCGTCGCGCGACAGCTATCTCAACATCCACCAGATCGTCGCGGCCTGCGAGATCACCGGCGCCGACGCGGTGCATCCGGGCTACGGCTTCCTGTCGGAGAATGCCAAATTCGCCGATATCCTCGCCGCGCACAACATCACCTTCATCGGCCCGACCGGCGATCACATCCGCATCATGGGCGACAAGATCGAGGCCAAGCGCACCGCAAAGCGTCTTGGCATTCCGGTGGTGCCCGGCTCCGACGGCGCGGTCACCGAGGAAAAGGAAGCCAAACGCATCGCCGCCGAGATCGGCTACCCCGTGATCATCAAGGCGTCGGCCGGTGGCGGCGGACGCGGCATGAAGGTGGCGCGCAGCGAAGTGGATCTTGAAGTCGCACTGCAGACGGCGCGTTCGGAAGCCGGTGCTGCCTTCGGCGACGACGCCGTATACATCGAGAAATACCTTCAAAAGCCACGCCACATCGAGGTGCAGGTATTCGGTGACGGTGCCGGCCACGGCGTGCATTTCGGCGAGCGCGACTGCTCGCTGCAGCGCCGTCACCAGAAAGTCTGGGAAGAAGCGCCCTCGCCGGCCCTCAATGCCGAGGAGCGCGCGCATATCGGCGGCGTCTGCGCCAGGGCGATCGCCGATCTTGGCTATTCCGGCGCCGGCACTATCGAATTCCTCTACGAGAACGGCGAATTCTACTTCATCGAGATGAACACGCGCCTGCAGGTCGAGCATCCGGTGACGGAGGCGATCACCGGTATCGACCTCGTGCACGAGCAGATCCGCGTCGCCTCGGGCGCTGGGCTTTCGGTGCGCCAGGAAGACATCCGCTTCCAGGGCCACGCCATCGAATGCCGCATCAATGCCGAGGATGCGCGCACCTTCACCCCCTCGCCCGGCACGATCACCCACTTCCACACGCCGGGCGGCCTCGGCATCCGTGTCGATTCCGGCGTCTATTCCGGCTACAAGATCCCGCCCTACTACGACAGCCTGATCGGCAAGCTGATCGTGCACGGCCGCAACCGTGTCGAATGCATGATGCGGCTGCGGCGGGCACTCGACGAATTCGTCGTCGACGGCATCAATACGACGCTGCCGCTGTTTCGCGATCTCGTCGGCAATGCCGATATCGCCAATGGCGAGTATGACATCCACTGGCTGGAAAAATATCTGGCCAAAGAGGATTAGGTCGTGAACTTATAGAATATAATGATGCGATGACCCGTCCCTACGCGCCAGGCTATCGCATCCCGACCGACCTGTTGCTCAAGGCCTACGCCTCGGGTGTCTTCCCGATGGCCGAAAGCGCCACCGATCCCGAAGTGTTCTGGGTACGGCCGGAGACGCGCGGCATCATCCCGCTCGATGGTTTTCACACGCCCAAAAGCCTGAGGAAGGCGATCCGGAAAAACCTGTTCGACATCCGTTTCGATTTCGACTTCGAGGCGACGATCGATGGCTGCGCAGAGAGGCGCGAGGAACGCCGGTCGACCTGGATCAATGCGCCGATCCGCGAGGCCTATGTCGAACTCCATAGGATGAGCCATTGCCATTCGGTCGAAGCCTGGCGTGAGGGTCGGCTGGTTGGCGGCCTCTACGGCGTGTCGCTCGGCCGGGTGTTCTTCGGCGAAAGCATGTTCGCCAGGGAAACGGACGCGTCGAAGGTCTGCCTGGTGCATCTGGTCGAACGCCTGAAGGAACGGCGCTTTGCGCTGCTCGACACCCAGTTCACCACCGAGCACCTCAAACGCTTCGGCGCGGTCGACGTGCCAAGGGGCAAGTATGAAAAGATGCTGGCTGACGCGCTGAAGGGCGAAGCGGTCTTTTTCCCGTGATCTGCGCCAGGGTCAGTGTTTTGCGGCAGGCTCAAGAGGCGTCTGCGCGTGGAACATCATCTTCCAGCCATTGACGCGATGGACATAGCCGGTGCTGACCAGCGCCGCATATGGCTCGCCATTCTCGCGCGTGGCATGGGCCTCATAGGTCAGCATGACAATGTCGTTGCCCGGCTCGATGATGCCCTTGAGGTCGATGTCGAGATCGCGCCAGCGGTTCGGGTCCGTCGCGGTTCCGGCCAGGTCGGCGTTGCTCATCGTTTGCGCCATCTGTGGGAAGGCCACCAGGCATTCGGTGTCGGCATTGGCTTTGAAATAGGCAGCGTCGCCGGTCCAGAACCCTCTTTCGAGATCGAGGAGTTCGTTCTTGTTGGCCATCATGGGGACATCTCCGTAATGCCAGCCATGACCAACGCACGGAGAATAAGGCGGTTCCGGAAGGCTCAGCATGTGATCCCGAACAGGTGATTCCGCATCTGGCGCCCTAATTGGATTTAGCAGCGTCGGGTGCCGGCACCTCCGACTTCTGTTTGCAGCCCTTCAGCCAGACGTCGTAGACCGCGTGCTCGACGGCGTTGAGGCCGGGGCTTTCGGCAAACATCCAGCCGGTGAAGATACGGCGGATCTTGCGATCCAGCGTGATCTCGTCGACCTCGACGAAGGAATCGGTCTTCGGCTCTTCGGTTTGCGGCTGCGAATAGCAGATGCGCGGCGTCACCTGCAAAGCACCGAACTGCACCGTCTCGTCGATATAGACATCGAAGGTGATGATGCGGCCGGTGATCTTGTCGATGCCGGCGAATTCGGCGACGGGATTGGTGATGCGTTCCGGTGCCGCCGGTGCCGCCGGAGCCACTGTCGCATCCGGTTCCCCTGTCGAATCCGGTTCCACTGTCGCATCCGGCTCCACTGGCGCCTCCGGTGCCGCTTGCGCCCCCGGATCCACTGGCGGCTCCATCTCCATCGGCGCCCCCGGTTCCACTGGCGGCTCCAATTCCATCGGCGCCCCCGGTTCCATTGGCGGCTCCAGCCCCATCGGTGCCCCCGGTTCCACTGGCGCCTCCAGCGTCTGTGCGGCGGCGATGGCGCAGGCGACAAAAGCGGCGGCGGCCGTCAGTCCGCCCATCGAGATTCGGCTGAAAATGCTCATGCAGGGTCCGGTGGTTTGCGCCCGGGGTGATTCTGTCGCGCCCAAGGCTAGTCGCTGCTGTCAGATCGGCAAGCAGCTAAACGCCAATTGTGGCGATAAAGGACCGATCCGTCTCGACGAGCGGTTACGTCCCCGGCGTCCAGGCGTCGTAGTCGCCCGTCACCTGCGGGCGGTGCTGATTGGTGAGCACGGAGCCTTTGGGGCGATAGGCGGCGGCACTTCCGGTAAGGTTCGGCTGATGCGGCTTCTGCCAGTCGCGTGGCTTGTAGTTGTCGCTCGGCGGCGGCGTATCGACGCGGTGATGCATCCAGCCATGCCAGCCGGGCGGAATCATCGAGGCTTCCGAATAGTCGCGATAGATGACCCAGCGGCGGGTGCGGCCTTCCGAATCGACACCACCTTCGTAGTAGACGTTGCCAGCCTCGTCCTGCCCGACTTTCTTGCCATGCCGCCAGGTGTGGAAGCGCGTGCCCAGCGTCTGGCTGTTCCACCAGGTGAAAAACTGCAGAAGGAACGTCTTCATCCAAGTCCTCGTGGCAAGTCCTAGTGGCAAGTCCTCGCGGCGGCAGCGGCGGCGCCTGTTTCCTGCTTATGGCGTCAGGCCATCGCTAAGGCAAGGGTTTTGCCGCAAGCGTCACGCAAATCGCGGTCGGAAAACCGATGCAAACCTGGCAAGCCTTTCGCCTCTGTCGAGGCATGCCTTGCCAAGGCTGCCTGGTCTTTCTAAAGCTCTGCGCGTCCCATGCAGGTACCCAGCCTGATTGACGGTTGAGGGAGGTAAAGATGGCCCCGGATGCATCCGACCCTGAACTGCGGATCAGTGCCGGCGCCATTCGCCTGCGCAAGGGCGGCGTGCCGGTCGTCTGCCTCACCGCTTATACCTACCCCGTCGCTCGCCTGCTCGACGGCCATGTCGACCTGCTTCTGGTCGGCGACAGCGTCGCCATGGTTCTCCATGGCCACAAGACCACGCTGGGCGCCTCGCTGGAGATGATGATCGCCCATGGACAAGCGGTGATGCGAGGTTCAGCCAAGGCCTGCGTGGTGGTCGACATGCCGGCCGGAAGCTATGAGGCAACGCCGCGCCAAGCCGTTGCCTCGGCGCGGCGGATCGTCGGCGAAACCGGTTGCCAGGCGGTCAAGCTGGAGGGCGGCGTCGCAGTTGCCCCGCAGATCGCGGCGATCGTCGCTGCCGGCATTCCGGTCATGGGACATATCGGCTTGCAGCCGCAATCGGTGGAAAGCGAAGGCGGCTACAGGATCAAGGGCCGGACCGAGGAGAATGTGACGGCGCTTTATCGCGACGCCGACGCGGTCGAACAGGCCGGCGCGTTTTCGGTGGTCATCGAAGGCACCGTCGAGACCGTCGCCGCCGACCTCACCCGGCACATTTCCATTCCAACCATCGGCATCGGCGCCAGCGGCGAATGCGACGGCCAGATCCTGGTCATCGACGACATGGTCGGCCTGACCGTCGACCGCGTGCCTAAATTCGTCAAACAATATGCCGACCTGCGCAGCGTCATATTGCAGGCGGCGGCCAGCTATGCAGCGGAGGTGCGAAGCCGGACATTCCCCGGCCCGGCCCATGTCTTTTCAACCGCAGCCGACAACGACAAAGAATGAGTGGGGACAAAGAATGAGTGGGGACAGAGAACGAGTGGGGACAAAGAATGAGCCGGGACAAAGCATGAGCCGGCCTCTCGTCATCGACAGTGTCGCCGCTCTTCGCGCGCAAATCCGCGACTGGCGTTGCGATGGTCTCGGCGTTGCCATGGTGCCTACCATGGGTGCGCTGCATGACGGCCATATCTCGCTGGTCAGGATCGCGCTGGAAAAGGCCGAACGCTGCGTTGTTTCGATCTTCGTCAACCCGACGCAGTTCGCGCCGAGTGAAGACCTCGACAAATATCCGCGACAGCTCGCCCGCGACCTCGACCGGCTGGCCGAGGCCGGCGCACAGCTCGCCTTCATCCCTGATGTCGCGGAGATCTACCCGGCCGGCTTCGCCACCAGGATCTCCGTCGGCGGGCCGGCCGCCGGGCTGGAATCCGATTTCCGGCCGACCTTCTTCGACGGCGTCGCGACGGTCGTGGCAAAGCTCTTCCTGCAGACGTTGCCCGATTATGCGGTCTTCGGCGAAAAGGACTACCAACAGCTTTGCGTCGTCAGGCAGCTCTGCCGCGACCTCGATCTGCCGGTGGAAATCTTCGGCGCACCAACGGTACGCGACGCACATGGCCTCGCCATGTCGTCACGCAATGCCTATCTGAGCGAAGCCGAGCTCGGGGTGGCGCGCCAGCTCAACGCCATATTGCGCCGGACGGCAGCGGCACTAGCGGCAGGCGCGGATGAAGGCAGCGCGATCGCCGAGGCCGGCCGCGCGCTCGTCAAGGCTGGCTTCGACAAAGTCGACTATGTCGCGGCGCGCGAGAGCCTGGCGCTCGCGCCGTGGCTGCGAAACCGTGACGGACGCCTGCTCGCAGCCGCCTGGCTGGGCAAAACCCGGCTCATCGACAATGTGGAAGTTCCCTCCGCCTAGGCCAATCAGGCGACCTTGAGATCCTTTATCGCCTTCTCGTAGACATCTTTGATCGGCTTGGATACGTCTTCGGCGGCTTTCGTCGCTGCCGCCTGAAACTCCTTACTCTGCTCGACGGTCTTTTCCACCTGCTTGCGCAAGAAGTCAGTCTGCAGTTCGATGAACTCGGAGGGCGATTTCACGGCTACCAGGGCTTCGAGGTGAGCAAAGCTGGCCTCAGCATTTGCGCGCAGCGCGGCGATCGTCTTCAGCGACAGCTCATTGCTGGCGGTCTTGGCTGTTTCGAAGGACGACTCAAGAGCCTTCTGGGTCGCCTCGGCGCCGGTCGCCAATTTCGACAAGGCTTCTTTCGACTGCTCGACGCCCTTTTCGGCGACAGCGAGGATCTGATCGGTTGCCTCGGTCGGGATTTTTGCGTTCTCGGTGATTTCAGCAGTTTTATCGGCGGTCTTGGTCATAGTTTCCATCCTTTGCGGTGGGCGGCCTTTTTGAAAAGCCGTCTCGTTCATCTAGGACCATGACGTTACGGCATCTGCAGTGCATTGCAATATTTTTGTGCGTCGCACCATGCTTTTTTGCCTCAGCGTTAGCCACTGCGGACTTCGTGCCTGCGGGCGTGTGCACTGTCACGTAATTCAATTCGGCGCGCCCGCAACCGACCCTCGCAGCTGCTCATGAAACGCAACTGACGGCGACCTGTTAGGGCAGACAAATCTAGCCGATCGTCTTCTCGAAAATCAGCGCCGGCAGCCCTGAACCACCGCCGCAGTCGGCGGTGTTGCCGGCCGGCAAAAACCCTTTCGAGCGGTAGAAGGCGACGGCCTGAGCGTTTGCCTCTTCAACTTCGACACGCAGCGTCCGCGCCTCCGGAAAGCTGGCTTCGACCTCTTCCAGCAACGCCTGGCCGATCCCCTGCCTCTGGCAGGCCGGATGCACGTAGAGCTGGTTCAGCATGACGATCTTCGCATCGGTGGTGGCTGCGGCGAAAGTCATGCCGCCGATGCGCTTGCCGTCGTCTGCGACCAGGAATTCGGAATTCGGCCGTGTCAGCCGCGCCTTGAGCGAGGCGATCGAATGCCATTCATCAGTGATCTCGGTGACTTTGGCAGCACCAAAAATACCATCGTAGGTTGCGTGCCAGGTTTCGACCAGCAGCGCGCGGACCGCGGCAAGATCGCGCTCGCCAGCGGTGCGAACGAACATCATCCTATTCGATCCCGAGCTTGGCCTTGACGAGGTCGTTAACCGCTTGCGGGTTGGCCTTGCCGCCTGTCGCCTTCATCACCTGGCCGACGAACCAGCCGGCCATGCTCGGCTTGGCGCGCGCCTGCTCGACCTTGTCCGGATTGGCTGATATCACCTCATCGACCGCCGTTTCGATGGCGCCGGTGTCGGTGACCTGCTTCATGCCACGGCTTTCGACCAGTTGGCGCGGATCGCCGCCCTCGTTCCAGACAATCTCGAACAGATCCTTGGCGATCTTGCCGGAGATGGTGCCCTCCTTGATCAGGTCGATGACCGCGCCGAGCTGATCGGGCGAAACCGGAGCATTTTCAATACCCTTACCGGCTCTGTTCAACGCACCCAGCAGATCGTTGATGACCCAGTTGGCGGCGAGCTTGCCGTCGCGACCAGCGGCCAGCTTCTCGAAATAGTCGGCGACCGCCTTTTCCGACACCATGATCGAGGCGTCGTAAGTCGACAGGCCGAGCGAGGAGATCAGCCGCGCCTTCTTGGCGTCGGGCAGTTCAGGCAGATCCTTTGCCAGCGCATCGACATAGGCCTGGTCGAATTCCAGCGGCAGAAGATCGGGATCCGGGAAATAGCGGTAGTCGTGCGCTTCTTCCTTGGAACGCATCGAGCGCGTCTCGCCCTTGTTGGGGTCGAACAGCCGCGTTTCCTGGTCGATCTTGCCGCCGTCCTCGAGGATGGCGATCTGGCGGCGCGCCTCGTAGTCGATGGCCTGGCCGATGAAGCGGATCGAGTTGACGTTTTTGATCTCGCAGCGCGTGCCGAATTCGCCGCCGGGCCGGCGCACCGAGACGTTGACGTCGGCGCGCAGCGAGCCTTCGTCCATATTGCCGTCGCAGGTGCCGAGATAGCGCACGATGGTGCGCAGCTTGGTGACATAGGCCTTGGCCTCGTCGGCGGAGCGCATGTCGGGCTTGGAGACGATCTCCATCAGCGCCACGCCGCAGCGGTTTAGGTCGACATAGGACATCGTCGCATGCTGGTCGTGCATCGACTTGCCGGCATCCTGCTCCAGGTGCAGGCGCTCGATGCCGACCTCGATATCCTCGAACTCGCCCTGCCGGTCCGGGCCGACGGAGACGATCACCTTGCCCTCGCCGACGATCGGCTGCTTGAACTGCGAGATCTGGTAGCCCTGCGGCAGGTCGGGATAAAAATAATTCTTCCGGTCGAAGACCGACTTGTGGTTGATCTCGGCCTTCAGTCCGAGGCCGGTGCGGATCGCCTGCTTGACGCATTCCTCGTTGATGACCGGCAGCATGCCCGGCATCGCCGCATCGACGAGGCTGACATTGGCATTTGGCGGCGCGCCGAAAGCCGTCGAGGCGCCGGAGAACAGCTTTGCTTGCGAGGTCACCTGCGCGTGCACCTCGAGGCCGATGATGATCTCCCAGTCGCCGGTGGCGCCTGATATCAGGCGTTTGGCGTCGGGCGTGCGGGTGTCGATGAGGGTCATAGTGGCCTGCGAGTTATCGGTGACGGAATTCAATTCTCAACGTGAATTCCGTCACGTCGGACGTGAAAGTCACTCGCTAGTGCAAACCACAAAAAGAGACAAGCGCAAAGCCAAAGCTGGCGCTTCACATCGAATCCAGCCGGCCGGCCGGCTGAAGAAACAAGCCATCACGCCGTCGCGATGTAGGCCCTGATCTCCGCGGCCTCGCGCTCGACATCCTCGATGCGCCGCTTGACCACGTCGCCTATCGATACGATGCCGTCGAGCAGGCCGTCCTTTTCCACCGGCAGATGGCGGAAACGGCCACTGGTCATGATCTCCATGACCTCGTTGACGGTGTGGTTCTCATTGCAGATCTTCACCTTGGGCGTCATTGCCGAGCGCACCGCGATATCCAGTGCGGCGGCTCCTTCCCTGGCGAGGACCCGCACGACGTCGCGCTCGGAAAGAATGCCGACGATCTTGTGATCGCCATTGGTGATGACCAGCGCACCGATCCTGTGTTCGGCCAGGATGCGAATGGCCTCGCTCAGCTTTTCGTTCGGCCCGAGCGTCAACACGTCGTGGCCCTTCTGCTCGAGAATTGCCTTAACAGTCATGGCGTCCTCCTCAGTTTTACTTGCCGGTTTCCTACCCTGACCGGCTTTCGATAGTGCCAGACATCGTGCGCCGCGATCGATTGCTTTTCAAGTGCGGCGAGGCTCAGACCATAAACTCATCCACCTGCTGCCGCCGATCGAAAGCGCGCAGGCCGAAGAAGCCGGCGACGAAACCGCCGATATGAGCCTCCCAGGCGATCTGGCTGTCGATGCCGGGCGCGAAGGCAACGAGGCCGGTGGCGAGATTGATCACCATCCAGATGGCAAGAAAAGTAACAACGCCGCGCGAGCGGAACACCGCCGCCATCGGCAGCGGCGCGCCGGCGAAGGCGGCTTTGCCGGACGAGCGGTCGGTGCGGAAGCCAAAGCGGGCGGCGGCCCCCATCATGCCGGAAATCGCCCCCGATGCGCCGACCAGTGGCGCCTGGCCGAGCGGATGCACGGCCCAGAACAGCACCACCGCCGCCAGCCCCGTTGCCGCGAAGAACAGGCTGAAACGAAGCGCGCCGAAGCGGTTCGCCAGCGGCGAGCCGAAAGCCGCCAGCCACACCATGTTGACGGCAAGATGAGCAAAGCCGCCATGCAGGAAGGCATAGGTGAAGGGGCTCGAAAACGCGTAGAAATCGAGGTCGAAGCGACCGGAATAGCGGATCGGAATGAAGGCGGTCCGGATCAGCAGGGAGAAATCCTGGTCCTCGGTGAGCCAGTAGAGCCGGATCAGGTGAACGACGACGCAGATGCCGATCAGCGCCAGCACAACAGGCGGCATGTTGAATACCGGCTCGCGGCGCGGCTCCGGCTCGCGGCCGACAGGTCCGCCCTCACCCTGTTCGATTTCCGATGGGCTTGCTGGTTCGCTCATATGGCTCGCACTCAGTCGCTGGATTCGACTTCGCGAGCATGTAGATCACGGTCACCCGATTCACAAAGGGCGAATCGCCCCACGCAAATCAAAACTGGGGCGAATCAAAATTTGCGCGAATCAAAAAGAAGCCGTCCAAGGTTGCCCTTGAACGGCTGGTCGAGCCCCCGGGCTCCCCCAAACTCTTGATTGAACTGCTGCCGATCGCTGCGAAACGACCGCTTCTGGAGTGGTTTTAGCGTGCCACGGGGGTGGGCGGGGCGCAACGTAAACCACTTGTTAACCTTAACGACCCCGACCCGTGAACAAGTGTTAACGATGCTGGCACGCATCCTGCTCCGCAACGCATGTAGGTCCTCGGAGGGCGCCCTTCTGTTCACCGATGGGACATCAGACGACAGATTGCGCGGAGCAGCATAGCATGAACCAGAACGGATCGATCACGCTGTTCCATTATTGGAACCGGCTGCGTGACGGGCGCCCTGCCCCGAAGCGTTCGGAAGTCGAGCCAGCCGACATCAAGTCGTTGCTGGCCGACACCTTCATCTTGGAAAAGGATACGCGCGGCGAAGCGGTATTCCGGCTCGCCGGCACCAGGCTTTGCGCGGTCTATGGCCGTGAGCTCAAGGGGTTTTCCTTTCCCTCGCTATGGCGCGAGAAGGACCAGCGGCTTGTCTCAAAACTGATCCACGGCGTCTTCGATCAGAAATCCGTAGTGCTCATCACCTATGAAGGTTTTAGCCGCACCGACCGCTCCAGCAAGTTCGAGCTGCTCGCCCTGCCGCTCGACGGCGGCGTCGAAAATCCGCGTTGCCTCGGTGTGATAAGCGCTGCTGAAAAACCCTTCTGGCTGGGCGCGGATCCGATCGCCGACGCCCTGATCGATTCAATCCGTGTCGTCGATCCGGAGAAGGAACCGAAATTCCCCAGGAGCCGGCCGGCCATCGACGTTCCTTCGCTTGTCCCGTCGGAACTCGATCCGCCCCAGACGATTTCGGCGCTCGGCCAAGCGCGCCGCATCCGCCATCTGGTCGTGTTCGACGGCGGGCGCGAGGAATAGCCCAAAACGCTAAAGTAGCGGGGTCAGGCTTTCCCCTTTGTTAACCTGCTTTGCTGTAGCTTTCCGACGAAGTTCCTCGCATCAACGCGCGGAATGCCAAACGGGGTGTAGGCAGTCATGAGGTCAGCGGCGGTCGACACCGCGCCGTCCCGAGCTGAAAGGCGTAACTTTCAGCGCGTCCGCGTGAAGATCTACGGACGCTTCATGCTGGAGGATCGCACCGAACATCCGTGCCAGGTGGTCGACATGTCGCCGGGCAATGTAGCGCTTCGCACCGAGCGCATCGGCATGCCGGGCGAGAAAGTCATCGCCTATATCGATCACATCGGCCGCATCGAGGGCGTCGTCACCCGCATTTTGCAGGACGGTTTCGCGATGACGGTCATCGCGTCGGAACGCAAGAAGGACAAGCTTGCCGCGCAATTGACCTGGCTTGCCAACAAGCACGAGCTCGATCTGCCGGAGGACCGTCGTCACGAACGCGTGGCGCCGCGCAATCCGACCAGCGTGCTTCAGCTCAGTGACGGGCGCCAGTACCAGTGCCGCATCATCGATCTGTCACTTTCGGGCGCCGCGGTCGAGATCGATGTCAAGCCGGCGATCGGCATCCAGGTCATGCTCGGCACCATGCGCGGCCAGGTGGTGCGCCATTTCGAGGAGGGCGTCGCCATCGAGTTCGCGGTCATCCAGCGGCCCGAAACACTCGATTCCGAATTCAACGCGTCCGGCACCTGACAAACAGCGCACATTGCCGCAATCGACCGGCCCATTTCGGCCGGTTTTTTTTGTTGACCCGCGCCGGCTGTCGCGGGCTGCCAACCGATGCCGCGCCAAGGCGCCGCGTCGCGCCGATGTGACTCCCGCGAAACCGCCTCAACAATTTTATACTGAAATGATTCAAATTTTATGTTTATTCTATAGGCGTTTTACTTAATGTCTACTTCGGACCTTTGCGTCGAATAAATCCAACCGTGTCATTGTCTCCTCAAACGGGGAGACTGAACGATGAAGAAGACGAGGGGCAAGCTGTTGCTCTTGGCAATGGCGATGCAGCTTACCGCCTGGGGAACGGCGTACGCAGCGGGACCTGCCTTCATGCACACCGGAAGCCGCACCACACAGCCGGTCGGCCATTACGAGTTCTGCCAGAAGATTCCGCTGGAATGCAATCAGCGGACGCAGAAGCAGGCGCCGGTCGAGCTGACCCGCAAGCTGTGGGCGAAGATCGTGAGCATCAACAATTCCATCAACAGCAGGATCGCGCCACGCACCGATATGGAACTGTCGGGCAAGGAAGAAATCTGGTCCTATCCCAACAGCGGCTTCGGCGACTGCGAGGACTATGCGCTGGAAAAGCGCCGCGCGTTGATGAACATCGGCGTTCCGGCCGGTGACCTGCTGATGACGGTTGCGCGCCAGCCGAACGGAGACGGTCACGCGGTGCTGACCGTGCGCACCAGCCTCGGAGAGTTCATCCTCGACAATCTCGAAACCAGGGTGCTGTCCTGGACCGCCACCGAGTACACCTACCTGAAGCGCCAATCGAGCCAGAATTCGGGCGCTTGGGTAACGATCAACGACGGCCGCTCCGACGCGGTCGCCAGCGTCCGCTAAGGACGCGACGCAAAAACCCGGTCGAGTCCCCACACTCCCCGTCCCCAACGACCGGGTTTTAGGAGCCGGCCCCGTCCCCGGGCCGGCTCCACCTTTTCAAGCGGTACTGGCTTCTGGGGATGACGATCCGACTTGCGCGTTGGGAATGGCGGGAGACGACCGGTGCGGACATTGGTCCGCTTGCGACAAATTCAGCGGCGCAATAAGCTTCTGCCGTGAGCTACCAGGCGATGAAAATTCGAGTGATCTGTGATCAGAGGACTGTTCGGGAATGTTTCCTAGACGCTTGGTCACATTGAGAGGTTTCCGGGCACCGTCAGGACACAGAAGGAATCTGAATACAACTGGGCGCAAACCGAACCCCAATTGAGACACAACTGAAACACATCGATGCGCCGGGCGACATGCATGCGAAACGTTTTGGGCGGATGGTCGAGCCGCACGCAGGCCAGGAGCGCAGGAGCGTCGCCAATGACACCCGACCAGATTCGACTTGTCCAGGATAGTTTCCACGAGGTCCTCCCGATACGCGTGGCAGCCGCGGCTCTGTTCTATGAACGCCTGTTCGCGATCGACTCGGATCTTCGCGCACTGTTTCTGGCGAGCGACATGCCCAAGCAAGGCGCAGAGCTGATGGCGAGCCTGGGCTCCGTCGTGCGCGGACTGGATCGTGCCAACACCGTCCTTCCGACCGTACGCGAGCTCGCCAAGCGTCATGCGGCCTGCGGTTTCAAGGAGCATCATTACCCGATCGTCGGGCAAGCGCTCATCGACACGATGGCGGCCGGCCTCGGCACGGCCTTCACGCCGGCGGTCCGCGAGGCTTGGGAGGCAGCCTATGCGTTGCTCGCAAGTGTGATGATCGCGGCTGCCCGCGAGGATCAGCTCGCAGCGTGAGGCATCCGATGCCGGAACAATCGGCACTTAAGTTAGCGATGTTCGCGCTTTGAAACCAAACGCGCCCGTGGCCCAGCCCGGCGGCCGGGATTGACAGTGACTGTCGATTCCCGTGGTTGCATACGCAGTTTAACGGGTCCATTCCCTCGAATTCGACCATAATTCGACGGAGGCTCAAACGCTCACTCCCCTGGTCTTATCGCAACCTCCTCTAATCGACGGCGCGAATGGTCGCGTCGCGAGGATGGAGACAAAAATGACCACAATCGATCACGCAAACTATTCCGCCTCGAGAGACAGGCTCGACGCTATCGGCTTCGCCAAATCCGCGATCCGCCTGGCCTTCCGTGCATGGAAGATGCGCAGCGAGCGAGTCGCGCTACATTCAATGCCCGACTATCTGCTCAACGACATGGGCATCGGCCGCTCGGAGATCGATCACGTCACGTCCATGCGGTTTACAATTGCCAACAGCGCTCAACGCGGTCGCTTGAACGCGAAATGATGCTGATCCACATTGACCCGGCCTGCTGAACAGGCTCGGCTCGACGGGCGCGAGAGGTTGCCCCGAAGTCGGGCCAGGCCTTCAACACAAGAATTACTCAACCGCGCAATCCCTGGCGATCACCTCGCCGGGGTTTTGGCGCTTTGAACAAGGCCCACGTCTCGCAGATCGTTTCGTAGCGTGGAAGCATGTGGATCAAGCAATTCCATGGCAAATTCCACGAACGCAACCACCCTCGTTCAAACGCAGCGCCGTCACAAGGAAGCGGTCCGGCAAATTCGCCGCACTATTCACTTGGAGAAGACGATGCAACACACCACCAAGGCCTCAAGGCCACCGTTGAACGGCGTCGACACGCCGAACCTTCTGGCAACGATCAACTTTGTCGCCGGCCAGCCTGAACTGGCCAATTTCCAGTTCCGCGCCCACAACGAGTGGGTCGAAGGCACCCACAGCAAGAGCGTCATGCTCGGCTTCCACGGCGCCGGCCAGGAACAGAAGCATGCCAAAGCCTATTACGCCGACAGCGACCACCCGGCCGTGCTGTGCGGCGCCGATCACGGCCCCACCCCGGTCGAATGGCTGCTGCATGCGCTCGCCAGCTGCCTGATGGCGGGCGTCGCCAACATCGCCGCGGCGCGCGGCATCAAGCTGACCAAGGTGCAGTGTTCGGTCGATGGCGACATCGATCTGCGCGGCATCCTCGGGATTTCCGACGCGGTCCGAAACGGCTTTCAGAACATCACGGTGGCGTTCGAAATCGAGGGCGATGCGCCGTCCGAGAGGCTCCAGCAACTGGTCGAGCAGGCACGGGCACGGTCCGCGGTCTTCGACGTGCTGACGAACGGTGTTTCCGTTTCGGTCGGTGTCAAAACCATCCAGTGATCCACCCGGAAAGGCGGTTCGGACGGGAGTCTGAACCGTCGCCTCCAAAACTGATGGAAACAATATGGAACAGGCTGACGTTGTCATCGTCGGCGCTGGCCAGGCGGGCATCGCCTTGAGCCATTGCCTTCGAAAACGCGGGATCTCGCATGTCGTTCTGGAACGCGGGCGCATTGGCGAACGGTGGCGGTCCTCGACATGGCGTTCGCTCCGCCTTTTGACGCCCAATTGGCTGAACGGGCTGCCAGGCTCCCCATATTGTGGCTCCGAACCCGACGGCTACATGAGCCGCGACGCGTTTGTGGAAACCCTGGTTGGCTATGCCCATCGATCGCAAGCGCCGGTGCGCTCGTACGTCGATGTCTTGTCGTGCGAACAGGATGGGCAAGGCTTCAGGCTGCGGACGACCGCCGGCGACTGGTCGGCGAAAGTCGTCGTTGTGGCCACCGGTCATTGCGACGTGCCGAGCATGCCCTTCCCGCTGCATACCAGCGCGGACCAACCGGTCAGCATCCACGCTTCGCAGTACCGAAGTCCCGACCAGCTTGCGTCAGGCGGCGTGCTGGTTGTCGGCGCATCGTCGTCGGGCGTCCAGATTGCCGACGAGCTGCGACGCAGTGGCAGACGCGTAATCCTGTCCGTCGGCAAGCACACGCGTTTGCCGCGCATCTGGCGAGACAAGGATATCTTCTGGTGGCTCTACCATATGGGATTCATGTCCCAGCGGCTGGACGATTTGACAGATCCCGACAGCGCCAGACGACAGCCTTCACTTCAACTTGCCGGTCGGGCGGATCGCTCCAATGTCGATCTGGCGACCCTTCAGGGCATCGGAGTCGAACTCACCGGGCGGTTGAAAGGCATCTCGAACGGGACAATTGGCTTTGCCGATGATCTCAAAGATAGCATCACGGCGGCGGACGCCAAGCAGGACCGGCTCCTTCGCCATGTCGACCAGTTCGCGGGTCACAAATCCATGGCCGGCGCCCCCGCCCCGATCGAGGTGCCGACGAATTGCCTCAAGCGCCTGTCGTTCGCGAACGACGACATCGGCACCATCATATGGGCGACCGGCTACAGCCGCTCGTTTTCATGGCTGAAACTGCCCGTCATCACCGCCGATGGCGAACTGGCCCACAAGGGCGGGATAACGACCGTCGCCGGCCTCTATGCGCTTGGCTTTCGCTTTCTGCGCAAGCGCGATTCCAATTTCATTGGAGGCGTTGGGCCGGACGCGCAAGCGATCGCCGACCATGTCTCACACCATCTCGGTCAGAGCGGCCTCAAGGCAGCATAAGGACATTCCGATGCTTTCCAATGTCGTCCCCGCACATTCTCACTACGACGCCATCATCGTCGGCGCGCGCTGCGCCGGAGCCTCGACGGCAATGCTGCTCTCCCGGGCAGGATTGCGGGTGCTGGCAGTCGACCGCCAGTCCTATGGATCTGACACGCTGTCTACACACGCGCTGATGCGACCAGCCGTCATGCAGCTTTCGCGTTGGGGCCTGCTCCAACCGTTGATCCAAAGCGGTGCGCCGGTGATCAGGTCTACCACTTTTCACTATGGCGAGCAGGAGGTCACGGTGCCCATTCGGCCCGAGCCAGATATTCCGGGCCTGATCGCTCCACGCCGCACGGTGCTTGATCGCATGTTGGTCGATGCAGCACGAGCCGCTGGAGCCACGATTATGCACGACACCCCGGTCCATGATCTCATGTTCGACGCACATCGCCGTGTTCGCGGCGTCACATTGAGAGATGCCGGCGGCCAAACTCGCGAGATAAGCGCCGATATCGTGGTTGGCGCAGACGGGCTCGGCTCGTTTATCGCTCGCAAGGTCGAGGCAAGGAGGCTGGTGCAGGGGCGGTGCTCGGTGGCACATGTCTTCGGCTACGCCCCCGCGCCGGCGTTCTCGGGATACCACTGGTATTTCGGCCGGAACTTATCCGGCGGCGTGATACCGACGAATGACGGGCTAGCCTGTATCGTCGCATCCGTTCCGACCGAGCGGTTTGACGCGGAGTTCCGTTTCGATCTTTCCGCCGCACAGCTTGCCCTGGCAGCGCTGGCACCCAGATTGGGATCGCGGGTCTTCGGCAATGGTGGCGAACGTTTGAAGGCCTTCCGCGGCACGCCCGGCCGATTGCGGCAGGCATACGGCCCTGGCTGGATGCTGGTCGGAGATGCCGGCTTCTTCCGCGATCCGCTGACCTCGCATGGTATTTCCGACGCCCTGCGTGATGCCGAAGGGGCCGCGACGGCAATACTTTCCTGTCGCGAGTCCGCATTGCGGGAGTTCCAGGAAGTACGCGACAGCCTCGCGCTGCCCATCCTTGAGACCACGGACGCCATCAGTGCCTTCGACTGGTCCCTCGAAGAGCTACCTGAACGCCACAAGCGCTTCAGCGAGGCGATGAAATCCGAAGTCGCTGTGCTCTTGGCCCGGGCGGCGCGCGATCGCGAGGTTCCGCCTCTCCCGCAAGGGCTAGTGACGTCGCAGCTAGAGGCAATCTGAAACACAAAACAAGGAGCAAGGCTATGCAAACGACCATACGATCCGGATGGTCCGGAGTCCGGTTCGGACAACCGGAAGTCGGGGCCAGTGCAGAGCGAAGGCGCATCACTCGGGCTAGCGACATCATTGCGTTCAGCGACATGACCGGCGACAGAAACCCACTCCACTACGATGATGTCCTATCCGCCCGCACCGTATTCGGCCGTCTCATAGTTCAGGGCGGTGTCACTTCCGGCCTTCTCAATGCTCTGGTGGCCGAGGACTTACCGGGACCCGGCAGCGTCTTTCTTGGCGTCGAGTGGAAGTTCCTCAAGGCCGTCGGTATCGGCGAGGAGATCGTCGCACGCGCGGAGGTGCTTAGCGTGCGGGAAGACAAGCCGATCTGCACGCTGTCAACCACCGTCGCAAACTCGGCAGGCGAGATTTGCCTGTCCGGCACGGCTACAACCTACACTGTGCCGCTCGATTAGGCGCCATAGGCTGCCGGGCGGCTCCGCATTTCCATGCTCTCCCACACGCTGTCTCCAACGGGCAGAACGCATGTTCGAGGAACTAAGCGGAATGGTCCGCTGCAAACCAAGGAGCCAACTTTATGAACATCTCATTCGGTATCTATGCGACTCCGACATCCACTCTGTGGAAAGACATCCGCAAAGGTCCGCCGCTCGAGGCAGTCCGGGAGCACCTCGACCGGGTGGTTAACTTCAGACGCCTTTGCGAGATCGCTCGCAGGGCTGAGGTCCGGTGACGGAGCACGGGTCAAATGCGATGGCGGGCGTGAAGACACGTCCGCCATCGGTTTGGGTGTTGCGAAGCCAAATGCTTCGTCGCTAATGTAAGGCCGACCATACGGTTAGGACAACCGGATTGAGCTCGGCCTTCGAAGTAAGGGTCTTTGGCGACCTCACGGTTCGCCGTGACGGCGAGCCTGTGGCCCTAACGCAATCGCGCAAGACGCGGGCGTTACTCGCCTATCTGGCCGTGCAGCAAAAGCAGCAGCGCCGCGAGTGGCTTTGTGAGATGTTCTGGGACGTCCCTGATGATCCTCGGGGCGCGCTGCGTTGGAGCCTTTCGAAGCTGCGCCAGATCTTAAACGCCGACGGCGAGACCCGGCTTGCGGCCGATCGCAACGTGGTCCAACTGAAGCCGGGATCGATCTGGCTCGACTACGATCTGATCAGGGGCCTGTCGGCCGATGCGGTTGGTTCGCTGCCTACAGAGCGTCTGGAAGCGATCGCTGCGGCTTTCGCCGGCCCGTTCTTGTCGGACCTCTATCTGCCGCGCTGCCAGGCGTTCGAGGCTTGGCGCGTCTATTGTTCGAACGAGACCGAGATTCTGCACCTGAAGGCGTTACGCGCCCTGATCGATCGCCTGGGCGACGAGCCTGAGCGGGCGCTTCCCCATCTGCACACGCTGCAGTCACTTCTTCCGGACAATGATCTAGCAGACGAGATCGCCCGCATTAACGATCAGGCTCGACTGACCGTCGCCGCTGCCCCGATCCGAAGTGGCACGACGGCTGGACCTGTTAGCCGGCCGGCCCCCGAACCTCCGCTGACGGGGCCCATGCCCGAACCCGTCCCGTCGCCTTCGACGAAGGTTTCGTCAGGTAAGCAGCAGATACGCTACGTCAATGCCCGCGATGGCACCCGGATCGCCTATGTCATCAGCGGCTCCGGGCCAGCGATCGTGCGTGCCTCGCACTGGATGTCCCATCTCGACTTCGATTGGGAAAGCCCGGTTTGGGGACATTGGATCGACGGCCTGTCCAGCGGCTTCACGCTTGTACGCTACGACGGGCGCCTGAACGGCCTTTCCGACACAGTCTGTGAGGATGTGTCTTTCGATGCATTCGTCGACGATCTCGAATGCGTCGTAGAGGCCGTGGGCCTCGACCGTTTCGTCCTCCTTGGAATATCGCAAGGCTGTGCTCTCTCGGTCGAATACGCCATTCGCCATCCCGAGAAGGTCGCGGGTCTCTTGATTTTGGGGGGATATGTTCGTGGATGGCGAGCGCGCGGAAATGCGGCGGAGATCGTCAGACGCGAAGCAATCTCGGCGTTGATGCGCCGGGGCTGGGGTCAGGACGACCCATTGTTCCGCCAAATGTTCACCAACCTGTTTATACCGGGCGCCAATCGCGTGCAGATGGATTGGTTCATTGAGCTGCAGCGCCGGACACTCACGCCGGAAAACGCGATGCGGTTGAGCTATGTCTTTGCCGACATTGACATATCGCGATCGCTTGAAAGGCTGCATGTGCCAGCGCTCGTCCTGCATGCCAACGGCGACCGGGTCGCGCCTTTCTCGGAAGGTTTGGAGCTCGCCAGATCGATAACTGGTGCCCGCTTCGTCGAACTGGAAAGCGCCAATCACATCCTTCTTGCCGAGGAACCCGCGTTCCGCAACTTCATTCTCGAGGCGTCGGCATTTGCCAACGAGGCGCTTCAGGCGCAAACGGTCGTTGCGGTCGACCCGAGGACCCGGCGACAGGCAACGATCCTGTGCGCCGATTTCCAATACGCCGAACCGGTGATGGAGAACCTGCCTCCCGATGTCGCGCTGGAGCGGGTCGATCCCTTCCTCATGCAGGCCACCGCACTCGTGCGCGACAACGGAGGAACGGTTCTGACGATTTCCGAGAACGAGCTGGTCGCGTCGTTTGGCGCGCCTGAGCCGCTCGAAGGACATGCTGCACTTGCCTGCCGGACCGCACTCGCGCTGCGCGAACTCGCGCTGCGCCATGGCGATTGGATGACCGGCGTTCGTGCTGCCCTGGACACAGGCATCGTCATCGTCAGCCCGGCACGTGACCGGGCTTTGGAGGTGCGCGGCGGGCCGGTGTCCGTGGCCCATACGCTGAGCCAGGCGTTGGGGCGCGATCTCGTGGTGGCAACCGCCAGGACCCGGGCATCGGCCGGCGGCTTCGTCAGTATGGAAGCGCTGGCAGCGCCACTTCTGTCGGAATACCCGAAGAACCAGCGGCTCTTTGAAGTGATCGAGATCAGACGGGGCCGCTCGCGCTGGCAATTGCGCGCCGAAACGCAGCTGTCGCCGTTCGTCGGCCGCGAGATGCAGCTGCAGATTCTGAACAAGGCCTGGCATGACGTATTCGACGGCGAAGGTCAGACGGTTTTCGTGGTCGGCGATCCCGGTCACGGCAAGTCGCGTGTCACGCATGAATTCGTTGGGGCCATCCCTCACGATGACGCTGAGAATCTGGAGGTCGGCGCGCTCGAAACGGACCTGCGCAGCGGCTTCGTCGTAATTCGGAAGCTGCTGCAAACCCTGTTCGGCGTGGGCGACACCGAAGCGCCGCCAATAGCAATCGAAAAGGTACTGGCCGCGCAAAGCGCGCAAGGCTTCGATGAGCGGCTCCTCGATCCGATCATGGCAGTCATGGAACTGCCCATTCAGGATCCGAACTGGGCTATCATCTCTGGCCAGGAGCGATCCCGGCGCATGCAGGAAGCAGCGGTTGGGCTTCTGCTCTTCCTTGGCCGCAGGAAGCCCGTCGTTCTCCTGGTCGAGGACCTTCATTGGATAGACCCCGAGAGTGAGGGGGTCCTGGTGCGGCTGGCGCAGGCACTGCCCACTGTCCGCTGCCTGCTTATCCTGACCTGTCGACCCGAATACGATCGCGGTGCCTTCGCCGCTGCAGGACCTTCCGAAATCCGCCTGCCGGCGTTCAATACGGCCGAAGCAGCAGCATTTCTTGACTACCTGGTTGGCAGGGACCCTGAGCTGGCGCAGCTCCGCGGTGCAGTCGGGGATGCGTGCAAAGGCAATGCATTGTTCCTGGAAGAGACCGTCCGCGCTCTCGCCGAGACCGGCAAGCTGGAAGGGCAGCCGGGCCACTACCGGCCTTCTGGCGAGGTCGACGAGATCATCGTTTCGGTGAGTATCCAGACGATCGTCGACGCTCGCTTCGAACGTCTCGACAAGGATTCGAAGCGGGTAGCCGAGGTCGCCTCGATCTTCGGCGGAGAGATTCCGGTGCCCTTGCTACGAAGGATGGCGACGCTGTCGAGCCTGCGCTTCGATGCCGCCCTCCAGAATTTGAAGAAGGCCGATCTCCTAGTGGAGCTTCAGGTTTTTCCCGAGGCTTTCGTCCGCTTCAAGCACGTCCTCATCCGAACTGCCGTGTCAGGACGTATCGTATCGTCGGCGCTCATTGAGCTCCACAGGACTGCGCTTGCCGAATTGAAGGCCCATTATGCGGACCGGCTTGAGGAGCACAGCGAACGCCTGGCCAGACACGCGCAACAGGCTCACCTCTGGGTCGAAGCCGTCGGCTATCTTCTGATCTCGGCTCGCAAGGCGATCAGGCGGTCGGCGCACGTCAGTGCACTTGAGCAGCTGGACCTTGGGGTCAGGCTGCTGAGGAGCAACGATGTCGCCGACGCCGATGAGCAAGAGATCGAGTTCCAGCTCGCGAGGGGCGTGGCCCTCATGGCGGCTCGTGGCTGGGGTGCGACCGAAGTGCTCGCCGCGTTCGAGCGCGCCGAGGAACTTTGCGGTAAGATCGGCGACCAGGCGCGTCTGTTCACGGCGCTGCGCGGGAGAGCCCAATACTACATGCTTAGCGGTAAGCCGGCAGCGGCGCAGGAACTGGCCTGCCGATGGGCTGGCATGGCTAAGGACGACAGCGATCCCGGTCTCGCGATCGAGACCGAGCACATGTTCTGGACAAACAATTTCTTCCTTGGGGAGACCGCGGCGGCCCAGAACCATGCGGAACGCGCCATCGGCCTCTACGACCCCGACCGCGATCATTATCTGACGTACAAGTACTCCGGTCATGACCCGGGCGTCTGCTGCCGCTGCTTCTCGGGATTGTCGGCCTGGCTGGCCGGCGAGCCGGATAAGGCAAGGCTACGGTGCGAAGACGCAACCGCGCTCGCCGGACGTTTCGAGCATCCGCTGAGCATGGCGCTTGCGTATTGGGGGACCAGCTACCTCCATATGTTCGCGGGGGAGCCTGAGGCCGCGCTTCGGGCGGCGGAAAGCGAGTTGCAGATAGCAGAGAAGTTCCAGTTGCCGCTCCTTGTCGGCCAAGCCGCGTTCCAGGTTGGATGGGGGCAATTCCGGCTTGGGGAACGGGGGGCCGGCCTGCGCGGCATGGAGGAAGCTATATCTGCCATTCGCCGGACCGGCGCTGAAATGGGGCTGCCCTATCTGATAGGCCTTTACGCCGAAGCGCTGGGCGACAGCGGCAGGCTGGACAGCGCTCGCAAGTCGGTTGAAGCTGCCCTCGAGCTCGGCCGCTACAACGGAACCTATTTCCAGCTCGCCGAAGTACTTAGGATCGAAGCCTGTATCCGCGAAAAGAGCGGTGGCGGACCTGACGAGATCGAGAAGATGCTCCACAAGGCTGCGAACGTCGCTACCTTGCATCGTTCCGCGATTGGCCAACTGCGTATCGCTGTGGAACTCGCTCGCTGTCTTCGAAGCCTTGGAGATGTCGAGAAAGCGCGTGAATTTATCGCGCCTCACGGCGAGCTTGTCGGTAAGCTCGACGACAGCCAGGATGCGCGGGCGGCGCGTGAGTTCTTCTAGCCAACGTGGCTACGTGACGCGTGCCCAGCAACCGCGCCGCCGCCACTGCGGCTGAATAAGCATCCGGCTACGCTAGGTTTTCGAAATCCAGTATGCGTCGGTGAAGCCGACATGCCTCGCTTCACGGTGATACCGCGTTAGTCCGGCAGGCCCGCCTGGCGAAGGCCCTCGATATATCTGCTGCGATCGTCCGGTCGATAAAACGGCGGCAGTACCTCGGCGAGATTCGAAAGCCGCAACGTAGGATCGAGTTCGCGCAGGCGAGCCATCATCTTCTCGGCTTCCGAAATCCGACCGGCCAAGACGTAACTTGCCGTCGCCACACGCGTCGCACTCGCGTAGTTTGGTTGCGAGCGCAAAGACCTTTTCGCCCACTCAGAAGCATCGTTGTAGCGCCCGGCACAAAAGTGAGCGAGCGCGGTGCAAAATTCCCAAACAAAAAAGCGAGGATCGAACGGACTGAGGCGCATTGCCTGCGCGGCGCGCTCGACGGCTTTCTCCGGCTCACCTAAGCACGCTTGAACCCAGGCGCTGTAACCCCACGCCGCAGCCAAGTTCGGGTTCAGGCCAAGCGCACGTTCGATGCAAGCCGCGCTTTCCTCCACATCGCCGCCTACATAGCCGAGCACGTATCCGCCGTACGAAAGGGCAATTGCATCGTCCCATCCAAGTTCGATCGCTCTCTTTGCCAGTCGGGTCGCCTCGGCAGTCTCTTCTAAGCGATCGATCATCCAGCGGTTGCTCTTTCGCGCCGCATAGCAGCGCGCCGCCCGGGCATAGGCGGCAGCGAACACCGGGTCACAGCCGATCGCCTTCATGAAGAACCGCAGAGCGTCATCCATGGTTTCCTTGGTGTTGACCGCTCGGTCGTGGGACGCCAACCCGCGCAGATAATAGTCGTAGGCGTCGAGGTCCTCAGTCGGCTTGCGCTTGGCGCGCTCAATTTCCGCCTCCTCGACCTTTGGGGTGATCGCGCCGACTATGCTCGAGGCGATCTGGTCCTGAAAATCAAAAACCTCGGCTAGAGTACCTTCAAAACGGTCAGCCCACAGGTGGAGGCCGCTCGAAGCGTCGAGGAGTTGTCCGGCGATGCGCAGGCGATCACCCGCCCGGCGGACACTTCCCTCGACCACATAGCGCACGCCCAGTTCACGCCCGACCTGCTTTATGTCTATGGACCGTCCCTTGTAGGTGAAGCTCGAATTCCGGGCGACCACGAACAGGTGGCGGAAGTGAGCCAGGGCGGTGACGATGTCTTCCACCATACCGTCGGCAAAATATTCCTGCTCGACATCACCGCTTAAATTCTGGAACGGCAGCACCGCAATTGATGGCTGGTCGTCATGTCTCGTTGGGACTGGCAGCACCTGCGCCGGCGCCGCGACGCCAGAGCTTGGCCCCGGCCGCTGATGTCCAGTTCGATCGCGGGACTGCAGGGAAGCCGCCAGTGAGCTTGTCTGCGCCTCCGGCTCCGCGTCCAGCTGCTTTTTCAGAACAATCCGACAGAGCTCGAACTGGCGCAAGGCCGCGTTTTCGTGGCCGCGATGAGCGTGGATCCGGATCAGCGCCCGATGGGCGGCCTCCGCGGTAGGATCTGAAGCGAGCAATCTCTCCGCCAGTCCTTCGCAGGCAGTCTCTTCCGCCGAGCCGGGTATCGGCAGCGCGAGGCTCAGCCGATCCACCAACTGCAGCGCCTTGCGCTGATACCTGTTCAGATAGGGTCCAAACCACTCATCCAGTTCCTCAGGAATGGCTTCTCCTGCAAGCACCCCGCCGCGGTAGAGGTCCGCGGCGAAGGCGAGATCGGTCGCTCGGCCACCCGCAAATCTCGAAATGGGAGACTAGAAATGGCTCATACGGAAACTGGCACCGGCCGCAGCGCGTCGAAAAAACGCCTGTTCGGATCTAGCAGGAAAAGCATAGCACTAATAATCGCCGCCTTCAGGGGATGGCGACGGACCGTCGCAAGACGCAGGGCCCTTGCCGACTTGACGCCCGATCAGCTGGACGACATCGGTCATCCGGAGGCCCATCGACCCGCACTCGACATCAAGGCAGGTCTGATCACGAACTTGATGTCGATGCGATAAGTTCGGCGTACGGCTGCGCAAAGCTATCGATCTGCTCTCCAATCGCAATCCGCCCATGAGGCTTTCAGGCAGCGGCGGATGGGAGCAATATGGCGGCCGATTCAACCTCCGGATCGCTGCGATGTTGGAAATCCCGGAAGATCGATGCGAGCGCCACCGCCTGTTCAAGGCCATCGACGACGCGTTCAAGGCGGGCGACTTCGAGGCCCTCGGTGTGGCTCTCAGCGGCTCACCCGGCTGGTTCGACGAGCAGATGCCCTTTGAACTCGGCCTTGGGCATCCACTGGAGTATGCGATCTATTGGAGTCCCACCGCTTTCATATCGATCTTACTGGATGCGGGCTCGGACCCGAACTATCACCACCACGGCGGTTTTCCGGCAATCATTGCGGCACTGTCCACCGACCGAGCTGACAGACTGGAAATCGTCCGAATCCTGATCGATGGTGGCGCAGACCTCAACATGCGGGGCGTAAACGACTGGACGCCGCTTCACTATGCGGTCGCCATCCGAAGCGTCGATGCCATCCGCCTGCTGTTGTCGGCGGGCGCCGACCCGTCGCTCGAAACCCGCATCGACGACTATACGACAGCCCTCGAGGACGCCGACAATGCCGGCTTTGAAGCCGGCGCTTCGTTGCTGCGCAATGCGATGACCAGGCGCGGCTCCAATGGACGGTGAGTGGGGCGGCGATGCCGGTGAACCATATAGCCGAAGATTTGACCAAGGCTGGCCTCAGGTCTTCGTCAGTCCCGCTTTGAAGCGTTTGCCGTTGGCGACGTAGTGCGCGGCCGAATCGCGCAACCTTGCGACCGCGGCATCGTCCAGCACTCGCATCACACGCGCGGGCGAGCCAATGATCAGCGAATTGTCGGGGAATTCCTTGCCTTCGGTGACCAGCGCGCCGGCGCCGACCAGCGAGTTCTTGCCGATTTTCGCGCCGTTCAGCACGATGGCGCCCATGCCGATCAGGCTGTTATCGCCGATCGTGCAGCCATGCAGCAAGGCCCGGTGGCCGATCGTGCAGCTTTGCCCGATGGTCAGGGGAAAACCGACGTCGGTATGCATGACCGTGTGCTCCTGCACATTGGTATCAGCGCCGATAACGATCGGCTCGTTGTCGCCGCGGATGACGACGCCGAACCAGAAGCCTGCATTGCGGCCGACCCTGACATCGCCGATCAATGTCGCATCGGGCGCGATCCAGTTGCTGTCCGCGTCATCGAAACCGGGCGCCTTTCCGTCGATCGCATAGAGCGGCATTTTTCGCCTCCGAATCGTCTCACGCTGAAAAATCAGCCAAACCTAGGAGAATGCTCGCTCGGGATGCAATGTCGATCAGCACGACGCCCAATGCCAACGCCCAGACCGTAGCGGTGCAACCGCAAGAGATCAGCGCCGGGGCGGAAATGCGGCCTTGCCGCCAGGCGTGGAGGGCTTCGTTGGCGAACATCAGGGGCCCGGCGCAGGCCGTCGCGAAGAGCGAGCGCAGGACATGCGCAGGCGACACATAGGGCTCGATGAAGGCAAGCCGGCGGCCTGATATCAACTCCATAGCCGATCCGGCCAGGCCGCACGCCGTCAGCCCAACCATAAAAGCAAAGAGTGTGTGTTCGACCGGACCCATCTTTACCTTCCATTTACCATGAAATCGCACAGTCGTGTTCGACAGGCGCCGTTGCAAGAGCCGTGCCGCGCCACATGTGCCGCCTAAGGACACCCAAGAGGGACGTCCCCAGGGGACGCCCAGGGACATCATGGGACAGGCGGCCGAAATTGGGGATCGGGATGAAGCAGACAGCCACCGCCAACGGTCCGCAACTCACCGTCGTCGATTCCAAGCTGATGAAGCGGGTGTTCTACGTGTTCGCGGGGCTGGCAATGCTTTCGGTGGCGATCAGCCTTGGCGGCAAATGGCTTGGCCGCTCGATCGCCATGGCCGGATACACCGACGACATGACAATCCACGAGGTGGTGATCGGCAACAACGTCATCGCCGTGCCGGCCAATGTCATCCGCTTCGACCAGGCCCGGCGCGACGGCACCGCCTCGCGGCTCGACCTCTATCTGCGCTATCCCGAGATGGACGGCTACAGCGAGGCCGCCCGCGACGATTTCAACCACACCGGATCGAGCAAGAGGATTATCTTTCTGTCGTTCGAACGACAGGTCATGTCGCGTGACATGAGCGGCCGCTTCGCGCCGATCTACAGCGCACTGATCGTCCAGCCCGGCACGCCCGGCCCGGGCGGCACGACGCTCTACGGCTTCAGTGAAAAATCAGGCTATTTCAATGAGGTGCTGGCGGTTGCCAATCGCCGGGGCAAGGACCCGTTCGTGGCCCGCTGCCTGAGCGGCCCGAGTGCCGCGCAATCGCTGGCGCCCTGCGAACGCGACATTCTGGTCGGCGACAATCTCACCCTCACCTACCGCTTTCCCATGGAATTTCTGGGCGACTGGCAGGCGCTCGACCCAGCCATCGCCGCCGAGGCTGCGCGTATGCTTAAGACAGGGCGCTAACGCATTGTGTCTGAAGGGATTATGCGACGCGCTTTGGGGCCAAATCGCAAACGGCGGAGCCCGCTTCTCCGCCCAGGGATGACGGGCGCCTGCCGGTAACCGCGAATCCCCGGCTCAGGCCAGATCGATGTCGAGGATCGCCATCGAGAAATTATAGTCGCCGTCGTCCTCGTCCTTGAAGACGATGCCGAGGAATTCGTCGCCGACATAGACCTCGGCCGAATCGTCCTTGCGCGGCCGCGCCTTCACTTCAAGCTTGGGGTTCTGGAAGACGCGCTTGAAATAGGCGTCCAGCTTTCTGATTTCGTCCGGCTTCAAAAGTCTTCTCCGATCGTCGGTCTTGCTCGTTTGAGCGCGCTTCTGGCACGTCGACAATGGCGATGTAAAGGCAAGCCGACCGGATATGCGAGAACCGACAGGCGGCGGAGCCGGCAAACGGAGTTCGATTGCCCGCCCCGCGGACTTGAGATCAGATATCGAAGCTGACGACGTGGTCCATCGACTGCGACGGCAAAAGCTGGTCCATCTGCCGCGAAGGCTGGTCGCAGCCGGTCTCACCGACGACGCGGGCCGGCACGCCGGCAACCGTCTTGTTGTGCGGCACCGGCGACAGCACTACCGAGCCTGCCGCGATCTTCGAGCAATGGCCGACTTCGATGTTGCCGAGGATCTTGGCGCCGGCGCCGATCAGCACGCCATAGCGGATCTTTGGATGGCGGTCGCCGCCGGCCTTGCCGGTGCCGCCCAGCGTCACCCCGTGCAGGATCGACACGTCGTCCTCGATCACCGCCGTCTGGCCGACGACGAGGCCGGTGGCGTGGTCGAGGAAGATGCCTTTGCCGATGCGGGCGGCCGGGTTGATGTCGGTCTGGAACACCGAGGACGACCGGCTCTGCAGGTAGAGCGCGAAATCCTGGCGACCCTGGTTCCATAGCCAATGCGCCAGCCGGTGCGTCTGGATGGCATGAAAACCCTTGAAATAGAGCACCGGCATGATGAAGCGGTCGCAGGCCGGATCGCGGTCGTAATAGGCCTGGATGTCGACACGCACCGTCGACGACCAGTCCATGTCGTCGGCTGCCATCGCCTTGAACGTCTGGCGGATGAGATCGGAACCGATATCCTGATGGGCGAGCCGCTCAGCCAGCCGATGGATGACCGCTTCCTCCAGGCTTTCCTGGTTAAGGATGGTCGAATAGAGGAACGCCGCCAGCAGCGGATCGCGGTTGACCGCCTCCATCGCTTCGTCGCGGATCGAGCGCCAGATCGGGTCGATCGGCTTCACCATGGTCGGGCGGGCAATCGTAACGCTGTTCATCAATGGTCTCCGGCCGTCCAATGTCTCTGGCTTGGCGGCTTGCCTATTCTCCGGCCGCATAATGCGAATCGCGATCAAAGTGTTTCAGAGCGATGCGCATTAAGTGCCTGTCTTGAGCATGTCGTTGTCCCAAAACCGCTGCGCACTTTTTGCGCGACATGCTCTATAAGCCAGATCATAGCACGGTTGAACTCAATTTTCCTTAGTGCTTTGTCAAATGGATTTGGTTCACGGAAATTCAAGCAGCCATGGAAAACGAACCCTTGATCAACGAGCCGCTGAAGCACGAGCTTTCCGCGCTCTATCAGGCCGAAAACCGCCACTATCACAGCCTTGCCCATATTGAGGCGATGCTGGCGCTGGCCAATGATTACAAGGCATTGCTGCATGATCCTGAAGCGGTCGAGGCGGCGATCTGGTTTCACGATGCCATCTATGACAGCCGGGCCAAGGACAACGAGGCGAGGAGTGCCGTCCTTGCCGAGAAAGGGCTCGCCGGCCGTACGGATGCGCAGCGCCTCGGCCACATCACGGCGATGATCATCGCCACCGCGACGCATGAATTGCCGCACTTTGACGACGAGAATGCCGTCGGCGACGCAGCGCTGTTTCTCGACATGGACCTGGCGATCCTGGGTGCGGCGCCGGATGCGTTCGACGCCTATGAACAGGCGGTTCGCCGCGAATATGGCTGGGTGGAAGAGCCGATCTGGCGTGCCGGTCGCAGTGCTGTTCTGAAGAGTTTCCTCGCCCGCCCGCATATCTTTCACACCGAGGAGTTCCGGCAGCGGTTCGAGGCTCAGGCTCGGCAAAACATGGCGCGTTCGATCGAAGCGCTTGAGGCATGACTTGGCTTCTTCCTTCTCCCCTTGTGGGAGAAGGTGGATTGGCGCGCAGCGCCAAGACGGTTGAGGGGTGCTGGCCGGAGTGCGGTCGGTTTCAAGCTGGAACACCCCTCATCCGTCGCCTTCGGCGACACCTTCTCCCACAAGGGGAGAAGGAAGAGGCGCACCTACTACTCACAGCGGATTTTCAGCATAGAACTCCAGCACCCGCTGCTTGAATGTCTTGTCGCCGACGGCCAGCATGTGGTCGCGGCCCTCGATGTGAAAAGCCCTGGCGTTCGACATCAAGGCGGCCAGTTCGTCGGGCGAACCGCCGATATCGTCCTTGGTGCCGACGGCAATCAACGTCGGCTGGGCAATGCGCGCAATGTCGGCCTCGGCCAGCAATTCCCGCGAGGTGGCAATGCAGGCGGCCAGCGCGCGGCGGTCGCTGCGGGTCTGGTCGGCGAAGGCGCGAAAGGAGCGGCCGCGCGAATGGCTGGTGGTATCGGGATCGTCGGCCAGAAGGGCAGCGGCGATCGGATCCCAGTCGCCGACGCCGTCGACCATGCCGACGCCGAGACCGCCGAAGACCAGTGTCGCCACCTTGTCCGGATCGGAAAGCGCCAGGAAGGCAGATATCCGCGCGCCCATCGAATAGCCCATGACATGGGCACGTTCGATGCCGAGATGGGTCAGCAACGCTGCCCCGTCGGAAGCCATTTTTGCGGGCGTATAATCGGCCTCTTCATAGCTCTTCGACGAGGCGCCATGGCCGCGATTGTCGAAGGCGATGGCGCGGTAGCCGGCATCGTTCAGCGCCTTGAACCAGCCGGGCGACACCCAGTTGACATAATGGGTCGAGGCAAAGCCGTGGATCATGAGCACCGGATCGCCCTGCCCCGTTGCCGGCTGGCGGTCGAGGAAGGCGAGGTCAAAGCCGTCATGTGAGAAAAACTGCATCTGCGACGGATCCTGCGCGTTCAGTTTTGCGCAGTGCTGATTGCCGGGTGGCGCAGCAAATCGCCGTCCTTGATGCCGCCCCTGGCGGCGGTGCCCGCCTTGAGCTCGAGCACGAAACGAACCGGCTCGCCGGGCGAAATCATCGCCTCGGATTGCGGCTCGCCTTGCTTGATCGACCGGATCCTGCCGTCCGGACCGACAAAGATCAGGTCGAGCGGCATCGGCGTGTTCTTCATCCAGAAGCTGACATCCCGAGCCTCCTCGAACACGAACAGCATGCCATGATCGTCGGCCATCTCCTCGCGAAACATCAGGCCGGCCTCGCGCTCGGCGGAGGTGTCGGCGATCTCGACGGAGAATGAGCGTTCGCCGGCTTTCGTCACCGCGACCAGCGGCTGCGGGTCGACGGCAAGGATCATCGCTCGGCTGTCTGCCGAAGCCGGTTGCTGCGAATGGAAGAAAGCGCCTGTGGCGACGACAAAGGAGATCGCGGCGCAGACTACGCCCGTTGTCAGCCAGTTCCTGTAAGTCATTCAGAATCCTCGGCCATCGCCCTAAACCATGATCCCGAACCTACGGTTCGGAAAAGATCATGGTCAAGCAGAAAGCACCAAGTAGCGTCCCGATTCGATCGGAATGGGACCTTAGTGCGAGACGGGCAAGGTACCCATATCCGGGTGAATTTCGGCAGCCATAAGGCCTTTGTCGCCGCGCCCGAAGCGGACCAGCACGACCTGCCCCGGCCTGAGCTCGGTAATGCCGTAGCGGCGCAGCGTTTCCATATGGACGAAGATGTCCTCGGTGCCCTCGCCCCGCGTCAGGAAACCGAACCCCTTGGTGCGGTTGAACCATTTCACCAGCGCCCGCTCGAGACCGCTTTCCGGCGTCACCGAGACATGCGTGCGCTGATCCTGCATTTCCGCCGGATGGGTCGCCGTGGTGAGATCCATGGAGAGCACACGGAACGCCTGCAATCCACGCTCGCCATGCTTGACGAGGCAGACGACGCGAGCGCCTTCCAGGGCGGTCTGGAAACCGTCCTTCCGAAGACACGTCACATGGAGGAGAATATCGCCGGAAACGCCGTCATCGGGAAGAATGAAACCATAGCCCTTGGCCACGTCGAACCATTTGATGGCGCCCGCAACTTCGACGAGATCGGCCGCATCGCCGCTCTCGTCCCTTCGCAAGGCGTTACCGGTTCCGTCCCGCCCCATGAAAGAGGCCTTTTCCCCCATAACAACGCCCCCCTTTTTCCAAGAATACCGCAACTGATTCTTGACGTTAGATTAACACTGCCGCTTCCGCTGTGTGCAAGACCTTCCGTGCCTTTTTTCACGGTTCATTGCAGGAATACCGGATTTGTTGTTTGCCGGCGCGACCGGCTATCGGGAATTGCCCTTTGGCCGGGTGGCCCCTATGTTCCGCCGCAACGCAACATTTCGAGGAAGATCACATGCGCTACCTCCACACCATGGTCCGCGTCGCCGACATCGATGCATCGCTCGATTTCTACTGCAACAAGCTCGGCCTCAAGGAAGTGCGCCGCCACGAAAACGAACAGGGGCGCTACACGCTGATCTTCCTCGCCGCGCCTGAGGACGAGCAGAGCGGCATCGCCCACAAGGCGCCGCTGATCGAGCTCACCTACAATTGGGATCCGGAGGACTACAAGGGCGGCCGCAATTTCGGCCACCTCGCCTATGAGGTCGACGACATCTACGCCACCTGCCAGCGGCTGATGGACAAGGGCGTCACCATCAACCGGCCGCCGCGCGACGGCAACATGGCCTTCGTCAAATCGCCGGACGGCATCTCGATCGAGCTTCTGCAGAAAGGCCCGGCCAAGGCCAAGGCCGAGCCTTGGGCTTCGATGCCGAACACCGGAAGCTGGTAGCCAGCCACATTAGGGAGAAATCCATTCATGCCGATCAGCCATGCCGATGTCGCCACTGAACATGCGAGCCGCTATCTGCAGCAGCTCTGCAAGCACTGGGCGCACAAGTTTCCCGTCGAGTTCGATCCGAACCACGGCACCATCGACCTCTCACTGGGCCGCACGGTCCTCGATGCCGATCCGGCAGCGCTGCATATCGCGGTAACCACTGACGAACCCGGCTCGCTGGAGCGCCTGGAAACGGTCGTCGCCGACCACATCAAACGCTTCGCTTTCCGCGAAGAGCTTACCTTCGACTGGAAAAAGGCTTCGGCAGCCTAGGCGGCTATGTTTCAGCCGCCTCGGCCGGCCATCTCCAGCAGCATCAGCACCGTACGCCAGTTGCGAGCGGTGCCGGGCACTTTCAGCGTGCGCGGGATGAGGTTGGCAAACACCGATTTGCCGAGGCCTTCCGGGGCGTGAAGGTAAAGCACATCGCCCCTGATCTCGAACCGTTCGGGACCGGTGCATTTTTCGGCCAGCCGTGCGACCTCATCGGTGTTCGGGGAGCGCTCCAGCACATAGGCGTGAAGCTTCGTCGGTTCCCCGGCAACTTCCGGATAGGGATTTTCCGCCACCAGCCGCTCGAACCAGCCGAGATCGCGCACCATGATGCGCGAGTGAAATCCCCATTTCTTCTCGAAGGCCGCTTCCAGCTGTTTGGTCAGAGTGGCGGCATCGCCCTTTGCCGAACGGAACACAACGTTGCCGCTCTGCACATAGGTGGCGACGTCGCCAAAGCCGAGCTCCTCGAAGAACGACCGGAGTTCGGCCATCTTGACGATGCGGTTGCCGCCGACATTGATGCCGGAAAACAACGCAACGAATATCTTCGCTTGGGCACTCATACTCGGGCGCTCAAATGATGAACCCGGCCAGAGTCTCGTTGTCGGTGATATCCTGATACTGGACGCCCTCGGCCTCGAAATTCGCGTTGAGCAACTCGAAATTGCGGCGGTCCTTGGTTTCGATGCCGATCAGCACCGAACCGAAATTGCGCGCTGATTTCTTCAGATATTCGAAGCGGGCGATGTCGTCGTCGGGCCCCAGCAATTCGAGGAAGTCGCGCAGCGCGCCCGGCCGCTGCGGAAAGCGGATGATGAAGTACTTCTTCAGCCCCTCGAAACGCAGCGCCCTTTCCTTCACGTCCGGCAGCCGCTCGAAATCGAAATTGCCGCCCGAAACCACCGCGACGATGGTCTTGCCCCTGATTTCCTTCTTCGAAAAATCCTTGAGCGCGTCGATCGCTAGTGCGCCGGCTGGCTCCAGCACCACGCCTTCGACATTCAGCATCTCGATCATGGTCGCGCAGAGCCGGTTTTCCGGGATCAGCCGCACTGCGTCAGCAGCAAACGCCCTGAGATGCCGCAACGGCTCGCGGCCGATTTCGGCCACCGCCGCGCCATCGACGAAATTGTCGACCCTGGCGAGCTTGATGCGCTTGCCTGTGGCGAGGCTCTCGCTCAGGCTTGGAGCGCCGGCCGGCTCGCAGAAGACGAAACGCGCGTCGCGGCGCTGGTCGGCGAAATAATGCGTCACACCGGCCGCCAGGCCGCCGCCGCCGACCGGCAGCATGATGATGTCGGGCATCCGCGCGCCCGGCATCTGGCCTGACATCTCGTAGGCGACGGTCGCCTGCCCCTCGATGATGTCCTTGTGGTCGAACGGCGGCACCATGTGCGCGCCGGCACTCTCGGTGAATTCGAAGGCGGCGCGGTAGCAGTCGTCGAAAAAGTCGCCGACCAGCCTGATCTCGACGAATTCGCCACCGAACAGCCGCGTCTTGTCGATCTTCTGCTGCGGCGTCGTCACCGGCATGAACACGATGCCTCGTCTGCCGAAATGACGGCAGACGAAGGCAAAGCCCTGCGCATGGTTGCCGGCGGAAGCGCAGACGAACAGCTCGGCATCGTTGCCAGCATCGAGCGCCTTGCGGAAAAAATTGAAGGCGCCCCTGATCTTGTAGGAGCGCACCGGCGACAGGTCCTCGCGTTTCAGCAGCACGCGCGCGCCGGTCTTCTTCGACAGATAGTCGTTTTCCTGCAGTGGCGTCTCCGGGAATATCCGGCGGATCGCAGCAGCGGCGGCAGCGACGCGGGAGGAGAAACTGGTCATCGGAAAAATTACCCCGGGATCGTCTGTGATGTTCGCGAAGCTAGCACACGCCGTACGTGTTTGATCAGGGCAATCGCTTAAGATAAACTCATGCTGGAAAAGCCAATCGTCGATGTCGGCGCTGCCCCTCATCTGCCTGCCGGCATCTTCTCCCCGTATAGGGACGGGGAGAAGGAGCTGGCCGCAACCTGGGCACCCTTCCTGCAACGCTTGAGGTTGGCGAAATCTTTGGCGAAGGCGTCTTTCTTCCCGTCACTATACGGGGAGAAATGCCCGGTCCACCCTCCGCAGCTGCAGCGCAGCTGCTGCGGAGGACGGGCAGGGCAATGAGGGGCAGCGCAACCCTGAATAGTGGCGCCTGCCGCCATTTTGGCTTTCGCGCAACAGTGCGATGGCTGTCGCGCGGCGCTGAGCGCATTTCGGGTGGATATGACTTACTTCTGCCGCACTTCGGCTGTCCGGGAGGGTTCGCGGAGGTTGGATTAAGCCTTTCGGCCGGAGTGGAATTCTAGAGTTGAAGAAGATTTGCATCCTTGTCCTTGCCTTGCTCGTTGCCGGCTGTGGCGGCCGGCAGACCGAGGAACTGCTCGGCAGCGCCATGGTGTCCGCGCCGGTGACGGACATCGCCGGCAACCACAGCATCTTCATCGCCACGACGCGCAAGCGCTCCGACGATCCCAGCAAGGTTTTCGACCGTGAGCGCTCGGCCACGTTGAACTATGCCCGCGCCAACGTCACTGTGCCGGGGACCCATGAAACCGGTCAGATCGAGCGGCGCTCGCGCGGCAAGTCGAACGACCCGGCCAAATACTTCATGGCCTCCGACGTCGTCGGCTACGACACCGCGCCGAAATTCTCCAGCGCGCTCAGTGCCGACATCGCCGCGCGCGGCGGCCGCGTCATGGTCTTCGTCCATGGCTACAACACCGGCTTCGACGCCGCCGTCTACCGCGTCACCCAGATCGCCCATGATTCCGGTTACCCGGGCACGCCGGTGCTGTTTTCCTGGGCGTCGGGCGCCAAGACCCGGGACTATGTCTACGACAGGGAAAGCGCCAGTGCTGCCCGCGATCAACTGGAAGTGACGCTGAGAATGCTTTCGCAGACCGGCGCGCGGCGCATCGACATCGTCGCCCATTCGCTGGGGACCTGGGTTACCATGGAAGCGCTGCGCCAGCTCGCCATCAATGGCGACCGCGATCTCAGCGGCAAGCTCGGTGACGTCGTGCTGGCCTCGCCCGACATCGATGTCGACGTGTTCAAGAGCCAGATGCGCCGCTACGGCAAGCCGAACAAGCCATTCATCCTGCTTTTGTCCGACGACGACCGGGCGCTGCGGCTCTCCGGCCTGATCGCCGGCTCGCGGCCGCGCGTCGGCGACTACAAGGACGCGGCCGACCTCGCCGACTACGGGGTGAGCGTCGTCGATCTCTCCAGCGTCAAGGGATCGGATCGCTTCAACCACACCAAATTTGCCGACAACCCCGAACTGGTGAAGATGATCGGCCAGCGGCTGCGCGAGGATGACGGATTTGCCAGCGACCGCGACGTGACCGACCGCATCAGCCTGCTCGGGCAGTGAGGTGCGTTCGACGCCCTGTTACTTTCGTCCCGCATGGTGACGGTTGCGGCAGCGCCGTATCACTTTCAACTGGACCGGCCGGCCCCCGGCTTTATCGAAATGGCGAGCGACGTCACCAGCTTGACGTCCCTCCTGCGGGAGCCTGCGTGACCGTGCGTTCGAAGGTTGTTCTCGCCGTAGCGTTTGCGCTCGCCGTTACCGGCTGCGCCGGTCGCAAGACACATGACCTTCTCAACACGACGACCGTCACGGTGCCTGCCTCCGACATCGCCGCCAGACATGAGATCTTCGTCGCCACCACCCGAAAAAAGGCGACGAAAGATCCGCGGCAGGTGTTTGATGGTGATCGTTCACCGACCACCAGTTTTGCCAGCGTCGAGGTCACCGTTCCGAAGATCCATCGGGTCGGCGCCATCGAGCGGGTCAGGGGCACCGCCAACAGCAATCCGGCGAAGGATTTCACGGCAACTGAGGTCGAATTCTACGAAGGCGCCCCGCAATTCGCCAAGGCGGTCGGCGCCGACATCGCGATGCGCGGCGACCGCGCCCTGGTTTTCGTGCACGGCTTCAACAACGGTTTCAACGACGGCATCTACCGGCTGACGCAGATCGCGCACGACACGAAATACTCCGGCACGCCGGTGCTGTTCTCATGGGCGTCGAGCGGCAAGACCACGGGTTATATCTACGACAAGGAAAGCGCCAACGCCGCGCGCGACGATCTCGAAGAGACGCTGCGCATGCTGGCCAAGACGAAGGCCAAGAGCATCGACATCATCGCCCATTCGATGGGTACCTGGGTGACGATGGAAGCGCTGCGCCAGCTTGCCATCACCGGCGACCGCGATCTCAGCGACAAGCTCGGCTATGTCATCCTGGCCTCGCCCGACATCGACGTCGATGTGTTCAAGAAGCAGATGATCCGCTACGGCAAGCCCGACAAGCCTTTCGCCATCCTGCTTTCGGGCGACGATCGCGCCCTCAGGCTGTCCTCCCTGATCTCCGGCGACAAGCCGCGCGTCGGCGACTATGGCGACGCGGCCGACCTCGCCAGCTATGGCGTTTCGGTGGTCGACCTGAGCAAGACCAAAGGCGGCGACCGCCTGAACCACGCCAAATTCGCCGACAACCCTTTCCTGGTGCAGTTGCTCGGCGACCGGCTGCGCGCGCCAGCCGGCCTGGCATCGGAGGAAGCCAATCCGGCGCAGCCGATCGACAATCTCGGCCAGGGCATCGGCAAGGCCGTCGGCTCCGTCGCCGAGATCGTCATCACCACGCCGTTCAGGGTGCTGACCATCGCCACCGGCGGTTGAGTGACGTGGGCTCGCCCTTGGTCGTTGTCAGACGAACAGGTCGACCTTCTGGAACGTCGTCACGTCGATCAGGCCGACATCGGAAATCCTCAGTTCCGGGATGACGACCAGCGCCAGCAGCGAGTGCTGCATGTAGGCGTTGTTCAGCGAACAGCCCATCTGGCGCATCGCCTCGGTCAGCTTGTCGGCCTTGGCCGCGACGATTTCGGCGCGCTCGTCCGACATCAGCCCGGCGATCGGCATTTCGACCAGCGCCAGTTCCCTGCCCTTGGAAAACAGCACGACGCCACCACCGACCTCGCCCAGCCGGTTGACCGCCAATGCCATGTCCTGCTTGGAGGTGCCGACGACGATGATGTGGTGCGCATCATGCGCCACGCTGGAGGCCATGGCGCAGTCGGTCATATAGCCGAAGCCGGAGACGAAGGCATTGGTGACGCCGCCCGTGCCGCGGTGGCGCTCGACCAGCGCGATCTGGCAGACGTCGTTGCGGCGGTCCATGGCGACCAGCCCGTCCTCGACCGGAAGATCGGCCTCGAGCGCCCGCGTCGGCGCTTGGTTCTCGATCACGCCGATGACCCGCACCCGCACCTCGTTGGCGCCGATGGGCGCCATGATGTCGAAATCCCCTGGTTTGAGCTTCTTGCCGAGCTTGACGGTGTTCTTTGCCGTCTTAGGATAGTCATAGGCCGGAATGTCGATGTCGAGCTTGCCGCCCTTGGCCAGCCTGACGCCGCGGCCATAGACCTCGTCGATGGTCATTGCGGCCAGATCGGAGACGATCAGCAGATCGGCGAGCCGCCCCGGCGCGATCGAACCCAGCTCGCGCTCCAGCCTGAAATGCTGGGCGGTGTTGAGCGTCGCCATCTGGATCGCTGTCACCGGCTTCAGTCCCTGGCTGATGGCGTGGCGGACCACCCGGTCCATATGGCCCTCATGGACGAGCGTGCCGGAATGGCTGTCGTCGGTGCACAGGATGAAGTTGCGCGGGTCGAGCCCGCTCTCTGTCACCGCCTTGATCTGCGAGGCGACATCGTACCAGGCCGAGCCCAGCCTGAGCATCGCCTTCATGCCCTGGCGGACGCGGGCGATGGCGTCCTCAGCGCGCGTGCCCTCGTGGTCGTCCTCGGGGCCGCCGGCGACGTAGCCGTGGAACGGCAGGCCGAGATCGCGCGAGGCGTAATGGCCGCCGACTGTCTTGCCCGCCCTTACCGTCGCGGCGATCTCGCCCGCCATCACCGGATCGTTGGCCGCGACACCGGGAAAGTTCATAACCTCGCCAAGCCCGATGATGTTTTGCCACGCCATCGCCTCGGTGACATCGGCGACCGTCAGCTCGGCGCCGGCATGCTCCAGCCCCGGCGCCGAAGGCACGCAGGACGGTATCTGCACAAGCACGTTGATCGGCATGGCGACGGCCTCGTCATGCATCAGCCGCACACCCGGCAGGCCGAGCACGTTGGCGATCTCGTGCGGGTCGATGAACATCGAGGTGGTGCCGTGCGGGATGACCGCGCGACAGAACTCCGTCACCGTCACCATGCCGCTCTCGACATGCATGTGCGCGTCGCAAAGGCCTGGCACCAGATAGCGCCCACCGGCATCGACCACTTTGGTGCCCTGCCCTATGGCGTGACCGGCATTCGGCCCGCAATAGGCGAAGCGGCCGCCGGCAACGGCAATGTCGGTGCCGGCGATGATCTCGCCGGAGTGAACGTTGACCCAGCGCCCGTTGCGGATGACGAGATCGGCGGGCCTCCTGCCCATCGCGACGTCGACCAGATGCGTCGCCGCCTCGGCCCAAGGTTTTGGTTTCGTCGCACGCGCGGTCTTCGCCATGAAGAGACTCCTGTTTTCCCGACTGTGCCAAGCCGATGGCGTTTTGACCAGCAAGATCAGCGGATGCTTGGGCGCTCCCCGGCCTTAACATCGACCGCGATTTTCGGGTCTCGTCGCGAGCCCGCGATTCGTTGCTTCGTGACGGCATTTATGCTGTTGATTTCGGCACGGTGCTGATTTGCGCCAACGACCCGCCGCCATGGCGGGTTTCTGTTTCAGGCGCCATGCACGGCAAGCTCCCCCAACCGGAATACGAATCAGTTTGGGCAGACCAGGTTGCCCCTCGTTAGCGGATCTTTCTGAATCGACGTTCGGGGAAACCTTCGATCAGAAACTCGAATTGCCTGATCCGGCCGTTCAGAGGGTCTTTGCACTCCCAGAAATTGTCACTTTTTGCTCGGATCGTCCGCCGGATTGACGTAGGTGATCGCGAACGGCCCGTCGCCATGAACCTGGATAATCGTATCGCTTGTCGTCCACGCGAAGTGATTCATTCCGGCCGGCGCAATCCCGAAGCCGCCGGCAGTCAGTTCGGTGCCTTTCGTCTCGTCGAGCTTATCGCCCATTCCAATATGGAAGTTACCGGAAAGCACCGTTACATATTCCGAGGTGGGGTGATTGTGTGCGGCAATTTTGTAGCCGGCAGGCGTCTTCAACCGCAGCACATAAGCGCCGTCCTTTGAGGGATCTCCAGCCATAACGGCCAGTTCCGCGCCAGCCGGAAGGACAGCAGGAGCAGGCCCCCATTTGATGCTGTCCGCGTTCATCGGCATGTCGTCGGCAAACAGAGGCGCTGTCCCAAAAAGCAGCAGCGCCAGAGCAGAGGCGAGCTTGAGCATGACAATCTCTCCATTTGGTTCGTAGGGGACAGCGTCAAAATAGACGCTGAACCACTTACCAATTGGAGCCTACCAAGTCAGCAAGCCCGAACGCATCCTCCGAACGGGGGACGCGCTTTCGCGGTGGCCTGGGAAGCGGCCGTTAAGTATCGTCCCGCTGTTCCCTGTCGCGGCTGTTGAGAAGCTCGACCAGATCGTCGGCCTCTTCGATCGCCATGTCGATCAAGGGGACGCCCACCTCGACAACCGGCAGCCCCGTGAACATATCGATGATGTCCCAGGTGCCTTCAGGTGTCTTCTCAATATCGTAGCGTTGAGCCATGGGGTGGAGGAGAAGATTAGCGCGTTTTACCCGGTCATCGCTCGTTTCGGGATTGCCGAAATGGTTCCCGCCTAGCCTGATCAAGCACCTCAAGCAATGAGGCAAGGGTGCTGGGCAGTCGTGGGTCGACGGCAAGATTTAGCACGTCGTGCAAATGCCGGCGATTATCTTCGGAACGGAGCAATTGCCGTACGGCGTTGGAAACAGACTTCCCTTGTCCTGTGTCAAACTCTGCCATGTCAGGGGTTCCAGTAGCTTCAGTCCGAAACTCAGCCGCGCCGAAATGGTTCCAGCGATCTTGTTTGAATCTCAGCGGGTGATTGGCCCCGCGCTGGACGGGTTGCCGCTGGCCGGGTCGCGGTGCAGCTAGGCTGTGGATTTCGGCACGGCGCTGATTTGCGCCACGGACCTGCCGCCAAGGCGGTTTTGTACCAGTTCCTCTGCACAGAGGATTTGGTTCTTCGACTGACCGTCGCTGACGACCCGCCTGCAACCACCAATCTCCAAGGTCTGCGATTAGCCGGCCCCTGCGACTTCGTCATCCCAGGGCGGAGCAAGGAGCGAAGCGACGCGGCGCAGACCCTGGGATCCATTCCGTTACCTCAGCCGAAGAATGCAACGGCTCAGAACGACGCTTGTATCCGCAACGGCGCCAGCTACCTTTCCACCATGACCGGCTATGCCACCATGACCGCGAGCCGGAAGCGCGGCACGATCTACATCGGCTCGCCATGATCTCGGCCGCATGCCGGAGCACAAATCCGGCGAAGGCTCCCGCTTCACCAGCCGCTACGGCGTGCAGCGGTCTGGTCTGGTACGAAGAACATTTCGGCATTCGCCACGCCATCCAGCGCGAGAAGTCGCTCAAGCGCTGGCCGCGCCAATGGAACATCGACCTGATCGAGACGACCAATCGGGAGTGATTCGAGCTTTTTCGCGGAACCGGGTGGTAGCGTTCGGTTCTGGTCCGCCGGAGCACTGCCGGCGGGTAACGGCGAGGATCCCAGGGTCTGCGCCCCGTCGCTTCGCTCCTTGCTCCGCCCTGGGATGACGAAGTGGAGGGGTGTTTGCAGCGCAGCGACAAAGGCGTGCTTCCAGGATCAGATTTTTCGATGGCAGAAGATGGCTTGACGGCCTTTGGCTGGCGTCTGAAAAGGACTGGCCTGCGGACGTGGCGGAATTGGTAGACGCAAGGGACTTAAAATCCCTCGATCTCTGATCGTACGGGTTCGACTCCCGTCGTCCGCACCATATTGAAATCAAATGATAATCTGGTTTTTTAGGATCTCGCGGATACCCTGGAAAAGTCGACTCTGGATAGCCGTAGGGGTAGCCGGAAGGCAATGAAAAAGCCCCGCCGCCGTGAGGCAGCGGGCTTGTTCGACCGCCAGTTCGCAGACGCGGATTATCGCGCATACATCACAGGCGCGTCCGACATCGGCGTTGCTCGCTCATGACGTCGCCTCCGCCGCGGCAAGGCGCCTTACATCGGCAGCGATCGAGAGGAAGGCCTCATTTGACCTCGTGGATCCAGTCGCCTCCCTCGGGCGGCTTCTCCACCAGGGTCGGCAGTAACGGCTCGATAAACTCCAGCCGGTCCCCGGCGCGCTTACTCATCGGAACGCCCCACGCAAAACTCGAATTTGATTTAATAGCGGAGAGCCGTTTCCGTTCCGTTAGCTCTTGCTGAAATGCCAAGCGGAACATTCGTTCGTACTCGCTATTCTGTCGGCAGGAGGAACGAACTCTGGCAGCCAAGCCCCGTCCGCGGTAACATGGGACAGAGGGATATTCTCCAACCCCAGCAAGGGAGGTCCGCCATGAAAGTCAAAGACGCAATGCATAAGGGTGTCGACTGGGTCAGCCCCGAAATCGCTGTAACCGAACTGGCGAAAATGATGCGAGCCCAGGATATCGGGTCGATTCCCATCGGAGAGAACGACCGACTGATCGGAATGGTGACCGACCGCGATATTGTCTGCAAAGGACTGGCGGAGGATGGTTTCGACAGCCGCACCGCAACGGCACGCGATGTCATGACGGCCGGCATTCACTGCTGCCGCGAAGACGACGATCTGGCCAAGGCCGTACGGCACATGGAAGAACTGAAAATCCGCAGGTTGCCGGTGATCAACAAGAATATGCGGATGGTCGGCATCCTTAGCGTCGGCGACGTCAGTCAGTCGGCACCGACGGAACTGGTGTCCGAATACGTCAAGAAGGTTTCCGCCCATCACCACTGAAGGGCGGCTCGCCCGTGCTCTTTTCGAAGACCTTCACTCTGCCGCCGCGCTGGCCACAGCGCGGCGGCAGAAATGTCCCTCAGGCGGAACAAAAAGCCCGCCGGCAGCGGGAGGGTCTACTGGAGTCGCCAGAGTGTGGGACGTCAGATTGCAAACGGCCCGATCCTTGGCTTTTGTTTCAGTGAACATAACGGGATTCTGCTAGTGCTCTGTCCCCGCGCTAATTGTTTCTGGCATGACGCAGCCCCATGTCGCGAACCCTGATTGTCGTTGGTCTCATCATAGTTGCGGTGGGCCTATTGTGGCCGTGGTTGTTACGGATCGGCCTTGGCCGACTGCCTGGTGACATCGTGATCGAGCGTGAGAACTTCACGTTCTATTTTCCGATCGCCACCGGGATCCTGATCAGCATCGTGCTCTCGATTATTCTGTGGCTGGTCAACCGGTAGCGGGAGAACTCGGGGAAGACAGCCCGCCCCCGCTCGGGGTCTTTTCTTAGGATCGATGTGCAGGATTATCTTGGCGGCCTCTCGTCACTCCGGATCGGCTGTCGAGCCGCCTTAGAGGCTGATGGCTGAATGAAAAACCTCGCCGCTCCATTCGCGAAGCGGCGAGGCCCCCATCGCCCCAATGCCGGTCCCAACACCCGGCGTAGCTGACCATGCAATCGCGGTGCCAAGGCGTATTGACCCATTACAGGACGCCTACGTGCCCCGGCTTAGGCGGCATCGGCTAAGATTAGTCCGGCGGGAAATCGTGCGCGGGGCAAGCGTGGCACGGTTCTTGCTCCCGTAGCGTCAGGCATGCCGGGCGCAAAGACCTGTTCCATATCAACACCGGCGTGTGAGGTTGGGACAATGATGTCGCGCAAGCTTCTGTTCGGCCTTCCCGCAGTGTTCTTGGCCGCGGCCCTAGGGCTGGCTCTCTTGTCGTCCGAGACCTCATGGGGATTTCTGACTGCGGCCCAATCCGACTCGGTGTTTTGTTCAAGCGGTCCATCACCCGAGACCGTATCGGCGTCGGCGTCGCGGACTTTGCCATCATGTCCGCCGGCCGACACAAGGTCATAGGGAGCGCCTCGATGGACGCGAGCCCCTGGATGTGGTCGCGCATAGCATTCCTGAAAGGGAAAGTTTGGGTCATGGAACATTGGGCTTTGATCACGCGGTTGGCATCAGCCTTTCGCGAATTCGTTGCACCGCGTTACCGGCCAGAGCTCTACTATATGCGCGGCCCGGGGCCGGCCTCCGCGCGGCGCGTGAGCGCGCGCTGAGCGTGTGTTTCGGCTGGCAGATTTCTCCCTACACCGGCGAAGCGCTTGGCGTCCTGGCGCCCGCCTGTGACCGCGGCGCGTTTTGCCGGTCCCGCCGGCTGATCGAAGCGCGCGAAGTTGCCGGGGCTCGAAGAGTGGCGATAGAGTCAGCGACGCGTTCCGAGCCTAGGCCATTCCCTCAGTCTCGCTCTCCTCATCAAAGGTATCGGCACCCAGCCGGCCGGCAATGACCAACCAATCTCGCACGATCGTTTGCAACACTTCAGGCCGCGACAGCTTCAACTGCGCTGCCAACAAGTCGATCGCCTCGTCAACCTCGGCTTCCAAGGCGAAGCCCGAGGTGTTCCTCAGCCGCAAGGCTGCGTTCATCAACATGACTTGCAGGTCCGCGCGCGAGACCTCCGAAATATGCGCGGCAGCATCCTCGAGTCTCTCGGCGAACGCCCGGTGGGTCATGGGTCCAACCCTATTGTGTAAGCTATTGTGATCGACCTCTCTGCGAAAACAGCTCGGCAGTGATTTCGTCCCTGTCCCCATTATGCTTGGCGATCAAAGCCAGCGCTTCCTGGCGGCCAATGTTGCCGAGCTTCATGAGGTACGGAACCTCAAACGTTCTCTTGTTGAGGCGCCATTCTGGCACGCACCGTGTTGCTGCTTTTCGCGCTGTTGTTCCATCTTGACGCATCATTTTGACTCCTCTTCCTGATATGATGATGCAGTCGCAAATTCCGTGCCTCGTCCCGCGTCGGAGGGGTATTCGAGGGCGTGGTTGTGGTGCCGGCGCGCTTGCTCCCACGCTCGTCATTGCCAGTAGCGATCTGGAGTTCTAATCGTCCTCTCACGCGGCTTCGGATGGACCAAACAGGGCCGATCAGACCATTGCCTCAGCATCTAAGACCTTGGCCTAGCAGCTTAGGTAGGAGCGTTCGCCAGCGCGCGACTCTGCCGGCTGCTGCTTTGCTCGCCATTCCTGCCAGGCGCGCTCTGCGGCTTGCCTGTGGCCCGCTGGCATAGGTTCCCAATCCGCCGGCGCCTTCCTCATACACCATTGAGCCGTTCTGTAACCCCAGTGCTCGATCCCGACGAGCTCGGATCCGTCTAGGATTCAGCGTGTGATGGGGTAGTCGATGCCAGGAGAAAGACAGCCATCGAGGTCGCGCCGAACAACTTCGACAAGTTTTTGACAATCATGGATCTGCTCCCCTCCAGTTGCATCTCAGCCCGTTACTGAAAGGAATTAAAGCCCTCACACCCGGATCGGGTTCAGCTTCAGATGCTGGATCAGGATGATCGTCTTGGCGTCGATGATGCGGCCGTCGTAAATGCCGGCCAGTGCTTCGTCCAGCGGCATTTCCAGGACCTCGATGTCTTCGCCTTCGTCCGGCGCGCCGCCGCCGTCGGAGATGCGGTCGGTCGGCGAATAGCGCGCGACGAAGAACCAGAGCCGCTCGGTCACGCTGCCAGGGCTCATATAAGGCGAATACAGCCGTTCGACGTCCTTCAGGTGGTAGCCGAGTTCCTCTTCCGCCTCCTTGCGGATGCAGGTTTCGGGGTCGTGTTCATCGAGCAGGCCGGCGCATGCCTCGATCAGCGGCTCGCGGTGGCCGGTGACGTAAGCTGGGTAGCGGAACTGCCGCACGAGCAGAACCGTCGAGCGCTCGGGGTCGTAAGGCAGGATCACCGCGCCGTCGCCGCGATCGTAGGTCTGGCGGATCTGCGTCTCCCATTGCCCGTCACGCCGGCGATAATCGAGGACGGTCTTTTTCAGGACGGCCCAGTCGTCGGAAAGGACTTCTTCCGAACGGATGCGAATGCGGTCTTCCATGATGAACTCCGTGCTGCCGCGCGAGGGGTAGTCGCGAATCGGACTTCGCGCAATCCCGATAGCAACGGCAGCCGGGAGGTGACCGGGGCAACCGCTTCAGGTTGCAGGACTTGAGATTGGCGAAGGCCGGCGTGCCGTTCGATCTCCCCCTCGAGTGGGAGATCGGCAGCTTCGCCGACGGCGCCTGCTCCGGATTGGGCGGCATCATTTGCTGAGCAACTGGTCCAGAGCACTTCACCGCCTCGTGTATGGCGCAGGCGCAATCCATTGCCTAAATAGCGACAGCCCCTCCCCCGGAGTTTTTTATGACCACATCCCTTTTCCAGCCGATCACGCTTGACGGCCTCACCTTTCCCAACCGCATCGCGGTGGCGCCGATGTGCCAGTATTCCGCCGATGACGGTTCAGCCAGCGACTGGCACCTGTACCACTGGATGAACCTGGCGATGTCCGGCGCCAGCATGGTCACCGTCGAGATGACCGACGTCGAGCGGCGCGGCCGCATCTCGCATGGCTGCCTTGGCCTTTATTCCGACGACAACGAGGCCGCCGCCCGGCGTGCGCTGGATGCCGCCAAGCGCGTCGCCGCGCCCGGCACCAGGTTCGGCACGCAGCTTGCCCATGCCGGCCGCAAGGCCTCCAACCAGAAACCTTGGGAAGGCGGCGGGCCGCTGAAGGCCGATCAGGACCCGTGGCCGATCGTGTCTGCCTCGGCCATCGCCTACGACACCGGCTGGCAGGTGCCGCGGGCGCTGGAGGATGAGGAGATCCTGCAGATCATCGAACGCTTCGCCGAGGCGGCAAGGCGGGCCGAGCGGGCCGGCTTCGATTTCATCGAATTGCACGCGGCACACGGCTATCTGATCTTCCAGTTCCTGTCGCCGCTTTCCAACCAGCGCACCGACCGCTGGGGCGGCTCGCTGGAAAACCGCATGCGTTTTGTCATCGAGATCGCCAAGGCGGTGAGGAAGGCAGTGCCCAAGCTGATGCTTGGGGCGCGCCTGTCGGTCAAGGAATGGGTCGATGGCGGCTTCGATGTCGAGGACGCGATCGAAGTGGCCAAGGCGCTGAAGGCGGCGGGCGTCGCCTATCTCTGCTGCTCGAGCGGCGGCAATTCGCCCCTGCAGAAGCTGCCGACAGGCCGGGGCTACCAAGTGCATCTGGCGGACGCCGTGCGCAACGGCGCCGGCATCCCGACGCGGGCCGTCGGCCTGATCGACGACCCGAAGCAGGCCGAGACGATCGTTGCCGAGGGCCGTGCCGACATGGTGGCTCTGGCCCGCGCCTTCCTCGCCGATCCGCGCTGGGCGTGGCGCGCCGCGGCCACCTTCGGCGAGACGATCCACCCGGCGCCGCAGCTTGCCCGCTCGGTGACGACGATGCAGCACTGGATGAAGGCGGCGGGGTGACCGCCCCGTTCATGGCTGCGGCCCCACGACTGCGACGCTTGGGACCTTTACGCGGAGGGGCGTGCAACCAAATCGGCCGCTCCGCGTTGGCGGCAATGATGGACAACAAGCCTTTTGAAAAGCCGGTCGTGGTCGAACTTGGCCATGTCGGCAAATACCGTGAGATCCGCAGCACCCAGGAAGCAGCGGAGTGCCTGATGACGGTCTGGCCACTCAATCGTGGTCCTCGGCATCGCGATGCTCTCGACACTTGCCTAAAAGTGCTGGAAGGTTATCGTTCGACAGCGGATGCGCGCCGGGCATTGGTCGAGGCCGCGAAGGAATCGGACGTGCTGGTTCCCGACGAGAGATTGCCCGACGAGAGATTGCCCCAAGGCAAACTGCCCCAAGGCAAACTGCATTGAGCAGACGGAGCTTTTTCCACTGGAGGATTTCATGGCGAAGCTGACCTACAAGATCGTCGAGCATGACGGGGGCTGGGCCTACAAGGTCGGCGAGACATTTTCGGAGACGTTCCCCACCCACGAGGACGCGCTGCGGGCAGCCGAGATCGCCTCGGCCGAACAGCAGGTCGCCGGCACCACGGACGGTATCCAGTACGAGGATGCCGACGGCAAATGGCACGACGAGCTCGCCGACGGCCGGGACCGCCCGCAAACCGAAGTTTCCGACTAGGCTGGTGTCGTTGCTGATGGCTTCTCGCATCTCTGGTTTTAAGAGCTGGGGCTTGACAAGTCATGCTCTTGCTATGATCCCGGACGTGGCGAATTTCAGTTCCGCTGGGAACGCTCACGATCAAGAGCAACAAAGAAGAGTGCTCGCGGCGCAGCCGCTTTACAGGCAGCCTTGGTAGCGCTACCGTTTCATCATCGCGCGTGACCAGGGAGGAACTTGGGAGCTGCCGCGGCCAGTTAGGAAAGCGGTTTCCTTCGAAGACGTCGCAGGAAGCATTCGGGAGGAAATCGATGGCGTCTGTCGCAATTGGCGATGTCTACAAATCATTCGGAACCGTCGAGATTCTGCACGGCGTCAGCGTCGACATAGATGACGGCGAATTCGTCACGCTGGTAGGTCCGTCGGGCTGCGGAAAATCGACCCTTCTCAGGATGATCGCCGGCCTGGAAAAGATTTCGCGCGGCCAGATCGCGATTGGCGAGCGTGTCGTCAACAATGTTGCGCCAAAAGAACGCGACGTCGCCATGGTCTTCCAGAACTACGCGCTCTACCCGCACATGACCGTCGCCGAGAACATGGCGTTCTCGCTGATGCTCAAGGGTGTTTCGAAAGCCGAAAGCGCTGCCAGCGTTAAGCGCGCCGCCGAAATCCTGGGGCTGGTGCCATTGCTGGAGCGCTATCCCCGGCAGCTTTCCGGCGGCCAGCGCCAGCGCGTCGCCATGGGCCGGGCGATCGTGCGTGATCCGGCGGTCTTCCTGTTCGACGAGCCGCTGTCCAATCTCGACGCCAAGCTCAGGGTGCAGATGCGCGCCGAGATCAAGGAACTGCACCAGCGGCTGAAGACCACGACGGTCTATGTCACCCACGACCAGATCGAGGCGATGACCATGGCCGACAAGATCGTGGTCATGCATGACGGCATCGTCGAGCAGATCGGGCCGCCATTGGAACTCTACGACCGGCCGAACAATCTCTTCGTCGCCAGCTTTATCGGCTCGCCCGCCATGAACATGCTGAGGGGCGAAATCGCAACTGATGGCGGCTCACCGTCTTTTCGCGGCTCCGGCGGAATTTCCCTGCCGCTGGCCGCAGTACCTTCGATCGGCAGCGGCGAACAGGTGGTGCTGGGGATACGGCCCGAGCATCTGCAGCTGTCCGATGACCAGGGTATTCCGGTCACCGTCGCGGTGGTCGAGCCGACCGGATCGGAAGTGCAGCTCATCGGCCGGACGGCCGGCGGCGAAGAGATCGTCGCCAATTTCCGCGAGCGCCATTCCTTCACGCCGGGCGAGACCGTACGGCTTACGGCCGAGCCCGGCCTCATCCATCTTTTTCATGGCGAAACCGGGCAGCGCTTCGACATGCGCACCCGGCAGTAAGAACCACGGCAAGGACATAAACAGGAGGAGACGAGCATGAAATTCACCAGACGTGACGTGATCCGCACGACCGCCGGCGTGGCGGCGGGAGCCTTGGGAAGCCGGTTCGTCGGCTCTTCCGCCTTTGCCCAGGAGGGGTTGACATACAAGCCCGAGGACGGCGCAAAGCTGCGGATGCTGCGCTGGTCGCCCTTCGTACAGGGCGATGAGGATCAATGGCTGGCCAACACCAAGCGGTTCACCGAGGCGACAGGCGTCGAGGTCCGCGTCGACAAGGAAAGCTGGGAGGACATCCGCCCCAAGGCGGCGGTCGCCGCCAATGTCGGCTCCGGCCCAGATCTCATGTTGGTCTGGTTCGACGACCCGCATCAGTACCCCGACAAGCTGCACGACGTGACGGAACTGGGTGAGTATCTCGGCACGAAATACGGCGGCTGGCACGACGGACCAAAGCAATATGCGACGCGGGAGGGGAAATTCCTCGGCCTGCCCCTGGCCACCATCGGCAATGCCATCGTCTATCGGGAAAGCTGGGTGAAGGAGGCTGGCTTCTCGGAGTTTCCGAAGGACACGGCGAGCTTCCTCGAGCTTTGCAAGGCGTTGCAGGCGAAGGGCCATCCGGCCGGTTTCACGCACGGCCATGGCGTCGGCGACGGCAACAACTATGCTCACTGGCTGCTGTGGAGCCATGGCGGCCAGATGGTCGACGAGAGCGGAAAGGTGACGATCAACAGCCCCGAGACGCTCAAGGCGATCGAATACGCGCAGGAACTCTACAAGACCTTTATCCCCGGCACCGAAAGCTGGCTCGACGTGAACAACAACCGCGCCTTCCTGGCCGGCGAACTCAGCGTCATCGCCAACGGCATTTCCGTGTATAACACGGCCAAGACCAACAAGGACAATGATCCGAAACTGGCTGAAATCGCCAAGGACATGCGCACGACCAGCCTGCCGATCGGTCCTGTCGGAAAATCCGTCGAGCTGTTCCAGGTGACCACGGCCGTGATCTTCGACTACACGCCCTACCCCAACGCGGCCAAGGCCTATCTGCAGTTCATGTTCGAGGAACAGCAAATGGCAGAGTGGATCACCTCCTCGGCCGGCTATTGCTGCCAGACACTCAAAGCCTTCGAGAACAATCCTGTGTGGACGGCCGACCCGAACAACGCCGCTTACGCCAAAGCCTCGGCGACGCTGCGTCCCAACGGTTATGCCGGGCCGCTCGGCTACGCTTCGGCGGCGACCATGGCCGACTATGTCCTGGTCGACATGTTCGCCAAGGCGGTGACCGGCCAGGCGACGGCGCAGGAGGCGATGGAAGAGGCGGAGAAACGCGCCAACCGGTACTATCGCGTTTGATCACAGCCGAGCCGGGCAGCCGCGACCGCGCTGCCCGGTCTGGTTCCTGAAATCGTGTGGCGGCCACTCAGGCCACCATGCCAGCAGACTTATGAGGAGCCGTCCTATGGCCGTGTCGTCCGCTGCCGTTCAGCCGCGTCCGTCGATCCTGTCGCGGAGCCTGTCGCTCCTGGCCGACAGCCGGAACGCGCTTGGCTTCGGCTTCATGCTGCCGGCGGCAGCGCTGCTGCTGGTCTTCCTCACCTATCCGCTGGGGCTCGGCATCTGGCTCGGCTTCACGGATGCCCGAATCGGCCGCCCCGGTATCTTCATAGGCATCGAAAACTACCAATATTTGTCGGATGACGCGGTCTTCTGGCTCTCCGTCTTCAACACCTTGCTCTACACGATAAGCGCCTCGATCCTGAAGTTCGCGCTCGGCCTCTGGCTGGCGCTTATCCTCAATCAGAACCTTCCCTTCAAATCGTTCTTCCGCGCGATCGTCCTTCTGCCGTGGGTGGTGCCGACGGTGCTGTCGGCCATCGCCTTCTGGTGGATATACGATTCGCAGTTCTCCATCCTGTCCTGGGCGCTTATGGAAATGGGCCTGATCGACCATCGGATCAATTTCCTCGGCGATCCGGTGAACGCGCGCGCTTCGGTCATCGCCGCCAATATCTGGCGCGGCATCCCGTTCGTGGCGATCACGCTGCTGGCCGGCTTGCAGACGATTCCGCAGTCGCTTTATGAGGCCGCCACGCTCGACGGCGCCAGCCGCTGGCAACTGTTCCGTTTTGTGACGCTGCCGCTGCTGACGCCGATCATCGCCATCACCATGACGTTCTCGGTGCTGTTCACCTTCACCGATTTCCAGCTGATCTATGTGCTGACCCGCGGCGGACCGGTCAATGCCACCCATTTGATGGCGACATTGTCGTTTCAGCGCGGCATTTCGGGAGGCCAGCTTGGCGAGGGCGCCGCCATCGCGGTCGCCATGATCCCGTTCCTGCTTGCGGCGATCCTGTTCAGCTATTTCGGCCTGCAACGCCGCAAATGGCAGCAAGGCGGCGGAGACTGACATGGCCACGATAAAAAAAACGAAACGTCCGGAACTCGACGAAGGCGGCATGGGCTACCTTCAGAGCCTGCCGCGGCGCTTGGTGACGGTCTATCTGCCGTTACTGGTGTTCGTCATCGTGCTGTTGTTCCCGTTCTACTGGATGACGATCACGGCGATTAAGCCCAATCTCGAGATGACCGACTACGCCAATTTCAATCCGTTATGGGTCGTGCATCCGACATTCGAGCACATCCGCTATCTCTTGTTCGACACGTCCTATCCGGGCTGGCTGCTCAACACGATCATCATCTCAACTGCCGCCACTTTCCTGTCGCTGCTGGCTGCGGTGTTCGCGGCCTATGCGATCGAACGGCTGAGGTTTTCGGGGGCGCGGCAGGTCGGGCTCGCGATCTTCCTCGCCTATCTCGTGCCGCCGTCGATCCTGTTCATCCCGCTGTCGGTGATGGTGTTCAACCTTGGGCTCTACGACACACCCTTCGCGCTCATTCTTACTTACCCGACTTTCCTGGTACCCTTCTGCACGTGGCTGCTGATGGGTTACTTCCGCTCCATCCCGTTCGAACTGGAAGAATGCGCGCTCATTGACGGGGCGAGCCGGTGGCAGATCCTCACCAAGATCGTGCTGCCGCTGTCGGTGCCCGGCCTGATTTCCGCCGGCATATTCGCATTCACCCTGTCATGGAACGAATTCATCTATGCCCTGACGTTCATCCAGTCGTCCGAAAACAAGACTGTGCCGGTCGGGGTGCTCACGGAGCTTGTCCGCTCCGACGTCTATGAATGGGGAGCGCTGATGGCCGGAGCCCTGATCGGCTCGCTGCCGGTGGTCGTGCTTTATTCGTTCTTTGTCGAGCACTACGTTTCCTCGATGACCGGTGCGGTGAAGGAATAGCGCCTGTGACAGTCTCGCGGTCGGCGATGCGCCTGAAGGCATTGACGCGTTCCTGCTAGGCTGCGGCAGCCAGCGCAATCTCTTCAGACAAAAGCAGGTGCTCGGCCAATTGTCGAAGTCGGCGCCGCCCCTCATCCGCCTGCCGGCACCTTCTCCCCGTATAGTGACGGGGAGAAGGTGCTGGCCGCAATCTCGGCACCCCCTACTGCAACCCTGGAGATTGGCGAAATCCTTTGCGAAGGCGTCTTTCTCCCCGTCACTATACGGGGAGAAATGCCCGGCAGGGCAATGAGGGGCGAAGCCGACCTGATGCGATTGCTCTGCTGCAGCAGCGTTATCAATACGGGCATTGCCGCCAACCATCCGCCGCGTTATCTCAACTGACTTTTTGCCGGAGCCTCCCATGCCTGAAATCGTCACCGCCGCCATGCTGGTCATCGGCGACGAGATTCTGTCCGGCCGCACCAAGGACAAGAATATCGGCCACCTCGCCGATATCATGACGGTGATCGGCATCGACCTGAAGGAGGTGCGCATTGTTCCCGACGAGGAAGACGAGATCGTCGCCGCAGTAAATGCCCTGCGTGCCCGCTATACCTACGTCTTCACGACCGGCGGCATCGGTCCGACGCATGACGACATCACCGCGGATGCCATTGCCAAGGCCTTCGGCGTGCCTTGCGAATACGACGCCAAGGCCCATGCCATGCTGGAAGCGAGCTACGCCGCGCGCGGCATCGAATATACCGAGGCGCGCAAGCGCATGGCGCGGATGCCGCGCGGTGCCGACCATATCGACAATCCTGTGTCCATCGCGCCCGGCTTCCGCATCGGCAACGTCCATGTCATGGCCGGCGTGCCGGCGATTTTCCAGGCCATGCTCGACAATGTGGTGCCGACGCTGAAGGCCGGCACCAAAATGCTGTCGGCCACGGTGCACTGTCCGTTCGGCGAAGGCCTGGTCGGCGGACCGCTGGGTGACATCCAGAGGGCGCATCCGGATACGATTATCGGCTCCTACCCGAAATATGGCGACGGCAAGTTCTGGACCGAGCTGGTCGTTCGTGCCCGCAGCCAGGACGCGCTGGACGCCGCCCGCGCCGATGTCGAGGCGATGGTCGCAGGCCTCACCAGCGCGGCCAGCTGATCTAAAGCGCATCGCGTCTGAAAGGATTCATTCGACGCGCTTTAGGTTCTTGTTTTTATGCATGTCGTTATCCCAACCGCTGCGCACCCTCGGTTCAAGCCCGAGGGCATGCCTTTGGGCGACATGCATTAGCCGGAACCAAGCGTGGTGCTGTAACGTTTCATGCGGGCGAGTTTCGATCGCCGTAAAATGAGGGGTTACCATGCGATTCAAGACCATCGTCGCCATACTGCAGAACGAACAGGACGCGGAGCGCGTGCTCGAATGCGCCATTCCGCTTGCCGACAGGTTCGAGAGCCATCTCATCGGCATTCATGCCGAAGCGCTTCCCGTCCCCTACACCTCGGCGACCGGCTTTCCCGACACCGAATTCCTGCAGGTTTCGGCCGACATGAATAAGGAGCGCGCAGAAAAATTGCGGGCGGTTTTCCTCAGGCACATCGAGGATTCCGGCCTGTCCTTCGAGTGGCGCAGCCTCGAGAGCTTTTCCGGAGACAGCGCGCTGACCGGCATCCCAACCGTCCGCACTGCGGACCTGATCATCGCCGCGCAGCGCGAGTCGGGCGGCGATCCGAGCGCCGATGTCGACACGCTGGTCTATGACGCCGGCCGGCCGGTGCTGGTCGTGCCGCACTCAGGCCCACTCATCACCAGCTTCAAGCACGTGCTGCTTGCCTGGAACGGCAGCAAGGAAGCCGCGCGCGCCGCCTTCGACGCCCTGCCCTTCATCACCGAGGCCGAGAAGACCGATATTGTCGTCATCGACCCGCCGGATACGCTCGACGAGGCCCCTGAGGCGGCCGGCGCCGAAATCGCCGCCGCCCTGTCCAGGCACGGCGCCACCGTCAGCGTCTCGGTGCTGCAATCGGGCGGCCACTCGGTCGACGAGGTGATCCAGACCAGGGTCGCCGAAACCGGCGCCGACCTGCTCGTACTTGGCGCCTACAGCCATTCCTGGCTGCGCCAGCTGCTGTTCGGCGGGGTCACCCGCACGGTGCTGCGCACCCTGCCCGTGGCAGCTTTCCTGTCACGGTAAGTCCACAAGGACCAGGTCCACAGGGATCGCCTGCCGCCGCCCTTGCCAAGGCCAAGGCTTTCCAGTTAATTCCGCACGCATTCCTTCAAGTGTCTGCGCGCGGTTTTTCGCGCGCTGCGGAGTGCGCAGAAAAATGTCCCTTCCCGAAAAGGCCTTTCCCGTTTCCTGGGATCAGTTCCACCGCGACGCGCGTGCACTCGCCTGGCGGCTTGCCGGCGCCAACAAAGGCCAATGGAAAGCGATCGTCTGCATCACGCGCGGCGGCCTGGTTCCGGCCGCTATCATCTCGCGTGAACTCGGCATCCGGGTTATTGAGACGGTTTGCGTCGCCTCCTATCACGACTACGCCAGCCAGGGGCAGCTGCAGGTGCTGAAGGAGGTCACGCCGGCACTGCTCGCCGATGACGGCGCCGGCGTGCTGATCATCGACGACCTCACCGACACCGGCAAGACCGCGGGCATCGTGCGCGCCATGATGCCCAAGGCGCATTTCGCCACCGTCTACGCCAAGCCGAAAGGCAGGCCGCTGGTCGACACCTTCGTCACTGAAGTCAGCCAGGACACCTGGATCTATTTTCCGTGGGATATGGGCTTCACCTACCAGAAGCCGATCGCTGACGACCACGCCGGCTGATTCGCGCAAGCCGTTCCTTCGGAGAGCACCGGCGAGCACTTCTTGAAAGAGCGCCGCAGCGCACGATATTTCCTGAATCGACGCCTGGTGGCGTGGTTAACCCGTTCGTATGAGGTTTTTTACTTTTATTGCTTATGATTAGCCGTAAGATTCACGAGACGGCAAGTGATTCTGGAGGCTGGGGCAAGCTTCTCCGATGTTGACGAGGCCAGTAACGCACAACCATTTGGCCGAAAGGGTCCAGCGGCTCTTCGGCACAGCGCCGTGCCGCCTGCAGGTTGCAGCATTGCCCTGGCGCGATACCGGGCATGGCGTCGAGATCATGCTGATCACCAGCCGCGATACCGGCCGCTGGGTGCTTCCCAAGGGCTGGCCTGAGGCCAAGGAACTGCTTTGCGAAGCGGCGGCGCGCGAGGCCGGCGAGGAAGCCGGACTGCGCGGCACGGTCTCCCACCACGAAGCCGGCCGCTACTTCTATGCCAAGGGATTGGCTTCCGGCGAGGAAGTGCCTTGCGAAGTCCTGGTATTTCCGCTGCAGGTCGACAAGATCGCCGACCGATGGAAGGAAAAGCGGTCGCGCACCCGTAAATGGGTCAGCCCCGCCGAGGCCGTGCGCATGGTCAACGAGCCGGACCTTGGCCAGATCATCGCCTATTTCTGTGCCGACCCGCACCAGTTCTCCTGAGCAAGCATAGGCGCACCGGCCAAAGCCGCGCACCTGCCGCGCATCACCGGCGATGTTGTTTGGCGAAGAGAATCGATTTGGCCACTCCAGCTTTGGCATGCGTTGTCGCGGCCGATTGCCCGCGCGTGGGCAAATCGAAATTCCCTGGGCCACTTTCTATCCCCGTTATCCACATATGTGACACACAAGATGTTGGGGTCACAAAAGCGGCACAAACGAATCCTTGACGGCGCAAAACGAGTCGCCTTTTATAGGCGATGCGCTCCTGTTGAGAGTGCGACCGGAAAGTTCTGAGCCCGGTCTTTTTCCCGGATTATGTGCGTTTTGGCCGCATTTCCGCCTGTTTACGAGGCCGGCGGAAGCGTTGGGATTGTGGGGTCTTTGGGGACGAAAGGGAAAAGTGTCGGACTGGAATAAATTGTCTGTTAACACTATATTTAGTGTTTGCAGGTAGGTTCGGCGCTAGATAGTGTGAGCTTCCCTCGATTGAGGGAATCGAAAAAACTTCAGTTTTGAGGGACCCGCAGGGTTCGCCAGCGCGTTGGACGGCTACTTCGCAAGGAGTTCGACCAGCAGGGCGGGCGGAGCCTGTGAAAAGGAGCCGGCCGTTTTCGAACGCCGGCAGACGGCGGACATGCGCGTTTCGCAATGGGGCAGAAATCCCCCGGGAAATGCGCTATATGTAGACACACAAAGGGATAGGACCAATGCGCATCGAGCGTCGTTTCACCAAGCAAGGGCAGTCGGCTTATGCGGAGATCGAATTCCGCAAGGCGCTTTCGGAGATCAAGAATCCGGATGGCTCGGTGGTGTTCCGCTTGGACAACATCGATGTGCCGGCGCAGTTCAGCCAGGTTGCCGCCGACATCCTGGCGCAGAAATACTTCCGCAAGGCCGGTGTGCCGGCGCGGCTGAAGAGGGTCGAGGAGAATGACGTCCCCTCCTTCTTGTGGCGCTCCGTCGCCGACGAGGCCGAACTGGCAAAACTGCCCGAGGCTGAGCGCTACGGCTCCGAGATCGACGCCCGCCAGGTCTTCGACCGCCTCGCCGGCACTTGGACCTATTGGGGCTGGAAGGGCGGCTACTTCAAGTCGGAGGAAGACGCGCGCGCCTTCCGCGACGAGCTCGCCTATATGCTGGCCACCCAGCGCGTCGCGCCGAACTCGCCGCAATGGTTCAACACCGGCCTGCACTGGGCCTATGGCATCGACGGCCCGAGCCAGGGCCATTTCTATGTCGACCCGTTCACCGGCAAGCTGACCAAGTCGAAATCTTCCTACGAGCATCCGCAGCCGCATGCCTGCTTCATCCAGGGCGTGCAGGACGATCTCGTCAACGAAGGCGGCATCATGGACCTGTGGGTGCGTGAAGCGCGCCTGTTCAAATACGGCTCCGGCACCGGCTCCAATTTCTCGTTCCTGCGCGGCGAAGGCGAAAAACTGTCCGGCGGCGGCCGCTCGTCCGGCCTGATGAGCTTCCTCAAGATCGGCGACCGCGCGGCGGGCGCCATCAAGTCGGGCGGCACGACGCGCCGCGCCGCAAAGATGGTCATCGTCGACGCCGACCATCCCGATATCGAGGAATTCATCGACTGGAAGGTCAATGAGGAGCAGAAGGTCGCCTCGCTGGTCACCGGCTCGAAGATCGTGAAGAAGCACCTCGAAGCGATCATGAAGGCCTGCATCAACTGCGAAGGCCAGGACGACGATTGCTTCGACCCGGCGATCAACACCGCGCTGAAGCGCGAGATCAAGGCAGCCAAGAAGGACGGCGTGCCGGAGAACTACATCTACCGCGTCATCCAGTTCGCCAAGCAGGGCTACACCTCGATGTCGTTCAAGACCTACGACACCGACTGGGATTCGGACGCCTACCTCACCGTTTCGGGCCAGAACTCCAACAATTCGGTCTCGCTGAAAGACGATTTCCTGCGCGCCGTCGAAGAGGATGCCGACTGGCACCTCACCGCCCGCAAGGACGGCAAGGTGCTGAAGACGCTGAAGGCCCGGGATTTGTGGGAAAAGATCGGCTATGCCGCCTGGGCGTCGGCCGATCCGGGCCTGCACTTCAACACGACGATGAACGACTGGCACACCTGCGCCGCGGCCGGCGCGATCCGGGCGTCTAACCCGTGCTCGGAATACATGTTCCTCGACGACACCGCCTGCAATCTGGCGTCGATCAATCTGCTGCCCTATCGCAACGCGGACGGCAGCATCGATATCGCCGCCTACGAGCACACGGTTCGGCTGTGGACCATGGTGCTGGAAATTTCCGTCATGATGGCGCAGTTCCCGTCGAAGGAGATCGCCAAGCTCTCCTACGAATACCGCACGCTCGGCCTCGGCTACGCCAATATTGGCGGCCTGCTGATGACATCAGGCATTCCCTATGATTCCGACGAGGGCCGCGCCATCTGCGCAGCACTCACCGCTGTTATGACCGGCACGGCCTATGCCACCTCGGCCGAAATGGCCGCCGAGCTCGGCGCCTTCCCCGATTACGACCGCAATGCGCAGAACATGCTGCGCGTCATGCGCAACCATCGCCGCGCTGCCTATGGCGACAAGGACGGCTACGAGAAACTCGCCGTCAACCCGGTGCCGCTGGTCGCCTCCGACCTGAAGCAGCCGGAGCTTGCCGCCCATGCCAAGGCTGCCTGGGATCGCGCCATCGAGCTCGGCGAAGAGCATGGCTACCGCAATGCGCAGGCGACCGTGATCGCGCCGACCGGCACGATCGGCCTGGTCATGGATTGCGACACCACCGGCATCGAGCCCGACTTCGCGCTGGTGAAATTCAAGAAGCTGGCCGGCGGCGGCTACTTCAAGATCATCAATCGCGCTGTCCCGGAAGCGCTGCGCACGCTCGGCTATTCGGAAAGCCAGATCGCCGAGATCGAGGCCTATGCGGTCGGCCACGGCAATCTGAACCAGGCGCCAGCCATCAACCCCGGCTCGCTTAGGGCAAAGGGTTTTACCGACGACAAGATCGCGGCACTCAACGCAGCGTTGAAATCGGCCTTCGACATCAAGTTCGTCTTCAACCAGTGGACGCTTGGTGCCGACTGGGTGAAGGAGACGTTTGGCTTCACCGACGAGCAGCTCAACGATTTCTCGTTCGAGATGCTGCCGGCGCTGGGCTTCTCGAAGAAGGACATCGAGGCCGCCAACATCCATGTCTGCGGTGCGATGACGCTGGAAGGCGCGCCGTTCCTGAAGGCTGAACATCTGCCGGTGTTCGATTGCGCCAGCCCGTGCGGCAAGATCGGTAAGCGTTCGCTGTCGATCAATAGCCACATCCAGATGATGGCGGCGGCCCAGCCCTTCATCTCCGGCGCCATTTCCAAGACCATCAACATGCCGAACGATGCGACGGTGGAAGACGCCAAGGGCGCCTACATGCTGTCGTGGAAGCTGGCGCTGAAAGCCAACGCGCTCTATCGCGACGGCTCGAAACTCTCGCAGCCGCTCAACGCCTCGCTGCTCGCCGACGTCGAGGACGACGAGGACGATGCCGTCGAACAGCTGATCGCGGCGCCGGCTTCACAGCGCGCCGTGCAGGTGACTGAAAAGATCGTCGAACGCGTCGTCGAACGCCTCTATCGCGACCGCGAAAAGCTGCCGAACCGCCGCAAGGGCTATACCCAGAAAGCGGTCGTCGGCGGCCACAAGGTCTATCTGCGCACCGGCGAATTCGATGACGGTCGTCTTGGCGAAATCTTCATCGACATGCACAAGGAAGGTGCCGCCTTCCGGGCGATGATGAACAACTTCGCCATCGCCATCTCGCTCGGCCTGCAGTATGGCGTTCCGCTCGAGGAATATGTCGAAGCCTTCACCTTCACCAAGTTCGAACCTGCCGGCATGGTGCAGGGCAACGACGCCATCAAGAACGCCACGTCGATCCTCGACTATGTGTTCCGCGAACTTGCGGTTTCCTATCTCGAACGCCACGACCTCGCTCATGTCGACCAGTCGGATTTCGACAAGACCGCACTTGGCCGCGGCATCAACGAAGGCAAGGCGACGCCGTTCTCGAAGGGGCTGACGCGCGGCGTCTCGCCGGTCAAACTGGTGTCGGGAATGAGCGCCGACCCTAAGGGGTTTGGCGGTTCAAGTCCCTCTCCCGCCCCCACTCGCTCGGCGCCGACGGCGTTCTCAGGCTCCAATGTGCTGGCGCTGAAGCCGGCCAGCGACGAAGCGATCGCCTATAAGCGTGACTATGAGGAGCGGGCCAGGGAACTGGTCGAGGATATCGTCTACGAGGAAGCCGAAGAGGCTTCGGGCCTGTTCACCGATGCCGCCGCGCAGGAGGCGGCCGAGGCGAAAGCGCTTGCCGCTACAAGGCGTCAGCAATCCTTGATGCAGGGCTACACCGGCAACGAATGCTCGGAATGCCACAATTTTACGATGGTGCGGAACGGCACGTGCGAGAAGTGCGACACCTGCGGCTCGACGAGCGGGTGCAGCTGAGGACCGATGCCACCTCGGCTTACGGTCCGCGAAGTCATTCGCCTGCTGGAAACCGACAGCTGGTATCTGGTTGCAACCAAAGGCAGTCATCGCCAATATTAAGCATGAAATCAAAGCCGGCCGCGTCACGGTGGCCGGCAAGCCGTCTGAAGAGGTTGCACCGGGAACACTGAATAGCATCCTCAAGCAGTCCGGTTTAAAGGAGTGATGACATGCGCTACGCGGTGGTGATCGAAAAAGCCGGAAACAATTTTTCCGCGTACGTGCCGGACCTGCCCGGCTGCATCGCGACCGGCGCGTCGGTTCCTGACGTGGAAACCGAAATTCGCGACGCAATACGCTTTCATATCGAAGGCTTGCATGCCGATGGGCTGGATGTGCCCAAAGGGGTCAGCCTGGCGGAATATGTAGAGGTGCCCTAGCTACGCCGCAACCGATGTGCTGCGGCTTGGGTCTTGTGGAAACGGCCGCGGATGCCACCGACGAAACCAGCCGCAGCGAAGACCTGTCTATGTCCCGTCAGGGAAGACGTCGCGCGCTGGCTAAGCGACCGTGCCACGCCCGGCTTCGCGGAAGTGCCCCCTCACCCGGATTGCCAACCAAATTGCGAAGGGCAATTCGGGGCAATCCGACCTCTCCCCAAGGGGAGAGGAGTTCGCCAGCGTTGATGCCAGCCTCTTCTCCCCAGCGGGGAGAAGGTGGCCGTGAAGCGGACGGATGAGGGGGACGCTCCATATAACACCCTCAGTTCACGGCGCTGATGTTGCCCAAGCGTAAAAACAGCGTTTCGCCGGAAGAATCGTCGACGCCGTCATTGTCGGTGGCGACGAAGATATCGCCGTTCTTGTCGATGGTGAAACCTTCGACCTTGTCGATGACATAGCCGTTGGTGGCTGATTTCAGGTCGCCGACGATGTCGCGCACCAGCGTCTTTTCGACCAACGGCAGTTCGCCACCGAGCTTGGCCGGTTTGAAGGCGTCGAGCGCCACCGAATAGATGCGCTTCACCTTGGCCAGGTCGCCAATCTGGTTGTCGCGTTCGAGGATGTAGAGCTTGCCGTCATGCGCGGTGATCTCCGACAGCCCCATCCAGCCAGCTTCGGTCGCTTCGAGCGGATAGCGCACTGCCGACCATTCCTTGGCCTGCGGCTTGTAGGCCAAAAGCTTGACCTGGCCCTTCGGATCGTCGGCCCATTCGCGCTGCACCGCCATCACCAGCGTCAGGTCGTCGCCCTCGCCAATGGTGGTGATGCCTTCGAGGCCGAAGCGGCTCTGATGAGCGAGCAATTCTGTCGGGAAGCCGATTTCCTGCTTGATCTCGCCCTTGCCGTCGACGCGCAGGATGGCGTGCGGGACGAGCTTTGCCGGATCGCCTTCATTGGCCAGCCAGAAGCCGCCTTCACCGTCGGCGACAATGCCTTCGATATCGAGCTTCTGTGCAGGATGGCCGCCACGCGTGACGATGGTCTTGCCGGTGATCAGCGCCGGCGTCTGCGTGGCATCGACCTCGAAGATCGACGGCGCGTTGGCGTAGAACGAGTCCGAGGCTGCGAAGAGCTTGCCGGCGGTGTCGCCTGCCGCGAGCGCCGAAAGCGCACCCCAGCCCAGCGGCGTGCCGTCTGCCGTGAGCTTTGCCGTGATCATCGGGTAAGTGGCGGGACCCTCGGAGCACTCGTAGACCATCACGTGCGAGCGGGCGAGCCCGTCCTCGACCAGGTCGGCCTCGTTGGCGGTGACCAGGAGATTGCGCGACGGAATCGCCACCAGGCCTTCCGGGCCGATGCCGGACGGCAAGATCTGCACAAACCGAGGCTCCGCACCCGTGTCCTTGTAGACGCCGACAACGGAGCCACGCTCCGAAGCGACGAAAATCAGTCTGTCCTCGCCGAACGTGCCGGTCTCGAGACCTTCCGGCTCGACGCCCTTCTTGTTGCGGTCGTCGGGATAATGGCCGGCATTGGCGACCTCGTACTCGAAGGACGGACCGGATTCGTAGAGAACCTCGCCCTTCTTGCTGAAGATCGTGAAGCCGCGCGAGCCGCCCTTGTAGTCGCCTTCGTTGGCGACGACGAGACGGTCATTGTCGAGCCATTTCACGGCGTCGGGTTCGCGCGCGACGTTTTCCATTTTGCCATCGAAGGACAAGGCGCCGTTCTTCTTGGTGTCGATCTTGTCCAGCGTGACGGAGCCTGCGGAGAAGTGCGTGACGATCGCACCGGTTTCGGCGTTGACGATGGCGATGTGGTTGTTTTCCTGCAGCGTGACCACTATCTCGCCGGCCTCGTTGAAGGCGACGAATTCCGGCTCCGGATCTTCCGCCGCGACTTCGACAATGCCCGCCAGGTTGACGGTCTTCATTGTCGCGCAATCAGGGTGGCCTTCGGCAAGCGTGAAGATCTTGAGGTCGCCCGCCGGCATCTGCGGAATCTCTCCGTCGTTCAGATCCTCGTCGCGCTCGTTCTCGATGGCGATGGCCAGAAACTTGCCGTCCTTGCTGAACGCCAGTGAGTCCGGCTGGCCGCCGAGGTCGCAGGTGCCTTCGATCGCCTTGGAGGCAAGATCGATGACGGTGAGGTTGCCCGAAGGCTTGGCTTTGCTCTGAGACGTGTTGACGCCGGCCAGCACCTTGCCGCCGATGACCACAACCGAGGTCGGCTCGCCGTCGATCTTGGCGATGCCGCCGGCCTTGGGCGCCTTGGGATCGGCGATGTCGATGAAGCCGACCGCACCGAGCGGGCTATCGGAATAAACCAGCGTCATGCCGTCTTCGCTCGCCGTGATGATCTCGGACGAAGTCGGCGTGGTCTTCTCGACGTCCGCCGGGAGGTTTCCGGCGACCGCGAAGCTCGCGACCCGGTTGAACATCATGTCGGCATGGGCCGGCAGCGAAACGGAGGCAGCAAGCGCTGCCGTCAGGACGAAAAGCGCGGAATGGCGGGGCACGGGTGGCGTCTCCTGTTCGAATGGAAGCCACCTGATTTGCGGGAACCACATTTCAAAGCGATGACGGATCGATGACACTTCCGCGACAGGCGGTCAGGGTCCGTCGATATTCACCTCATGCTGGCCTGCAAATGGCGGCTTTCTGCGCCGCGATCAGCCCCCACAGGCGCGAACAGCAAGAAGCTCCAGCCCCGGAAGGACGCCCTACTCCGCCTCGGCCACCATCTGCCGCCCACCAACCCAGTTCCGCCAGGCTTCCTCGTCGCCGTGGAACACGTTGAGGTCGATGCGGCCCCTCACCCCGTGCGACAGGCCGGAGCCGGAATACTGCCAGAACACCCATTTGCGGCCGGGATAGACCTTTGCCGGGTGCTGTGCCACCGCGCGCAGCCAGAATGGATAGTCCAGAAATGCGCCACGCAGATTGTCGCGGTAGAAATCGGGCGCGGTGTAGATGATCGGCCGCTGGCCGTAGTGGCGCTCGAGCTTGTCCATGAAGACCTGCATCTTCTCCAGCACCTTCTGCCGCGACGGCCGCCGCTTGCAGCTGGATTCGCCGTTCCACTCGACATCGATCACCGGCGGCAAGGCGCCCTCGACCCTCGGCACGTTGCGGATGAACCAGTCGGCCTGCTCGCCTGCCGTGCGGCACCAGTAGAAGAAGTGATAGGCGCCGCGCTTGAGGCCGGCGGCGTCGGCATTGCGCCAGTTCTTCCTGAACATCGGGTCGAGATGATCGCCGCCGTCGGTCGCCTTGATGTAGGCGAAGTTCGCGCCCTGCGCGCGCAGCTTGCCCCAGTTCACGTTGCCCTGCCAGCGCGAGACGTCGACGCCGTGAACGGCGAGGTGTCTGGGCGAGGCCCTGCCGAAATTGATCGGCTTGGCGTCACGAAAACGATAGCGCTGGACCGGCTCGGCGAGCATCGGTGCTGCCTGTGCCAGCCGCGTCGGCGCCACCAGGGCAATCGGCTCGGCGGGTGGTTCGATGCTTTCCACAGGCTCTGGAGTGGCCATAGCCACAGTCTGCCCCGCCTCTTCCTGCGCGAAGTCGGGTGCCGCATCGGCCGCACCGACCGACGCTACCGGCGCGGGCGGCCGCACAACCGAACTGGTCGTCTCGCTGGACGGCACTTGCAACGCGTCGACGCCGGACGTGGATGTGCAGCCGGCAAGGCACAGAGACGCGAGCACAAAGATGACGACGCCTGAAAACCGCATCTGGACCTGTACGCAGAACACAACAGACCGAGGGCAAGACAACGCCGCCGGACAAACCAGTCCAGATTACTAACGAGAAATTACCAACAAAGTTTGAATCAAATTGTTAGGACGAGAGGGCAAGCAGAATACATGGCTTCATCGCCGCAGCGGTGATTGCTTGGAACGCCGGCAGGACAGAGAGGGCGCGAAGGATCGCCGATGCCTGCAGGCCCGCTGCCTAGCCGCACAGCCATAGCTTATGGCAGCTCTCGGCTACCATGTGAGCGGGCGGTACGAAGCGGTCGGTGTCGGGGCGATCGGTGACGGGATTGACCGGCGCATCATCCCGGCGAACCTTTTCTTCAAGCAGCGAGCGAAGCTCGGCCGGCTGCACGCGGTCGCGCTCCATCACGAGCTTGACCATCGGATCGCTCAAAAGCTCATCCAGGGTGTTGATTCTGTCCTTCATCCGTCGCCTCCTCGACTGCCGACCCGCACGTAATAGATAGGCGGCAATGATGGCTCGCCAATGACGCTTTGCCGGCTATCTCGTGTCCCGGATGAAAAAAATTGGGCACTCCCTGTGCTTCAGTTCGCCTGTGCTTCGGTTCGCCTGTGCTTCAGTTCGCCTGTGCTTCAGTTCGGGGGTGGGGCGCCTTCATATTGCGGCAGTCCGTCGTCGAGCTGTACCCAGGGCTGCTTCGAGGCGGTCCACATATGCATCTGTGGTCGTCAAGCGAGCCGGAGGTGACGCCGATGATGCCGGCGGAGTCGCGCCGGGAAAACAACGTCGTGCCGCAGCCCGGGCAAAAGCCGCGCTTGAGATCGGGCGAGGAATTCACCAGCGCCACCGGTCCTTCTGTCGTCACGTCGTCGATGCGGAACAGCACGCGGGCGTTGAAGGCCGCGCCCAACGCCTTCTGGCAAAGCCGGCAATGGCAGACGCGCTCGTTGATCGGTGCAGCATCAGTGCGATAGCGCACCGCCCCGCACAGGCAGCCACCCTGATACCCGGCCATATCTGCACCCCTCATTATCTGCACCCCTCATTATCTGCATCCCTCATTCTGAAGATTGGCGGCAAGGTAGCTGCCGGTATAGCAGCGTCAATTGAAAAGCTTTGATGGCGCCATCTGTTGGCGTGATGCGGCCGGCGGGACTTGCGGTGCGGTTTCAGCAGCCGCTCTGCTGTTCTGGTCAGGCGTGACGTGAAACAAGCGTCGCCGGCCATCTCCGGAGACGGCCGGCAGGCAGTTTTCAGGCGGTTAGTTCGTTTCGCTGACGATCTCGTCCCAGGTCTTCACCTTGGTCTCGCCATTGAGGAAGGGCAGCGCGGCGGCCACCAGTTCCGGCGCGAAGAACACGTCGTAATGGGTGCGGTTCGGCAGGATGGCCAGGCGGTTCTGCGACAGGTTCTCGCGCATCCAGCCGGCGTCCTTCAGTCCGCCGCCGAGCATCTGATAGAACTTGATCTCGTGCTCTGGCCGGTACATATCGCTATCGCCGAACGCCAGCATGACCGGCATCTTCAGCTTCGGCACATCGGCGGAGTAGTCGTAGTCCTTGCGCATATAGGCGCCCAGCTGGTCGAGCAGCTTCGGAAAATCCTGCGGATGCGGCGCCACCGCCACATAGGATTTGTACATCGGCGTGTCCTTCATCATGTCGGCCATCGCCGCGCCGACCTGCGCCTGCTGGGTTCGCATCTCGGCATAGAAGCCGTCCGAGGCACAGCCCGCCGACACCAGGACCAGCCGGCGCACGGTTTCGGGATGCTGGACGGCCATGCGGAAGGCGACGCCGCCGCCCAGCGAATAACCCATGACATCGACCTGCTCGTAGCCGAGCGCCTTGACGATAGCCGCCATGTCGTCGCCCATAGCCTCCAGGCTGAGCGGCCGGTCGCCGAGCGCGGTGCGGCCGTGGCCGTGCAGGTCGACGCCGATGACGGTACGGTTTTCGGCAAACTTCGGCAGGATCGGCGCGAACATGTCGGTCGTGCCCAGACCACCATGCAGCAGAAGCAGCGGCTCGCCCTTGCCGTAGACGGCATAATAGTAGTTCAGGCCGTTGATCGGCAGCAGGCCGGATTTCGCCGGCTTCGGCATTGCTTTCGTTTCGGTCATGGCGGGCTTTGCCTCCTCGGCTTTGGTGGAGCTCGGCGCAGCGAAGAACGCTGCGGCCGAGACGAAAATGGCGAAAAATATCGATCTGGACATGTCGGCCTCCTCCCCTTCTTGCCGGTGGATCAAAGCCGCTTAGCGACTTCTTCGAGCTGGTCGGCACATTGGCTCCAGCCCTCGTGAAAGCCCATTTTTTCGTGCTGTTCGCGGTCGGCGACGCTCCAATGGCCGACCCGTACGATGTAGCGGGTCTTGCCCGTGCCCTCGTCCTCGAGTGTCACCACGCCGGTCATAAATGGCTTTTCGGAAGGCTCCCACGCCTTGGTATAGGCATCGGTGAAGACGAGCTTCTTGCCTGGCACGACTTCGAGGAAGACGCCGGGGTTCGCGAACTCGTTGCCGTCGGGACCGGCCATGACGATCAGGCTGGAGCCGCCGGTGCGAACGTCCATCTCGGCGCGCGGCGTCGTCCACGGCTTTGGCGCGAACCATTGCGTTACGAGTTTCGGCTCGGTCCAGCAGCGATAGACGTTCTCGCGCGGCGCATCGATGATGCGGGCAAGAACCAGTTCACGGTCGGAGCTGGGGGCGATATCGAGCTTGGTCGTCATGGTGGTCTCCTCACTTGCTGCTAAAGAGTTGGCTTGAATGCCCGTTTCCGTCTCAAGGACGAGTGGGCAACGCGCAGCCCGACAGGGTCTCGCGAAAAACTTCGCCTGGCCGATTCCGGCGGACGCCGAATGAGAGCTTAGTGGCGCTTGGCTTGCACCAGATAGGCGTCGATCTCGGTCTCGCCGAGCCACTTCGCCGCTTCCAGCCGGTGCAGGCCTTCGACCAGGATATGGCGCTTGCCGTCGTGGCGCACCTGGATCGGCGTCTTCATGCCGTTTTCCAGAATGTCCTCGGCCAGATGCCGGACGGTCTCGGGATGCAGTGTCTTCCTGCGCGCGGTCGGCACATAGATGTCGTCCACCTTAACCTTTTGCACTCTCAGCATGTCGGCTCCCGTGGCGGAAAAGGCCGCCCTTTGTGAGATAATCTGTTTGGCAGGCAAGGCCAAGGCCGGCTGTCAGCTATCGCTGGCCCGATCGTTTCCAATTGACGCTTGCCCGGCAGATGGTCGAAATGACGCGTTCGACCCTTCACAGGCGTTCATGACCAAGCTTCCTACCGAATTCCCCGATTTCGGACTGACGCCCCACCAGCGCCGGCAAGCCGTGCGCGGCCACTACTGGGAGTGGCCGGGCATGGATGGCGAACGCGGCGAGATCTGGTGCTACAGCGACCGTTTTTCATACAGCCGGGGCGAGACAGTGGCGCTGCATGTCAGTTCGACAGCCTCCAGCTTCAGCGTGGCGATCGTCCGCGACGGCGGCACCGAAACGAAAATGTTCGAGACGGCCGGGATCGCGGCGCGCTGGCAGGATACACCCGACCAATGTTCGGTCGTGGGCTGCGGCTGGGACGCATCGTTTGAATTCCGCGTCGGCGACGACTGGCCGTCCGGAGCCTACCGCGCCACGCTGACGGCGGATGGCCGCGACGGCAAGCCGATCCGCTGCTACCATCTTTTTATGGTTACCCCGCAGCCCGGCAAGAAACGCGGTCGTGTGCTGCAGGTTGCCGCCACCGGCACCTGGCTTGCCTACAACACTTGGGGCGGCTCCAATCATTACGAAGGCATCACCGGCCCGAACCGCGATCAGTATGCCCCAATGGTGTCGACGCAGCGGCCATGGTGCCGCGGCTTTGTTGTTCTGCCGAAAGAGGCGCCGCGCGTGCCGCTCGAGGTCGCCGTGCCGCCGAAGACCGCGCCGCGCTATCCGCATATGGAATGGGCTTTCGCCACCGGCCATTCGAAGAAATACGCCTCGTCCGGCTGGGCAAGCTATGACAGCCACTTCTTTCGTTTTGCCGAACGCGCCGGCTATGCCGTCGACCTTGCCAGCCAGCACGAATTGCATTTCTCGCCCGAAATCCTCGACGGCTATGACTGCGTCGTGTTCGTCGGCCATGACGAATATTGGACCTGGGAGATGCGCGACGCTGTCGATGCCCATGTCGAACGCGGCGGCCATGCGGCGCGCTTTGCCGGCAATTTCATGTGGCAGACCAGGCTGGAGGACGAGGGCCGCCGCCAGATCTGCTACAAATACCGCGCCCGCGACGAGGATCCGGCCTATCGGGGCGGCGACGTGAGCCGCGCCACGAATTCCTGGGAAGCGCCGGAAATCGGCCGGCCGGGTGCCATGACCTTCGGGCTCAATGCGACCAGGGGCCTTTACGCCGGCTGGGGCGGTTGCGCGCCGCGCGGCGTGCGCGGCTATCCGGTCTACCGGCCGGAGCATTGGGCGTTTGCCGGCACAGGCATCTACTACGGCGACCTGCTCGGCGCCGACAGCCATGTCTATGGCTATGAGGTCGATGGGCTCGATCACGAAATCCGTGGCGGCCTGCCTTACCCCACCCCCGACAGCGGCGCACCGGACGGGCTGCAAATTCTCGCGGTCGGCATGGCTGCCCAAGTCGAGGAGAGCGCCGACATCGCGTTCGAAGACCAGTTTCTCGGCGACGAGGACGGACGCTTCACCGCCGAAACGCTGTTCGGCGAGGCGAGCGAAGCCAATCTCGAAAAGGTCAAGCGCGGCAACGGCATGATCGTCAATTTCCCGCGCGGCAAGGGCGAGGTGTTCCACGCCGGAAGCTGCGAATGGGTCGCCGGCCTGCTAAGGCAGGACGCGATGGTCGAGCGCGTCACCAAGAATGTACTCGACCGCTATCTCGGAAAATCCTGACATGCTGAAGTCCCAGACCCCTGCCCCGGACACCGAGACGCGCCCGCCGTCGCATCTGTTCTATCTGTCCAGTTTGCGCAGGCCGCTGGTCGATCGCGCCGAAGGTATCTACATCTGGACACAGGATGGCCGTCGCTTCATCGACGGATCGAGCGGACCGATGGTCGCCAATATCGGTCATTCCAACCGCAACGTGCTCGATGCGATGAAGCGGCAGATGGACCGCGCCACCTTCGCCTACCGGCTGCATTTCGAGAACGAGCCGGCCGAGGAACTGGCGCGGGCATTAGCCGCCAAACTCCCCGAAGGCATGGACCGCATCTTTTTCGTCTCGGGCGGCTCGGAAGCGACGGAATCCTGCATTAAGCTTGCCCGGCAGTGGGCAGTGGCGACATGCCAGCCCAGGCGCTGGAAGGTGATCACCCGCTTTCCCTCCTATCATGGCGGCACGCTTGGTTCGCTGTCCGTCACCGGCGACGATGCGCTGGCCGAAACTTTTGCGCCTATGATGCAGGTCATGCCGACCGTGCCGGCGCCGGCCGCCTGGCGCGACCGTGACAATCTCTCGATGGAACAGCGCGGCATTCGCTACGCCGACATGCTGGAGGAGAAAATCCTCGCCGAGGGACCGGAAAGCGTCCTCGCCTTCATCATGGAGCCGGTCGGCGGTGCTGCCACAGCGGCGCTGGTGGCGCCGGACAGCTACTACCCGCGCATCCGCGAAATCTGCGATCGCTACGGCATCCTGCTCATCCATGACGAAGTGATGAGCGGTGCGGGCCGCACCGGAAAGTTCCTCGGCGGCGACCACTGGAACTGCAAGCCTGACATCGTCGCGCTGTCGAAGGGGCTAGGCTCAGGCTATGCGCCGCTTGGCGCGTTGGCCGCACCGATGCGGCTGGTGCAGCCGCTGCTCGCCTCCGGCGGCTTCCAGCATGGCCATACCTACGCCGGCAATCCGCTCGCCTGCGCCGCCGGGCTCGCCGTGCTCGGCGAGATGGATCGTCTGGACCTGATCGCCAACGCGGCTGACATGGGCGATATTTTGATGGCCGAGTTGAAGGGATTGGCCAAGCGGTTTCCGTTTATCGCCGACGTGCGCGGCAAGGGCCTGCTGCTAGGTGCCGAGATGGTCGCCGAACCCGATACGCTGAAGCCGATCGCACCGGCGAAGAAGGCCACCCAGCGTCTGCTCGACCTCGCCTATGAACGTGGCCTGATCATCTATGGGCGAAAGGTCAAGGGCGGCGTCGACGGCGACAATTTCATGGTGGCGCCGCCGATGATTGTCACTGCCGAGCAGATCGGCGAGATCGTCGCCATCATCGGCGACTCGCTGCAGGTGCTGGCCGGCGAGCTCGACCTGCCGGTCGAAAGCTGAAAATGGCGCCACGAAAAGTCATCATCACCTGCGCCGTCACCGGGTCGGTGCACACGCCGTCGATGTCGCCGCACCTGCCAGTGACGCCGGACCAGATCGCCGAAGAAGCGATCGCGGCCGCCGAAGCCGGCGCCTCGATCCTGCATCTTCACGCCCGTGATCCCGGGGATGGGCGGCCGACCGCCGATCCTGATGTGTTCATGCAGTTCCTGCCGCGCATCAAGCAGGCGACTGACGCGGTGATCAACATCACCACCGGCGGCTCATCGCTGATGACGCTCGACCAGCGGCTGGCCGCACCGCTCAGGGCCGAGCCCGAAATGTGCTCGCTCAATATGGGCTCGATGAATTTCGCGCTGTTCCCGATGCTCGACCGGCCAAGGCAATGGCAGTACGAGTGGGAGCCGAAACTGCTGGAAGCGACACGCGACACGATCTTCAAAAACACATTTGCCGATATGGAGACCGTGCTCGAAAGACTTGGAAAGGGCTGCGGCACACGCTTCGAATTTGAATGCTACGATGTCGGCCACCTCTACTCACTGGCGCATTTTCGCGACCGGGGGCTGGTGTCGGGACCGATGTTCATCCAGTTCGTGTTCGGCATTCTCGGCGGTATCGGCGCCGATCCCGACAATCTGGTCCATATGAAGCGCATCGCCGACAAACTGTTCGGCGACAGTTACCAGTTTTCGGTGCTGGCCGCCGGGCGCCACCAGATGCCAATGATCTCGATTGCGGCGGCGATGGGCGGCAATGTCCGCGTCGGGCTGGAGGACAGCCTTTACGACGGCCGCCAGCTGGCAAAGTCCAATGCCAATCAGGTGCGCCGTATCCGCAGTGTGCTCGACGGGCTGTCGCTGGACGTCGCCACGCCCACTGAGGTGCGCGAGATGCTGGCGCTCAAGGGTGGCGATAGGGTAGCTTTTTGAGACGATCTGAGATGCTTGCGTTCCGTCCCACCCCCCTCTGTCCTGCCCTCTTTGCCGCCACTTGGCATCTTCCCCGCAAGGGGGGAGATCGGATGTCCCAGTCGTTTTCGCCAATCGCGAACGTCGCAGGATGTGCGGGTAGATTGACGCTGCCAATCTCCCCCCTGTCGGAGGAGATGTCCGGCAGGACAGAGGGGGGTACCTTGGCGCCCCACTTATCGTGACCGATCCTGCAAACGACATTCTCATCCGGCCCGGCACCGTCGAGGACGTCGAAACGATCCATGCCGCAATCCTGCGACTTGGCGCTCATATCGGCGCGCCCGGGGAAATCACTTCTACGGCCGAGGACCTTCGCACCTATGGCTTTGGCGAAAACCCTGCCTTCTCGACGCTGATCGCCGAGGTCGGCGACGAGTTTGCCGGCCTGTGCCTGCATTTCCCGATCTTCTCGACCTGGATGGGGCGGCCCGGCGTTTATGTGCAGGACCTTTATGTCGAGGATCGGTTTCGCGGCCGCAGGATCGGCGAACGCCTGCTGCGGCGTGCCGCGCGAGAATGCCGGAAGGACGGCGGCGCCTATCTCAGACTGTCCGTCGATACCGACAATGAAACCGCCAAGGCCTTCTACGAAAGGCTGGGCATTGCCTGGTCGAGCTACGAGCAGGTGCAGAAGATCGTCGGCGACGCGTTCTTTGCCTTCGCCGATGCACCCGATGATGAGGAGCCAAGATGAAAGCCTTTTATGCCGAAGAGCAGAAGCGCCACGATCCCAAGGCGTTCCTCTCCAGCGGCGCCCAGAAACCCAATCCGGAAAAGCCGGAACGCGTCGAACGGCTGCTCGTCGGCGCCAAGGCCGCCGGCTGCACGATCGAACGGCCGAGAGATCACGGGCTTGGTCCGGTTGCGGCGGTCCATGCGCCCGAATACCTTGATTTTCTCGAGCACATCTTTGTGCGCTGGCAGCGCATCGAAGGCGCTTCGGCCGAAGTGATCCCCAACATCCATCCGATCGCGCGGGGCGGCTCTTATCCGGCATCGGCGGTCGGCCAGGCCGGCTACCACATGGCCGACACCGCTTGCCCGATCTCCGGCGAGACGTGGCGGAGCGCGCTGTGGAGCGCCTGGAGTGCGGTCGAGGCCGCTGAGGGCGTGATGTCGGGCGCACCGGCTGCCTATGCGCTCTGCCGTCCGCCCGGCCATCACGCCTTTGCCGATGTCGCCGGCGGCTTCTGCTTCATCAACAATTCGGCGGTCGCGGCACAGGTGCTCCGCAAGCAAGCTGCGCGGGTGGCGATCCTCGACGTCGACCTGCATCACGGCAACGGCACGCAAGGCATTTTCTACGCACGGCCGGACGTGCTCACCGTCTCGCTGCATGCCGATCCGGTGCGCTTCTATCCGTTCTTCTGGGGTCATGCAGACGAACGCGGCGAAGGAGCCGGACTCGGCTACAATTTCAACCTGCCGCTGGCGCGCAAATCCGGCGATGCCGCGTTCCTCGAAGCACTCGACGTGGCGTTCCAGCGTATCCGCGCCTTTGCGCCGGAAGCGCTTGTCGTGGCGCTCGGCCTCGACGCCTTCGAGGGCGATCCGTTCGGCGGACTATCGCTGACGACGCAGGGCTTCTCGCGCATCGGCGAGGCTATCGCCGGTCGCGGCCTGCCGACGGTAATCGTCCAGGAAGGCGGCTATCTCTGCGACGAACTCGGCGACAATCTTACTGCCTTCCTCACCGGGTTCGGCGGCGGCAAGAAACGCTAATATCAGCCGGATGTCGCGTCAGGATCGCTCCTGTCGCAGCATCGCGATAACCCGATGCACGCTCTCCAGCGTCTCGTCGATCTCGGACGCCGTATTGTAGTGGGCGATGCCGATGCGTATGACGCCTTGCTCGGCCGGAATGCCGAGCTGATGCACGATCTCCCAGGCGTAGTTGTGGCCGGACCACAGGAAGATGTTGTCCGCATTCATCTGCCGTACGATCGTCTCCGGCACGATGCCGTCGACGGTGAACGAGACCGTCGGCACGCGCTCCCCGATACACGCCGGATCGGTGATACCGTGGATCGTCAGGCCTGAAACGTCCGACAGCCCGTCGATCAGCCTTTGCGCCAGCGGATTTTCGTAAGCTGTTGATGTTTCGAACGCCTTGGCGATCCTGGCGCGGCGCGAACCGCCTGCCGCCGCGCCCAGCTCCGCAAAATAATCGACCGCGGCCGTCAGTCCGGCCATCAGTTCGATCTGCGGCGTGCCGAGTTCGAACCGCTCCGGCAGAGCATTGGACGAACAGCGGCATTTATACGGTTTCAGGGCGTCGATGACGTCAAGTCTGCCCCATAGGATGCCCATGTGCGGGCCGAAGAATTTATAGGCCGAGCAGATTAGGAAATCGCAGCCGAGATCCCTGACGTCGATCAGGCCGTGCGGCGCGAACTGCACGGCGTCGACATAGACCAGCGCGCCGGCCTGCTTGGCAATGCGCGTCAGCGCCTTCACCCGGTTGATCGAGCCGGTCAGATTGCTGGCGTAGTTCAAGGCGACCAGTCGCGTCCTGTCGGTGAGCAGCGCAGCAAGCGCCGCCTCCTCGATCTGCCAGCTCTGCTGGTCGAAAGGCAGCCAGCGCACGACAAGGCCAAGGTCTTCGGCCAGCTGCAGCCAGGGCGATACGTTGCCTTCGTGGTCCATGCGGGTGAGGATGATCTCGTCGCCGGGCTGCATCGTGCAGCCAAGCGTGCGCGACATGTGATAGGTCAGTGTCGTCATGTTGGCGCCGATGATGATTTCCTGCGGGCTCGCAGCACCGAGGAAATCGGCCATCGCCGCATGGGCGTCGTCGACGATCTGTTGCGCCGCAATCGTGGTTTCGAAGAAGCCGCCGAGATTGGCGTTTGTGGTCAGCAGGCAGCGTGACACCGCGTCGGCTACCGCTTGCGGCACCTGGGTGCCGGCCGGGTTGTCGAGATAGATGCGGCGACGGCCCTTGTCGGTCAGCGACAGTGCCGGGAATTTCTCGCGCACGACCTCAATCGGAAAAGTCACTTTTTCTCCCTCCCTCTTGTAATCGTTTGGCAATCACACCTTACAGCGCCGGAAAGCAGCTCACGGACACGGGTTGCCGACACGCTGGTGGATTGCGTCGACCGCCTTCTGCATTTCCTCGGTCCAGACGACATCGGCGGAAGACAGCGCCATTTCGAGCTGCGAAAGGGTCGTCGCGCCAATGAGGCTCGAAGTGACGAAAGGCCGGCTCGCGACATAGGCGTTGGCAAACAGTGCCGGCTCCATGCCGAATGAGCGCGCCAGCTCGTTGTACTCGAGCTGCGCCTCCGCGGCATTGGGCGTCTCGTAACGCTGACCGCGGTTGAAGAGCTGAGAACGCGAGCCCAGCGGCCGCGCGCCATGGTCGTACTTTCCGGTCAGGTAACCTTGTCCCAGCGGCGAATAGGCGAGCAGGGAAACCTGTTCGCGCTCGCAGACTTCGGCAAGATTCACCTCGAAGCCGCGGTTGACGAAGTTATAGGCGTTCTGCAGCGACACCAGCCGCGGACCTAGGCCCTTGTCGGCTTCGGCGATGAACCGCATGACGCCCCAGGAGCTCTCGTTCGACAGGCCGAAATGGCGGATTTTTCCGGCCTTCACCAATTCGTCGAAGACGGCGAGGGTCTCGGCGATCGGCGTCTCGCCGGCCGGTGTGCCGACGGCATCGGCTCGCAGCGGCACGGCGCCGACGCGGTTCGGGTTGGCGCCCCACGGCACGGCGCGCTCCGGCCAATGGATTTGATAGAGATCGAGATAATCGGTGTTGAGCCTGGTCAGCGATTTTTCGACGGCATCCAAGATGTCGGCGCGCACCAGCTTCGACGGACGCCCGCCGCGGAACCATGCATTGGCGGTGCGGCCAACCACCTTCGAGGCGAGGATCACCTGATCGCGGTTGCCTTTCGCTTTCATCCAGCTGCCGATGATCTTCTCGGTCCAGCCTTGCGTCTCCGCCTTGGGCGGGATCGGGTAGAGCTCGGCAGTGTCGATGAAGTTGATGCCGCGCGAAAAGGCCAGATCCATCTGGGCGTGGCCGTCCGCTTCGGTGTTCTGCTGGCCCCAGGTCATCGATCCCAAGCAGATCTGGGAAACAAGAAGATCGGTCCGACCGAGGCGGCGTTTGTGCATGGAACTTTCTCCGGCGGGAAGTTTTTGCGCGGCTGCGCGGGGAGGAAGGCACAGCATACAGGAATGCGAGGGCTGTCTCCAAGCCCGCCGCCAATCGCCGACGACTTTTCCATGAAATCCAGCCAACGGCTACGCAGCAGACAACAAAAAGCCGGACTGCATTTTTCATGCAGTCCGGAATTTCGCCAGGAATGGCGAGGAAAAACCGGCCCTGTGCCGGCGTTCAGCTATACGGTCCGTCCGCGCCGGAAGTTTCACCGGTAATCAAAAAAACCTGTGCAGCATGGCTGCCATGCAAATGCTGCACTGCACAATTGTCATGATTTGCTTATATTGCGACTCGGGGAGGACCAACCAGGGGCTTGAATCATGGGTTTTCTCACTGAAATGTTCGCCCGTCCGCGTCCGCAGGAACATCTGCGCTACCGCGCGGCTCTGGCGCTGCTTCATTCGATGAGCAATGCCGACCGTGCCGACATCGGCATCAAACCAGCCGATTTTCCGCGTGTCGCTCGCGAAATGTCCTCACGTTAGTCACGGATATCCCGGCTCGACCGGGATATCTCCTCGCCATTCTTCAACGCGATCCCATGAAAATCGCCTTGCTCAGCGGCACGCCATTGTGGCGCAGGATGTCGTAGGCGGTGGTCACGTGGAAATAGAAATTGGGCATGGCGAGATGCAGCAGATACTGCATGCCGGCCATCGAGAACTCGCGCTGGCCAAGCTTCAGCTCGATCATTCTGTCATCGGAGCCGTCCATATCGGCAGCCGAAAATGTCGCCAGATGGTCGACGGTCTTGGCGATGCGCGCCTGGAGATCGGCAAAGCTCGCCTCGCTGTCCTCGTATTTCGGCACCTCGCGGCCGGCAAGCCGCGATGGCGCGCCCTTAGCGTGGTCGGTGGCGATCTGCACCTGCCTGGTCAGCGCGTACATGTCCGGCGCCAGCCTCGACGTCAAAAACACCTGCGGATCGATCTTGCGGTCGAGCGCATTCTGCTCGGCGATGTTCAGCACGTTGGATAGCGCCTTCAACCTGGCCGAAAACACCGGAACGGACGCTTCGTACATCGATATGGTCACATGAATCTCCTATCCGGCGGGAACGCCGAGGGCGGCACCTAGCGCCTCCGCGGGCGATTCTTCAAGCGCCACCACGTCGCCGCAATCGGTATGATAGGATTCCCATCTGGTGGAGATTCCCGATGAGAAGCGCCCTTTTCGCAGCGACCGCTTTTTTCTCCCTTGCCGTGACAGGCCAGCCAGTGCTCGCCGCCGAAGCGCCCTATGTCGACGACAGGTCGAACGCCGAAGCGGTCATCCGCTCGTTCTACAGCGCCATCAACCGGCAAGAATTCGCGCGCGCCTGGGACTATTTCGGCGAAACCAAGCCGGCCAAGGATTTCGGCGCCTTCGTTAAAGGCTATGACGGCACCGACACCGTCGAAGTCAAAACCGGTGGTGTGTCCGAAGACGGTGCGGCCGGCAGCATCTATTACAATGTTCCGGTCGCCATCCGGGCGACAGCCAAGGACGGCAGCGAAAATGTCTTTGCCGGTTGCTATACGTTGCGCCAGATCAACGCCCAGATCCAGGAACCGCCATTCCGCCCGATCTTCATCGACAAGGGCGCGCTGAAACCATCCAAGGCCGATTTCGAGGACGCGGTGCCGGCAAGCTGCGGCGACGGACCGCCGCCGCCGAAGAAAGATGCGGCGCTGGAGCAGGTCAAGAAAGCGTTTGCAGCCACCTATGGCGAACAATGCGACAAGGAAATGCCAGGCGGCGAGCCCTTGGCAGAGCCGGACGCCTACTCCCTCCGCTACAAGTATCCGGGCTCCGAGGCCGACGAGCCGGAACTCGAGACGCGGCTATTCCGCTTTTTCTGCTCGATGGCCGCCTATAATGAGAGTGTCGTCTACTATGTCTACGACGACGTATCAGGCGTCCGGCAGTTGCAGTTCGCCTCGCCGGAACTCGATATCCACTATGAGAACAACAATAGCGAAGGTAAGGTCGAGGCGATCAACGTCATTGGCTTCCAGACCGACGACCAGCTGGTCAATTCCGAATATGACGACGCCACCAAGACGATCTCGTCGCTCAACAAGTGGCGCGGCGTCGGCGATGCCTCGTCAGTCGGGACCTATCTGTTTCGCAACGGCAATTTCTCGCTGGTGCAGTACGATGTCGACGCCTCCTATGACGGCGAGATCAACCCGCAGACGGTGGTGGACTACAACACCGCGCCTTAAGGGGCCTTCGACAGCATCCAGTTGAGCGTGCCGCGCCAGTCGGTCATGCGGATCGGCGTACCGTGCGTGCCCGTCTCGAAGCGGACAAAGCGGGCCGGATAGGTTTTCGATTTGGTCAGGATCGAACGGAAGAAGGCTTCCTGTTTCTCGACTGCAAACACCGGGTCCTTGCTGCCCTGGCCAAAGAAGACCGGAACACGGCGCTTGAAGGCCAGACTCGAGAAGAAACTTTCATCCCACAGCGAACCGAGCAGCAGCAGCCCGTCGATGCGGCCGCCCGTATTCTTGCGGGCGGCAAGCTTCCAGCACAGTGCGCCGCCCATCGAGCCGCAGGCAACGAAGATCTTCGCGTCCGGCGACCGTTCGGCATAGTGACCGATCAGCGCGGCGATTTGGGCAGCACCTGTGTCGCCGAAATCGGAAAAGTCCGGCGACAGATAGAGGCCGCCATTGCCGGCCATCAGGTTCTTGATGCGGTTGAAATTGCCACCGAAGGTGAAATCGTCGACGCCCTGCTTACGGCTGCCGCCCTGTCCATGCAAATAGAGCACGATGATGGCAGCACCTTGCGTGCGACCGACGGCGACGTGGCGGATATTGCCGGCGTCGGTCTTCAGCAGCAGATCCTGCTGCACCTTGCGCACACCGGTGTCGACATATCGCGGCTGCGCGCGGCGCTCCGGCACCTTGTCGCGAGCGTTGATATCGCGCAGCTCGCGATAGTCGACGACAGTATAGGCGCCCTCGGAAGAGAGGATGGCCGGATAGGCGAACAGGTCGTCCTTGAAGGGCTTTAGCGACAGCGTTTGACCGTACGCCAAACCCGAAAACAAAAGAAAAATCAAGGTCAGAAGCTGTAAACGGAGAGCCATCCCTCAGGGATGCGTTTTTCGGCCTCGGTTTGTCAATCCTGCAGCACGCCGCCGGCGCCTTCCAGCGCCTCGCGGGTGTCAACATCGATCGACGCACCCTTGCCGATCTCGACATCGACGACATCGAGCCCTTCGGCCTCGACTAGATGGCGCGCGCCGGTATCGCCTTCGAGATGAGCGATCGCCGCAAACAGTGAGCGCGGCAACAGCACCGGGTTGCCTCGCTTTCCCTCATGAGAGGCGCGCACGACCGATCGGCCCTCGGACTTGCGGAATTCATCGATCAGCCTGTCGAGATCGGCTGACGCGACGCCAGGCATGTCGCCAAGCACGATCATGGCACCGGCAGCGTCGCCGGCAACTTTCGCGATGCCGGCCTTCAGCGACGAAGACAGGCCGTCAGCGAAATCCGGATTGTCGGCGAAGGTGATGTCCAGGCCCGACAGCGCTGTCCGCACGCGCTCGCGCTGATGGCCGGTGACGACAATTGTATCAGAGGCTTTCGAGCCGAGCGCGCGCTCGGCGGTGCGGCGGACCAGCGGCTTGCCGTCGAACAGCGCCAGCAGCTTGTTCGGGCCGCCCATGCGGCTGGAGCGGCCGGCGGCCAGCAGCACGACATCGACCTTCAACTCGGCTCTGGCCGGCAGCGGCTCGCGCGGCTGTGGCCGCGTCGGGATTTCCATCAACAGACCGCCGACACCCATGCCGGCGATATCCTTGGCCGTCACGTCGAGGCCGGCGATCAACCGGTCAAGAACCCAGTCGAAGCCGTTCTCCTTGGGGCTGCGGGCGCAGCCCGGTGCGCCGATGACGCGCTTGCCGCCAAGCGTACCGAGCACCAACAGATTGCCAGGATCGACAGGCATGCCGGCGCGGATGACGATGCCGCCGGCCTTCTCGATCGCCGCCGGGACGACGTCGCCAAAATCGCTCATCGCCGAGGCGCCGAAGATCACCACCATGTCGTTATCGCGCGCCAGCGAGACCGCAGCCTCCGCAACGGTGCCAACGTCGTGCGGCGTGCGGCGCTCCGCCGTCAGCCGGCCGCCCGACCGCGCCAAGCGGGCTTCGGTGACACGCAACGTCTTGTCGAGCACGCTCTGCTTGATGCCGGGCAGAACCGTCTGGATGACGCCGACACGGACCGGCTGATAGACATTGACGGCAAAGATCTCGCCGCCGGCGCAGATCCTCGCCACCGAATCGACCAGCATGGAGCTGACCGCGAAGGGAATGATCTTCACCGTTGCAACCATCTGGCCCTTTTCAACCGGCGCGTGCTGCGCCAAGGTGGCGATGGTGATCGTCGGATCAACGGCGTTGATGGCGTCGATCATCGCCGCATCGACGGTGAAGATGCCGGCCGCCTGAGCGTGGAGATTAACCCGGCCGGTCGAAGCGGACTTGGCCTCGATGTTGCGATGAATCATGCTGTCCGCGATCTTTTCGGCGGCAGCGTCCTCGCTCAAATCGTCGGGAGCGAGAACAGCCGCGACAACCTCCGAAATCCCTGCTGCCTTGAGCAAAGATACATCATCGGCGTTCAGCCGATGCGCCTTGCGGAAGCGCCGTTCTCCGGCGGTGGTGGCGTGCGCCAGCACCGCGCCTTCAGCCGTATCTACGGGGATCGGCCCAAACTTCACGCCGCCGCGTCCTTCGCTTCGAAGCCGCGCGAACGAAATGCCTTGATCGCTTGCGCCAGCACCGCGACGGCGATCTCTGCCGGGCTGGCAGCGCCAATGTCCAAGCCGATCGGCGCGTGGATGCGGGCGATCTGGTCGGCGGTCGCGCCCAATGCCAGCAGGCGCTCGACGCGCTTAGCATGGGTCTTGCGGCTGCCAAGCGCCCCAACATAGAAGCAGTTGGCGTCGAGCGCCGCCTTCAGCGCGAAGTCATCGATCTTCGGATCATGGGTGACGGCTGCCAACGCCGTATAGCTGTCGAGCGGCTGGCGCGAAAGCACATCCTCCGGCCATTCGGCATGCAGCGCGACATCGGGAAAGCGGTCTGATGTGGCGAAGGCCGTGCGCGGATCGACGATCTCGACGGGATAGCCGGCGATCTTGGCCATCGGCGCCAGTGCCTGGCTGATATGGACGGCGCCGATCACCATCAGGCGCGGCTGCGGCAGGTGGGCGTTGAGAAAGAAGGTTCGCCCTTCCGCCTCGACCGAGCCCGAATTGCCTGACCGAAACGCCTTGGCGATCGCAGCGCCCAATTCGCCGGCGACCTGATCGCCCTCGCGCACGATGCGGTCGCGGCCGTCGCCGAGATCGGTGACCAAGATCGCCGCGCGGCGGGCGCGGCGTTCGACGTTCAGCGTTTTCAGCGCATATGGATCCATCAAAAGATCTCTTGTTTGAGCATGATCTTGTCCGAAAACCGGTTCCCACTTTTCGCTGACGCGGACCTTTGGTTCGGGATCATGCTTCTAACCCAACCGCTCGACATAGACTTTGATGCGGCCTCCGCAGGACAGGCCGACCTGCCAGGCGGTTTCGTCGGCGACGCCGAACTCCAGCATCTTTGCTTTGCCGCTGTCGATGACATCGATCGCCTCGGTGACCACCGCGCCTTCGACGCAGCCACCCGAGACGGAGCCGTGGAAATTGCCTTCCGCGTCAATGACAAGGTGGCTGCCGACCGGGCGCGGCGCCGAGCCCCAGGTCTCGACCACGGTAGCAATGGCAACATCCTTGCCGTCTTTCATCCAGCCTTCCGCAATGATCAGCGGATCGCGCGCCTCATCAAGATAAATGCTGTTTTCCATCACCGTTTCTCCCGGAGGAAACATATGGCTATGCGGCGCTTCTCGCGCCACCCTCAATCCATCTGCGTGGGTCGACGGAGCGCGCCGAATTCTTGTCCAGCGACGCGCACAGATCGGCGAGCGCGTCGAGATTGTGCACCGAGCGGAATTCGTCAACATGCGGCAGCATCGCCTTGACGCCGCGGGCGCGCGCCTCGAAGCCGTCGAAGCGCAGCAGCGGGTTCAGCCAGATCAGCCTCCGGCTGGATTTGTGCAGGCGTTCCATTTCCTCCGACAGGCCGGCAACGTCGTCACGCTCCAGCCCGTCGGTGATCAGGAGAACCACGGCGCCCTGCCCCAGCACACGCCGCGACCACAACCGGTTGAATTCGGCCAGCGTATCGCCGATACGGGTGCCGCCCGACCAGTCCATCACCGCCGCCGAACAATCGGCGAGTGCCGCGTCAGGATCGCGATGGCGCATCTGCCGCGTCAGATTTGTCAGCCTGGTGCCGAAGACGAAGGCGTGCACGCGCCGGCGCTTTTCCGTCAGCGCATGCAGGAAATGCAGGAAAATGCGCGTGTACTGGCTCATCGAACCGGAAATATCGGCAAGCACGACCAGCGGCGGGTGAACCTCGCGCGGCGACCGGAATTTCGGCAGGATCAGTTTGCCGCCTGTCCGCGCGGCCGAGCGCATCATGGCGCGCGGATCGATACGTCGGCCATGCGCGTTGGATTTGAAACGCCGTGTCCTGACCATGTCGAAGGGCAGCCGCAACTCGGCGATCGCCTTCTTGGCGTCAGTCATCTCGGCGGCGTTCATCTGGGCAAAATCCTTGCCCCTCAGCACCTCGTTCCCGGAAAACGTGAAGCGAGCGTCGACCTCGATCTCGGGGATTTCCTGCACCGGCTGGTTCTTTTGGTGGCCCTCGAACATTGCCTGGCTGACGCGGGTTTCCGCAGCCCGCGGCTTTTGCTTCTCACGACTGTTCGGCGCAACTGGCGAAAACATCGCCAGCATCTTTTCGATCAGCTCGTGCGATTTCCAGAACAGCCGGAAAGTCTCGTCGAAGGTAGGGTGATCCTCGTGCCGCGACACCAGTACGGCGTGCAGCGTCCAGTAGAAATCGTCGCGAGAGCCGATACCGGCGGCCAGCACCGCCTCGATCGCATCTTTTACCGAGGCCGGGCCGACCCGCATGCCGGCCTTGCGTAGGGTGCGGGCGAAATAGACGATGTTATCGGCGATCCTCCCATCGGGCGTGGCCTCTTTCGGTTCGGGACGCGGCGTTGCCATCGCCTACTCCGCCGCCGAAAGCTCGGCCTTCACCTCGTTGAGGATGCGCCGGCCTTCGCCCTGTTCTATACGGGCAATGTCGTCCTGGTATTTCAACAGCACGCCGATCGTGTCGGAAACGGTTTCCGGATCGAGCGCCACCTTGTCGAGTTCGGTCAGCGCGCCTGCCCAGTCGATGGTCTCGGCAACCCCCGGCACCTTGAACAGCTCGATCTGGCGCAGCTTCTGAATGAACGAAACCACCTCTGCCGACAGCCGGCTGTTGGCCTGCGGTACTTTTCTGCGCACGATCTCCAGCTCGCGCTCGGCATTCGGGTAGTCGACCCAGTGATAGAGGCAGCGGCGCTTCAGCGCGTCATGGATCTCGCGGGTGCGGTTGGTGGTGATGATGACGATCGGCGGTTCCTGCGCCTTGATCGTGCCGAGTTCGGGCACCGTCACCTGGAAGTCGGAGAGAATTTCGAGCAGGAATGCCTCGAAGGCCTCGTCGGTGCGGTCGAGCTCGTCGATCAGAAAGACCGGGGCGGCGCCCGCCTTGCCGGTCAGTGCGTCGAGCACCGGGCGGCGGATCAGGTATTTTTCGGAAAAGACGTTGCGCTCCATGTCGGAGCGGTCGACCTTGCCGGCCGCCTCTTCCATGCGGATCTCGATCATCTGCGCGGCGTAGTTCCACTCGTAGACGGCGGACGAGACGTCGAGGCCTTCATAGCATTGCAGGCGGATCAGCCGGCGGCCGAGCGCTTGCGCCAGCACCTTGGCGATCTCGGTCTTGCCGACGCCGGCCTCGCCCTCAAGGAACAGCGGCCGCTTCATGCGCAGCGATAAGAACAGCACGGTCGCCAGTGACCGGTCTGCCACATAGTCCGCACCGGTCAGCAGATCGAGCGTCTCGTCGATCGTCCGCGGCGCGGGACGCGGTTTCAACTCGGTCATTCTCTCTCCGTTGGTGCAGCCATCCAGAGCCTCTACAGAGCGTGATAGCCGCGGTCGTGATAGATCAGCGGCCGCAAATTATCGCCGGTGCGCAGGCCTGTCACCTTGCCAAAAAGCACACGGTGGGTGGCCAGATCCTTGGTGTCGATCAGTTCGCAGTCGAACACGGCGAGCGCGCCCTTCAGCGTCGGCGCACCGGTCGAGATCACGTCCCAATCGCCCAACGCGAAACGTTCCTCGACGGGCAGACCTGTGAGGCCGGAAAAGCCGACCGACAGCGCCTCCTGGTCCGAAGCCAGCGTGTTCAAGGCGAACCTGCCATTCTTCACGAACGGCTCATTCTTGGGATTTTCGCAATTGAGGCAGACCAGGATGGTCGGCGGCGTGTCCGAGACCGAACAGGCTGCAATGACAGTCGCACCGCGCCTGCCGGCGGGACCGTCGGTGGTAACCACATGGACGTGGCCGGCAAAATGGCTCATCGCGTCGCGATAGGCCTGCGGCCCTATGTCGTTCTTCTTCAGCACCGGCGATTTCCATTGGTTTGAAGCGAGGTGAACCGAACCGCTATATATGGCGGCATATTGCATGCCACAAGCGAAGTGGTTGACATGCATCTTGAATTTCGCGTGTTGCGTGAAAGCTGACCAGCCTTTAGGTCTTGGCAGGAAGTGGCCCCGGCAAACAGGCGACCGCGGCAGAGGAATTCTTCGCTCGCATGCGACCCAGGACAACGACAATAGCGGTGCTGGCCTGGCTGTCTCTCGCTGGTGATGCGAACGCTGAGACGCTGCTGGTCGGCGTCGCAGCACCACTGTCCGGGCCGTCGGCGATCCTCGGCAAGCAGATCGAGGCGGGCGCTGGCCTGGCGGCAGCGGCGAACGGCGCTCAACTCAAGGTTGTCGACGACGCCTGCACGGCCGATGGCGGGGCTGCCGCGGCGAGGGAATTCGCTGCGGCGAAAGTCGGCGTGGTCGTCGGCTTCCTCTGCACCGAGGCGATCGAGGCGGCACTGCCGATCCTGAAGGACGCCAACATACCGGTCATCACCGTCGGCGTGCGCACCGAAAGCCTGACCGACCGGCGCGCCAAGACCGGCTGGCCGATCTTTCGTCTCGGGCCGCGCGGCGACGACGAGCGCAACGCAGTCGCCTCCATCCTCACCCGCCAATGGCAGAACGAACTGTTCGCCGTCGTCGACGACGGCACCATCTACGGCCGCGAAATCGCCGAGACGCTTCGGGCGGCAGCCGAGCAGGCGGCGCTGAAACCGGTGTTCGTCGACACATTCCGGCCGCAGCTCGACAACCAGATCGGGCTGATCGGGCGGCTGAGGAAAGCCGGCGCAACGCATGTCTTCGCCGGCGGCGACGGCGACGACATCGCCATCATGGGTCGCGACGCCGGCCAGCTCGATGCCGGAATCACCTTTGCCGGCGGCGAAGCGCTGCGCACACCGCCCGGCGACGTGGCTTATGCCAGGGGCACGCTGATGATCGCGCCGCCCGAATGGGATGATGTCGCCGCCTCCAAGGTGCTCGACAGCTTTGCCGCGCACAAGATCGTGCCGGACGGCTACACGCTGCCGGCCTTTGCGGCGGTCGAGATCGCCGAAGCGGCGACGGCGCTGGCGGAAACCTCCGGCAAGCCATTGGCCGATGCGCTTACCGCGCATGACTTCAGCTCCGCGATCGGGCCTATCCGCTTTGACGGCAAGGGCGACTTGACCGAGAACCTCTATCGGGTCTTCCGTTTCGACGGCGCGCATTTCGTGCCGGCGGAGGCCAAATGATGTTTCGGACAGGGCCGCGCAATCTCATCACCGATGTCGCCGGCCTGCGCGTCGGCAACGCTTCCGACGTGAGGCTGAAGTCCGGGGTGACCACCATCGTCTGCGACGAACCGGCGGTGGCCGGTGTCCAGATCCTGGGCGGTGCGCCGGGCACCCGCGAGACCGACCTGCTCGAGCCGCACAATTCGATCGAGGCGATCCATGCTGTGGTGCTTTCGGGCGGTTCGGCCTTCGGTCTCGACGCCGCCGCGGGCGTACAGGCGGCACTGCGTGAAAGGGGCATCGGTGTCGAGGTCGGCGGCTTTCGCGTGCCGATCGTGCCGGCGGCGATCTTGTTCGACCTGCGCAATGGCGGCGACAAGGACTGGGGTCGCTATCCGCCCTATCGCGATCTCGGCTATGAGGCGGCACAGGCAGTCGGCATCGATTTTCCGCTCGGCACTGTCGGCGCGGGCAGTGGTGCGTTGAGTTCCGGCCTGAAGGGCGGCCTCGGATCGGCCTCGACGGTGCTCGACAGCGGCGTCACCATCGGCGCGCTCGCCGCCGTCAATCCGACCGGCTCGGTGACGATCGCCCAAACACGCCACTTCTGGGCAGCGCCCTTCGAGATCGGCGACGAGTTCGGCGGGCTTGGCTATCCCTCGCCTATGCCGGAGGACGCGAAAACGATCCTGCTGAAGTTTCGCGACAAGCATATCGGGAAACGGGCGAAGGTCGGCGGCAACACGACCATCGCCATCATCGCCACGGACGCTGTCCTCACCAAGGCCGCCGCCAAACGCCTGGCGATATCAGCGCATGACGGCTTCGTGCGCGCCATTTGGCCGACACACACGCCGGCCGACGGGGATCTGGTTTTCGCGCTGGCGACCGGCAAGAGCGGCATCGAGCTCGCGCCCAATGACGCCATCGACCTCTACGCAGCGGCAGGCGCCACCATGGCGCGCGCCATCAGCCGCGGCGTCTTTGCCGCGACGCCAGCCGATGGCGACCTGTTTCCGGTCTGGTCGTCGCGCTGAATGCGCGCTGCCGTAATCAAAAAGGGGGTCGTCATTATTGGCCGTGATCAGGTGGGGTCGGATTTCTCTTCCTCGAATGTGACCGCAACATCCGATTTTGCCGACAGCCGCACTTTCTGGCCCTCGACTTCGGCTACGAGGCTGAGCGGAATGAAGTGGTGATGCCCCCTGTGAGCGCCCTCGCCGCTGTCGCGCTTGGTCAGCTTGATTCGTTGTCCCTCAACTTTGTCGACGGTGCCGACATGGACGCCGTCGGCGCCGATCACTTCCATATGTTCGCGAATGCTGGCTGCATCGGTCATTGTGGGTTCTCCATTTGAAGCTGCCAACAAAAACAAATGACAGCGCGATTGGATGCATTGGGCCTGCGTCTCAGAGGGCACGACGTTTTGACGATGTCGTGATAGTGATCGAAACAACGCTGGCTGCTCAAACGGAATCCGATGCGAATTCTTGCCCTGTTTGCCGTTTCTCTCCTTGCCCAGTTTGCAATGTCGCTCGCCGCGCATACCGGCGACGTCGCCGAGCTTGAAATCCTCGGCTTCACTGGGGATGGCGGCATCTTCGCCTTCGAGGAATATGGTGTCCAGGACGGGTCGGGATTCCCCTATGCCAATCGCTATTACATCGACACGGCCGACGACAGTTTTCTCAAGGGCACGCCGATCAGGGTGCGGCTTGACAACGAGAACGCAACGCTCGACGCGGCGCGCCTTGCAGCTCGGCAGAAAGGCGAAGCTATCATCAAGCAGGCGGAATTGACCGCGAATCGCGGCATCACCGCCGGGTTCAACCCGGTGACCGAACTTTCGGCCGATCCGTTCCGCATGGTGGTCAACCCGCGGCCGATCTTTTCGCCGGTCGATGATCCGCTCGAGTTCCGGCTCGACGAGATCGGTATGAACGACACGGAAGCCTGCCAGAGCCTCGGCGAGATCAACGGCTTTCGTTTGCTGCGCATCGAGGCGAAAGACGGCGGCAAGACTGAGCTTCTGCACGAAGACAAGTCGATCCCTAAGAGCAGAGGCTGCCCGAACGGCTATCGGATCGGCGCGGTGCAGACATTTTCCATCCAGGGCCTCAGCGCCTATGCCGTGCTGATCGCGGTGCGCCAGTACGGCTTCGAAGGGCCGGACTATCGCTGGATCGCGGTGACCGGCCGGCTGTGACGCCGCTCCCCGCCATACACAACCGACTGGATCGTATCGGCAAGGCTTGCCATCGCCGCGCGCCGCGGTTTGCGGCGCCCTGCTGTGGGGCGCAGCGATGGGCGCCAGCGCGCTTGCCAATCTGCTGTTGGACGACTGGGAGACTCCGGCAAAGATCCGCCTCGTCTCGTTGCTCTATGCGGCCGGCGGAGCGCTCGCTTTTCCGGTTGGCCTGTTCCTGGCGCGGCTTGTCTCGCTCGGACGGCATTGGCAAGTTGCCTTGGCGGCCGCGTTTGTCTGCCTTCTTGCCGCTACGATCGGCCCCACCGGTGGGCTCTTTGCGCTGCAATACCGTTCCTACTATGCCCAGTGGCATGAACCTGCACTGACCATCGCCTGGTCCATCCAGTTCGTGCACACCGTGGCGACGGCGTTCTATCAATTCATCGTTCTGGGCATCCGGCTTTATTTTCCGCTCGGTTTCATCGCGCTAGCTCTCGCCAGCATCTGGTTTGCGCGGCAGCAGCGTTGAGCATTTTGTCCGGCTCTGTTAGGACGCGGGCGAATGCCCTCGCAAGTCAGGACTGACGGATGATTCCTCGCTACTCCCAGCCGGAAATGGTGGCCATCTGGTCGCCCGAAACCCGGTTCCGCATCTGGTTCGAGATCGAGGCCTACGCTTGCGACGCCCTGGCCGAGCTCGGCGTGATCCCGAAGGAGGCCGCCAAGACCATCTGGGAAAAGGGCGGGGCCGCGAAATTCGACGTCGAGGCCATCGACGAGATCGAGCGCGTGACCAAGCACGACGTCATCGCCTTCCTCACCCATCTCAGCGAATTCGTCGGGCCGGATGCCCGCTTCATCCATCAGGGCATGACATCCTCGGACGTTCTCGACACCTGCTTTGCCGTGCAGCTCACCCGCGCCAGCGACATCCTTCTGGCCGACATCGACGGCCTGCTTGCGGCGCTCAAGCGCCGCGCTTTCGAACACAAGGACACAATCACCATCGGCCGCAGCCACGGCATCCATGCCGAGCCGACCACCTTCGGCGTCAAGCTGGCGCAGGCCTATGCCGAATTCTCGCGCTGCCGCGAGCGACTGGTGCACGCGCGTGAGGATATTGCGACGTGCGCCATATCAGGTGCTGTCGGCACCTTCGCCAACATCGATCCCTATGTCGAAGAGCATGTGGCGAAGAAACTCGGATTGAAGCCGGAGCCGGTGTCGACGCAGGTGATCCCGCGCGACCGCCACGCGATGTTCTTCGCGACACTCGGTGTCATCGCATCGTCGATCGAACGGCTGGCGATCGAGATCCGCCATCTGCAGCGCACCGAGGTGCTGGAGGCGGAAGAGTATTTTTCGCCCGGACAGAAAGGCTCGTCGGCGATGCCGCACAAGCGTAACCCGGTGCTTACCGAAAACCTCACCGGGCTTGCGCGCATGGTGCGTTCCTTCGCGCTACCGGCGATGGAGAACGTGGCGCTCTGGCACGAGCGCGATATCTCGCATTCGTCGGTCGAGCGCATGATCGGCCCGGATGCGACCGTGACGCTCGATTTCGCACTGTCGCGGCTGACCAGTGTCATCGACAGATTGCTCGTCTATCCCGACAACATGCTGAAGAACATGAACAAGTTCCGCGGCCTTGTGCATTCGCAGCGTGTGCTACTGGCGCTGACCCAGGCCGGTGTCAGCCGTGAGGACGCCTACCGGCTGGTGCAGAGAAACGCCATGAAAGTGTGGGAGCAAGGCGCTGATTTCCTTGAGGAACTTTTGGCTGACAAAGAGGTCACCGCAGCCTTGCCCGAAGCCGAGATTCGTGAAAAATTCGACCTCGGCTATCATACCAAGCATGTCGACACGATCTTCAAGCGTGTGTTCGGGGAAGCGTGATGATTTCCGCGGCTGGAGAATTCGATTTTCTCGCCCTGCCAGGACGCGGCAATTCCGGGCCGGATCATTGGATGTCGCATTGGTGCCGGGCGTTCCCCAATTCGAGCCGCGTGCTGCAGGCCGAATGGGACAGGCCGACCCCCGAGGACTGGATTGGCCGGGTGGACGCAGCGATTGCCGCGGCACCTCGGCGCGTGGTGCTGCTTGCGCACTCACTGGCGGTGGCGACGGCGGTGAAGTGGGCGGCCAGAGCCAGCGAAAGCCAACTCAACAAGGTTGCGGGCGCGTTGCTGGTTGCCGCAACCAATGTCGACGACCCTGATCCTTCCTTCGACCTGGTTCGCCCTTTTGCGCCGATGCCGCTGAAACGCTTGCCGTTTCCGACCCTGGTGGTGGCCAGCCGTACCGATCCGCGCGTCACCTTCGACCAGGCGACCGCCTTCGCCGCCGCCTGGGGCGCGGACCTCGCCGACGCCGGCGATCTCGGCCATATGGGCAACGAAACCCGCCTCGGCCTTTGGCCGGCGGGCCTGCTCATGCTCGGCCGCTTGTTGGAAAAGGCCCGGCTCTAACAGGCTTCCAGAACGCTCAAGCCTTGCCGGGAGCGGTCCTGATCACCGTTCCCCATGGATCCTCGCGGGTGGTTGCCTCAGTCACATTATCGGAACGCATTTCGACCCAGGCCAGGCCGGACCGGGAAGAATCGCGACGGCCGGCGCCGGCGCTCTGCCACGAATTGGCGCCGATGTGGTGGTGGTAGCCGCCTGACGACAGGAATACCGCCGCGCTACCATATTTCGCCACCGTGTCGAAGCCGAACTCCTGGTGCCACCAGGCCTCGGCGTCTTCCGGGCGACCGACGCGCAGATGGACGTGGCCGATAATGCTGTTGTCCGGCATGCCATGCCAGCCGGCATCGCCGGCCGGCACGTCGGCGACGACCGACGAAATATTCAGCCGTTCGGTCGCCATCGCTATCTTGTCGCCATTCCACTTCCAGTCCTCATGGCGGCGGTCGGCATAGATCTCTATGCCGTTGCCTTCAGGATCGGTCAGGTAAAGTGCCTCGCTGACCAGATGGTCCGATGCGCCTTCAATGCCGATCTTGTTGGCGATGGCATGGTTGATCCAGCGCCCGAGATCGGTCCGGCTGGGCAGCAGGAAGGCTGTGTGGAAGAGGCCGGCGCTGCGCGGATCGTCGGGCTTCGCCGCTGCATCCGCCTCGATGTCGAGCAAGGGACGATTGGCGGCGCCCAGCGTGATCGTGCCGCCGGCGCGGCTCAGTTCCCGCAGACCGACGACGTTGCGATAGTAAGCGGCCAGGCTTTCGGCATTCCGCGCGCGCAACCCGACGCGGGCAACGCTGACCGGGGTCGTGGCGGCAAAAGGCAGTTCGCTCATCAAAGTCTCCGTTTGGGCGGCCTTCGACGAGATCCCAAAAGCCAGGAGCCCGGCGCCACCTACCATTGTACGTCGTGTCAGGTCCAAATCCGGGTTCTCATTTACACGGCTGTTTCTTCCCGATGACAGATCGTCGATCGCGATCGTTCACACAAGACGGCAAAAAGCGAACATGGTGTTCACTATTTGTGAGCAATCGCACCGATTAGACCCTGTTTTGCGCATGATCTTGTCCAAAAACCGCTTCACACTTTTTGGGATCATGCACGGTTGCACGAAACCGTGTCCCTCGCTACATGCGCGCCATGAAAGTCAGGGATGCAGACATTCTCATCGTGCCGGGCTACACCAATTCCGGGCCCGACCATTGGCAGAGCCGCTGGCAATCGAAATTGTCGACGGCGCGCCGTGTCGAGCAGGCGGAATGGTCGAAGCCGGTGCGCGAAGACTGGACGGCGAGCGTGGCGAAGGCGGTCAACGAGGCAGAACGACCGGTCGTTATCGTCGCGCATTCGCTCGGCGTCGCCGCCGTTGTCCAGGCAATGCCGCAGTTCCGGCGTCTGGTCGCCGGAGCCTTCTTCGTGGCGCCGCCCGACGTCGCCAATCCCAAGATAAAACCCAGGCACCTAATGACCTTCGGTCCCTACCCGCGCGAGCCGCTGGCATTTCCCTCGGTGGTGATCGCCAGCCGCAACGATCCGTTCTGCATGTTCGATGTGGCCGAGGACATTGCCGGCGCCTGGGGCTCGCTGTTCATCGATGCCGGCGATGCTGGCCATCTCAATGCGGATTCCGGCTTCGGCCCATGGCCCGAAGGATCGATGACTTTTGCGAAATTTCTGACCGACCTTTAGGGGCCGATCGAGTCCCTCACGCTCTTCAGCAGGGTCTTTGCCCCCAGACCGATCAGCGCATGCTCGGAACCCATCGCCAGCAGCCGATAGCCCATCGACACCACACGGCCGGCGATGGCCGGCTCGATGACGTAGATTGCGGCATGCTTGCCGGCCTTGCGTGTCCGCTCGGCGATCGAGGCAACAGTTTCCATCATGCTTTCGAGCGTCGAGTTGACGGCGGCGCCGTTCGACCAGGCAATCGAGAAATCCGATGGGCCAAGGAAGATGCCATCGATACCCGGCGTGTCGAGGATGCCGTCGAGCGCATCGAGGGCGGCGCGCGTTTCGACCATGGCGAAGGCCATGGTGCGCTCGTTGCTGTCGCGCAGCCAGTCGGCATAGTCGCCCTTGCCATGACGCGGAAAGGCATAGGTCGGGCCCCAGGAGCGCTCGCCGAGTGGCGGGTACTTCATGGCGGCGGCAAACAGCCGCGCGTCCGCCACCGAATTCACCATCGGCGCAATCACCGCCTCGGCGCCGAAATCGAGCGCGCGGCTGGCCATGTCGAAACGGCCGACCGGAATGCGCACCAGCGCCGGTTTGTTGGCGGCCAGCACCGGCCCAAGGCCGCGCAGCACGCTGTCCTCGTGATGTCCGCCATGCTGCATGTCGAGCGTGACGGCATCGAAACCCTGTCTGGCAAGAATCTCGACCGTCAGGGCATCAGGCACGCCAGACCATGCGGTGCACAACGTTTCATCGGCCGCAAGGCGTGACTTCAGGGACATGGGCGCCTTCCTTATTCGCTCGCATCGGCCCAAAAAATCGGAAAGCCCGATGCGAGGACTCAAAGTTTTAGAGCGTACTTTGTGCGTCCGAATGGATGCATGTCGCTCTAATGCAGTTCAGCCGGAAACGACCGCAAAGGCAAAGAAAAACCGCCTGGAGAGACCAGGCGGTCGATTGGTCCAGTGAGTCAATTGGCTCAGAGCAAGGATCAGGTGTTCTTGATCTGCTCGATTGCCTGCGCCATCAGATCGTCCATGGTGCGGCGAATCTGATGGTCCGACTGGGCGACCCCGGCTTCGTCGAAATCCTTGCGGATCTTGCGGAAAACGTCGTGATCGCCGGCTTCCTCGATGTCGGCGAGGACGACCTGGCTGGCATAGGCTTCGGCGTCGGCCCCGGCCTTGCCGAGCTTTTCGGCGGCCCACAGGCCGAGCGCCTTGTTGCGGCGGGCCGCTGCCTTGAACCGGAGTTCCTCGTCGATTACGAACTTGCGCTCGAAGCCCTCCTCGCGATCTTTCATGCTGCTCATGGCATCCCTCCGGTCAAATCCGATTCGTTGGCAGTCGAAATATGTGTATTGCCGCAGCACAAACCAAAAGCCCGCGGGCCGGTCAATATGGTATGTCACTTGCTGCGCTGCGGCATTTCATTCCGGAAAGCGGTGATTGAAAGGATTTGCCGATTGAGCAAACAGTGTGATTGGGATAGACACCGGCATTGAACCCCTACCGTTGCCGCACTAATTTAGGCAAACGGACAGGAACTGGTCGCATGCCGCCTGCCCGGAAATCCAGAGAAAAGATCAGATGAAAAATCGCCGCCGCATTTATGAAGGCAAGGCCAAGATCCTCTATGAGGGACCTGAGCCGGGAACACTGATCCAATTCTTCAAGGACGACGCGACCGCTTTTAACAAAAAGAAGCACGAAATCGTCGATGGCAAAGGCGTGCTCAACAACCGCATTTCCGAGCACATCTTCAACCATCTCAACCGGATGGGCATTCCGACCCATTTCATCCGCCGGCTCAACATGCGCGAGCAGCTGATCAAGGAAGTCGAGATCATCCCGCTCGAGGTGGTGGTGCGTAACGTGGCTGCCGGTTCGCTGGCCAAGCGTCTCGGCATCGAGGAAGGCACCGTGCTGCCGCGCTCGATCATCGAATTCTATTACAAGGCCGACGCGCTCGACGACCCGATGGTGTCTGAAGAGCACATCACCGCTTTCGGCTGGGCGAGCCCGCAGGAGATCGACGACGTCATGGCGCTGGCCATCCGCGTCAACGACTTCCTTTCAGGCCTGTTCATGGGCGTCGGCATCCAGCTCGTCGACTTCAAGATCGAATGCGGCCGGCTGTTCGAAGGCGACATGATGCGCATCGTCGTTGCCGACGAGATCTCGCCGGACTCCTGCCGTCTGTGGGACGTGGCGACGCAGGACAAGCTCGACAAGGATCGTTTCCGCCGCGACATGGGTGGTCTCGTCGAAGCCTATCAGGAAGTCGCCCGCCGCCTTGGCATCATGAACGAGAACGAGCCGCCGCGCCCCGCCGGGCCGGTGCTCGTCGCCTCGACCGATGGCGTCAAAGGCAAGCCGCACTGAGTTTTTTGCCGCGCAATACTTCGAACAGGAGCATGTCCAGCGTGATCAAGGCCCGCATTACCGTAACCCTCAAGAACGGCGTGCTCGACCCGCAAGGCAAGGCGATCGAACATGCGCTGTCCGGAATGGGCTTTGACGGCGTCGGCCAGGTGCGGCAGGGCAAGGTCTTCGACGTCGAGCTTGCGGAGAGCGACAAGGCCAAGGCGGAGGCCGATCTCAAAGCCATGTGCGACAAGCTTCTGGCGAACACGGTGATTGAGAACTATAGTGTGGCCATTACCTGAGGTTGTGCCGGAGGGCAGATGGCCGAGCTTGATGGAAGCTTGATATTTGAAGTCCTCAGGTCCATTCAGTCGCGGCTGGACAGGATGGATTTGACGCTCGGGGAGGTAAGGTCCGAACTCGGCTCCATCCGCGGCCACCTCATTGCCACCGAGGGTGACGTGAAGAACATCTACTGCGTGCTGGCTCGCGAGGACGAGTGCCTGGAACATATTGAACGGCGCTTAGACCTGCGCGAACTTGCCGAAGCCCAGAGGCCTTACGAACCAAAATGAAATCAGCCGTCGTCCTCCTGCCAGGCCTCAACCGTGACCGCGACATGATCGCGGCGCTGACCAAGATTTCGGGAACGCCACCGGTCACCGTCTGGCAGACCGACACCGAAATCCCCGACGTCGACCTGATCACCATTCCCGGCGGCTTTTCCTTCGGCGACTATCTGCGCTGCGGCGCCATTGCCGCGCGCATGCCGGTGATGCGGGCGGTCGCCGAAAAGGCGGCCAAGGGTGTCATGGTCATCGGCGTCTGCAACGGCTTCCAAATCCTGGTCGAGGCCGGGCTGCTGCCGGGCGCCTTGATGCGCAACACATCGCTGAAATTCGTCTGCCGGCAAGTCAAGCTGCAGATCGCCAACGCCAACACAATGTTCACCCGCCGCTATCAGCCGGGCCAGATCATCCGCTCGCCGGTGGCGCATCACGACGGCAATTACTTTGCCGACGCCGAGACGCTTCGCAGGCTCGAAGGCGAAGGCCAGGTCGTGTTCCGCTATGCGGAAGGCACCAATCCCAACGGCTCGATAAACGACATTGCCGGCATCATCAACGGCCAGGGCAATGTGCTCGGCCTGATGCCGCATCCCGAGAACCTGATCGAAGCGGCGCATGGCGGCAGCGACGGCCGGGCACTGTTCGAAAGTGCCCTCGGCATCGCCGCTTGATATCTTCGGCGCTCATCCCTTTTCCGAACTCGAAATAGGCGCCGCCTGACCATGAGACAGACGATTGCCCGCCTCGCTCTCGTCGCCACCGTCGGCCTTGTGCTCGCCTCCTGCCAATCGAAGCCGAAGAACGCGCCGGCGGCTTCGGGTAAGAGCGCGGCACTGCTTGCCATGGAACAGGTGGCGATCGCCGCCCACAAATGCTGGATCGCCAGCAAGGATCCCGCCTTCAAGCCCTATCAGATGGCCAATGAGCTGAATTCATTCACCGGCACACCGCGCTTCCTGCTGGTCCCAGCCAAGCACTATGGCGGAAAGCCGTTGCTGGTCGTGCAGGCGCAAGGCAATTCACGCCGCGTCGACGTCTACGGTCCGCTGATGAACGAGCCGCTCGGTGAACGCATCGGTTCGGACATCGCGCGCTGGCAAACAGGCAATCCGGCCTGCGGTGCGGCTGCGTAGCGTCACGGCCCGCTTGCTGCAGATCGCCAGCCTGGTGGGCCTGCCGATATACCACGCCGCTATTCGAGACGGGGGCACGCGAGACGCATTCTCAGTCCCAGAACGGCCTCAGACCCTCACGATGGGCATCGGCGCGCGAGATGCCGATGTCCTTGAGCTGATCGTCGGTCATTTCCAGCAAGACCAGACGGCTGCGCCTGCGATCCAGCAGGCTGCCGATCCGGTTTGCGAGTGACTGGACCGTGCGCACCAGGCGGCGGATGTAGCCTTGCCGGCCTCCGGGCAATTCAGCTCTCGTGTAACGGATTGTATCTATTGCAGCCATTTTCTTGCCACCAGAATTCGAGATTGTACCTTTTTATTGCGAAATCGATATGTATTGACTCTCAATTCGGTGCAATATAGAAAATTGTCACCATGACAAATTGGCTTCCCGACCTTAAGTCCGGCTCCGGACCCCTGTATCAACGGCTTGCAGATTCCATTGAAACGGACATCGACCGCGGCGTGATCGATGCGGGGGCAAAACTGCCGCCGCAGCGCGATCTGGCATACGACATCGGCACGACCGTCGGCACGGTTGGCCGGGCCTACCAATTGCTGCGCGAGCGGGGGCTGGTGAGCGGCGAAGTCGGACGCGGAACCTATGTCCTGGGCCGGCATGACACCAAAACCGATCTGTTGGCGCCCGATCCGCAGGTGGAAGGCACGCGCTCTATCGATGCGCCTCTCGGCAAGCTGCGCTTCGACAGCACGGCCGCGCCTGATATTGGCCAGGGCGACATTGTCGCCGATGTGCTCTCGCGTGCGGCGCAGGACCATCCGTATGAGATTTCAAGCTATACGCGGGATTTTCCCGACCGCTGGTCCGAGGCCGGCTGCAACTGGCTGTCGCGGAATTCGTTTCGCCCAAGCTCTGCTGGGATCGTTCCGACGCTCGGCACCCATGCCGCGGTTATGGCGGCGATTGCCGCACTGACCTCACCTGGCGACTATGTCGTCTTCGAGCACCTCACCTACTCGCAGATTTCACGCAGCGCCGGCCTGATCGGCCGCCGGACCGCGCTGGTGGCGTCCGACGAGGAAGGCATCGATCCAGACGATTTCGAGCGCGTCTGCGCGCAAAAACACCCGAAAATGATGTTCTTGATGCCGACGGCCAAGAACCCCACACTGGTGACGCTGTCGGCAGCGCGGCGCGAGGCTATCGCGCGCGTCGCGCGCGAACACAATGTCGTCCTGATCGAGGACGATCTCTATGGCGATCTGACCGACGACCCGACGCCGCTCTTGGCCGAATATGCCCCCGAACGGACCATCGTTGCCGGCGGCCTGTCGAAATCCGTCGCGGCTGGTGTTCGCGGCGGCTGGCTCGCCTGTCCGCCGGCCTATCGCCACCGGATCCGGGTCGCTCACAAGATGCTGACGGGCGGCCTCCCCTTCCTGCTGGCCGAAGTGTGTAGCCGGCTGGTGCTGTCCGGCCAGGCCAGCGAGATGCGCAAGCGCAGCATCGTCGAGATCAATGCGCGCATTGCGATCGTGCGCGAGACGCTGGCCGGGTTCGACTTCAAGGCCGTGGACAATGTGCCCTTTGTCTGGCTCACCCTGCCTGATCCATGGCTTTCCGGCACGTTCAAGAATGCCTGTCTCGAACATGGCGTGCTTATCGATGATGAGGACGAGTTCAAGGCGGGCCGTTCCGAGCAGGTTTTCCACGGCGTGCGTTTCGGCGTTTCACAGCCGAGTCGGCGAGAGGACATCGCGGGCGGCGTCGGCGCGATCAGGCGGCTTCTGGACGAAGGCCGTGCCGGTTACGACAGTTTCTCCTGAGTCAGCTTGAAACCTGCGGATCGAGTAGCGATCTTTCGCTGGTTGCTGCCCCTGTGGCTTTCCATCGTTTTTCGTCGCTTGATGGGTGTATCGGCCTTCGCGCTTGCGATAAGAGGGGACTCGATCCCAAGGATATAAATTGCCGCCCATGACCATTTCCAATTCCGTGCCGATCACTCCGGAACTCATTGCCGCGCACGGGCTGAAGCCCGACGAATATCAGCGCATCCTCGACCTGGTCGGGCGCGAGCCGAGCTTTACCGAACTCGGCATCTTTTCGGCGATGTGGAACGAGCACTGCTCCTACAAATCCTCGAAAAAGTGGCTGCGCACGCTGCCGACCACCGGGCCGCAGGTCATCCAGGGGCCGGGCGAGAATGCCGGCGTGGTCGATATCGGCGACGGCGACTGCGTCATTTTCAAGATGGAGAGCCACAACCACCCCTCCTACATCGAGCCCTATCAGGGTGCGGCGACCGGCGTTGGCGGCATCCTGCGCGATGTCTTCACCATGGGCGCGCGGCCGATCGCGGCGATGAATGCGCTGCGCTTCGGTGCGCCGGATCATCCCAAGACCAGGCACCTCGTCGCTGGCGTGGTTGCCGGCGTTGGCGGCTACGGCAATTCCTTCGGCGTGCCGACGGTCGGCGGTGAGGTCAATTTCGACGCGCGCTACAATGGCAACATCCTGGTCAACGCCTTCGCGGCGGGGCTTGCCAAGACCGATGCCATCTTCCTGTCGGAAGCCAAGGGCGTCGGCCTGCCGGTCGTCTATCTCGGCGCCAAGACCGGCCGCGACGGTGTCGGCGGCGCCACCATGGCCTCGGCCGAGTTCGACGACAAGATCGACGAGAAGCGGCCCACCGTTCAGGTCGGCGATCCCTTCACCGAAAAATGCCTGCTCGAAGCCTGCCTCGAACTGATGGCGTCCGGTGCCGTCATCGCCATCCAGGACATGGGTGCTGCTGGTCTCACCTGCTCGGCGGTCGAGATGGGCGCCAAGGGCGACCTCGGCATCGAGCTCGACCTCGACAAGGTGCCGGTGCGCGAGGAGCGCATGAGCGCCTATGAGATGATGCTGTCGGAGAGCCAGGAGCGCATGCTGATGGTGCTGCGCCCCGAAAAGGAAAAGGAAGCCGAGGCGATCTTCCACAAATGGGGCCTCGACTTCGCCATTGTCGGCAAGACCACCGACGATCTGCGCTTTCGCGTGCTGCACCAGGGCGACGAGGTCGCCAACCTGCCGATCAAGGACCTTGGCGACCAGGCGCCGGAATATGACCGTCCCTGGGCCGAACCGAAGAAGCCGGTGCCCCTGGCTGCCAGCGATGCACCACAAGCCGACGTCGCCGAGGCGCTGCTGAAACTGCTCGGCGGACCCGACCTGTCATCGCGCCGCTGGGTATGGGAGCAGTACGACACGCTGATCCAGGGCAATTCGCTGCAGCTTCCGGGCGGCGATGCCGGCGTGGTGCGCGTCGAAGGTCATCCGACCAAAGCGCTCGCCTTCTCCTCCGACGTGACGCCGCGCTATTGCGAGGCCGATCCTTACGAGGGCGGCAAGCAGGCGGTGGCCGAGTGCTGGCGTAATCTTACCGCCACCGGCGCCCTGCCGCTCGCCGCCACCGACAATCTCAATTTCGGCAACCCGGAACGGCCCGAGATCATGGGCCAGCTGGTCGGCGCCGTGAAAGGCATTGGCGACGCCTGCCGCGCGCTCGGCTTCCCGATCGTTTCCGGCAATGTCTCGCTCTACAACGAAACCAACGGACGAGGCATTTTGCCGACGCCGACGATCGGCGGCGTCGGGCTGATCGCCGACTGGTCCAAGATGGCGCGGATCGGCTTTGCCGCCGAGGGCCAGATGATCCTGCTGGTCGGCGCGCCATTCATGTGGGGAACGCATCTCGCCCAGTCAGCCTACATGCGCGACATTCATGGCCGCACCGACGGCCCGCCACCGCCGGTCGACCTCGACCATGAAAAGCGCGTCGGCGACCATGTGCGCACCCTGATCGACTCCGGCGTCGTTACCGCGGCGCACGACGTTTCCGATGGTGGCATTGCTGTCGCGCTGGCCGAGATGGCGATGGCGTCCGGCATCGGCGCAACCGTCCCCGGCCTGGTCGGGACCGATCCGATCCCGGTCTGGTTCGGCGAGGATCAGGGCCGCTATCTCTTGACGCTGTCGATCGATCCGCAAAGCAAGGAATGGGACGCCATTCGCGAACAGCAGAGCAAGCTCGGTATTTTTGCGCCGTGGATCGGCTCGACCGGCGGTAGTAACCTGAAACTCGGCGAGGCACGGGCGATCCCTATCGGCGAATTGACCGCTGCCCATGAATCCTGGTTTCCTCGCTTCATGGCAAATGAGGTCGTGGACCCCTGACATGATCGAGTGGGGTCGTTTGGGTGTGGTTCATCCGCCATTTCGATCATATCTATGAGATCACGACCTGAACAAGGAATCCTCGCATGGCAATGGACGCGCACGACATCGAAAGGCTGATCAAGGAAGGCATTCCGGACGCCAAGGTGACGATCCGCGACCTGGCCGGTGACGGCGACCATTATGCGGCCGAGGTGGTGGCCGAAAGCTTTCGCGGCAAAAGCCGCGTCCAGCAGCATCAGATGGTCTATGACGCGCTGAAGGGCAATATGGGCGGCGTGCTGCACGCGCTCGCTTTGCAGACCAGTGTGCCGGACTGAGCTTCGGCGTCCAACCCCTCGTTACTTTTTCGACGGCAATCATTGGCCCTACCGGATAGTTTCCGCCGGCCATCATCCTCTCGCCATTCGACAGCGCCGAGACCACTCCGTCGAAGAAAAGCGCGTTGGGACAGTGCAGCGCATTGCGGAACAGGCGCGCAAAGCTGCCGAGACTGACTTGCGAGCACCAGATCGCGATTGCCTGAGCCACCAGATCAAGGCCAGAGTAACGAGCACAATGCCAATCAGGATTGCCGCGCCATCTCGCCCTGTTATCGCTTCCTTGGGAAAACAGCTGGCCGATGCTCTTGGCCCAATATCAAGCCATCCTTTGCGCCATTTGCGTGACGATGCGGCAAACGTCTTGTTTCAGGCAACCTATGGGTTTATTTGAAAGGGTATGTTTCGAGCCCGACTCCCGCTGGCATGAAAGGATTCTCTATGAGCGGTATCAACGACTACATCGACAGCGAAGTGAAGGGCAACGACGTCGTCCTTTTCATGAAGGGCACGCCCGGTTTCCCGCAATGCGGGTTTTCCGGTCAAGTCGTGCAGATCCTCGACTACATCGGAGCCGACTACAAGGGCGTCGACGTGCTGACCTCGGCCGAGCTGCGGCAAGGTATAAAGGAATATTCCAACTGGCCGACGATCCCTCAGCTCTACGTCAAGGGTGAGTTCGTCGGCGGCTGCGACATCATCCGCGAGATGTTCCAGGCTGGCGAACTGCAGACGTTCCTCGTCGAAAAGGGCGTCAGCGTCAAAGGCGCCGCCTGACGAACATTTAGGGCACTTCGCCAAGCTGATTATCTCCCCGGTATCGGGGCACAAGACGAATGAATGCGCCGGTGCGCCGGCGCTTTTTCGTTTGAAGATCGGACTTTGCCGTGGATCAGCATGCAGAAGCGCAGCAACAGGCAAGCACCTTGCCCATTCCGCGCTGGGAATTCATCGCGCTGTGCGCGGCGTTGATGGCGCTCAACTCGCTGGCCATCGACATCATGCTGCCGGCGCTGCAGCAGATCGGCGCTTCGCTGGGCGTGGAAAATGAAAACCATCGCCAATATGTGATTGCCGCCTATATTCTCGGCTTTGGCGGCGGACAGCTCTTCTTCGGACCGATCTCGGACCGCTTCGGACGCCGCGCTCCGCTCGTCGTCGGACTGGTTATCTACGTCGCAGCGGCGGCTGCTGCGGCCATCGCCCCATCATTCGCTATTCTTCTTCTGTGCAGGCTGGTGCAAGGCATTGGTGCGGCCGCTACACGCGTCATCGCCGTCTCGATCGTGCGCGACACCTTCGACGGCCGGCGCATGGCCGAAGTCATGTCGCTGATCTTCATGGTGTTCATGGCAATTCCGGTAGTGGCGCCAGGCATCGGCCAGTTCATCATGCTGTTTGCCTCCTGGCACTGGATCTTCATCACAATGGCGGCAGGCGCACTGGTCGTCTCAGCCTGGTCGCTGCTGCGGCTGCCGGAAACGCTGCATCCCGAATATCGCCGGCCGCTGACGGCTTCATCCGTCCTTGGCGGTTTCCGCATCGTTCTGACCAATCGCATCGCGCTCTGCTACGCCTTTGCCAGCACCTTCATCTTCGCGGCCATGTTCGGCTTCATCGCCTCGGCACAGCAGATTTATGTCGATGTGTTCAAAGTCGGCGAGATGTTCCCGGTGATTTTCGCAGGGATCGCCGGCGTGCTCTCCTTTTCGAGCTATCTGAATTCGCGCCTTGTCGGCCGCATCGGCATGCGCCGCCTGTCGCAAAGCGCGCTGCTCTTGTTTCTGGCCATCAGCCTCGCCTGGCTGGTCGTTTCCATCCAAATGAAGATGCCGCTCTGGCTTTTCATCACCTTCTTTGCCTGCACGATGGTCCCGTTCGGCGCACTCGGCGCGAATTTCAACGCGCTCGCCATGGAGCCGCTCGGCCAATTGGCCGGGACAGCGTCGTCCATTCTGGGCTTCATGCAGACCTTCCTCGGCGGCGTGCTCGGCACGCTGATCGGCCAAGCCTTCAACGGCACGGTGACGCCCTTGGCCGCCGGATTCTGCAGCGTTTCGCTTGGCGCATTGGTGATGGTGCTGATCGCCGAGCGCGGCAAATTCTTCCAGCCGCAGAACCCGCCGGTTTAATGCACATTGCCGGACCCGCTCTAGGATTCACCCCCACTCGCTGCTGTGAAGCGAGGGAACAGCGTACGCCCTGCGATCGCTCCACCCATGCTGTCCGAAACGGGCAGTGGCAGGGCCTTATCGAGAGCCTCGAGGACGGAAGCCACGAAGGCCCGGTTAAGGGTGTCATCATTCCCTAGACGGGAGAAGGTGGCGCGAGGCTTGCCGATAAGTGTGCCGTTTCGGCGAATCGAGAACTGCAGCGTCAGGGTCATGCCCGCGGTTCCGGGCGGCGGCTCCCAGCAGGCGACGATCGCGGAGAACATCTCGTTTATGGTGTCGACGGGATCGGGACTGCGACATGCGCGTTCCTGCGATGTTGCCGCGTTCGAACCGGCAACCAAGGCAAGCGCAAGGACCAGTGCGACAATTGCGAACCGAGGTTTCATCTCGGGTCTCCGGTTTCGCGCGGACAAATGTAATCGAATTTTCGACGAAAGCCTTCATCGAGTATCAGCGCTGCGGATGGATCCTTTCAGACGTCGGCATCGATAACGGCGAGCGCCGCATCGATGCCTTTGCCGACCGCGAGCTTTTCGCCCAAGGAGTTCATGGCGCCGCCAAGTGCTGACAGCGCCGCGATCGCGTAGATCGGCTGGGCGGTCTGGCCCATATGGCCGATGCGCGTCAGCTTGCCCAATGTTTCGCCGCGGCCAGACGAGAACACCACGCCGTAGCGGGCGCGCGCGGCCTGGCGAAGCGCCTTCTCGTCGATTCCTTCGGGCGTCCGGACGGCGGTTGTGGTTGGCGATGCGATATTGTCGCTGGCGGCCCAGATCGACAGACCCATGGCGGCGACGCCCGCGCGCATGGCCCTGGCGGTGAGCGCGTGGCGCGCCCACACCGCTGCCGGTCCCTCGTTGAGGTAGAGGTCGAGCGCGACGTCGAGCCCGTTCATCTCCGCCACGGACGGCGTGAATGGAAACGGCTTGTCCTTCGACCACGCATGTTCCCAGTCGACGATGCTGAGCATCGACGCGCGTGGCGCCAGTGGATTTGCCTTCATCTTGGCCCAGGCGCGCTCGCTGACGCCCATCATCGTCAGGCCGGGAGGTGCGCCGAGGCATTTGTTCGGGCCGGTGACATAGATGTCGGCCTTGCAGTCCTCAGGATGCGTTTTCATGCCGCCGAAGGACGAAACGGCGTCGACGATCAGATAGGCGCCATGCCCCGAAACCAGCGCGCCGATGGCGTCGATCGGGTTGATGGTGCCCGACGGCGTGTCGTGGTGGCAGACGGAAACGATGGTGATTTCCGGATGCGCTTCCAGAATTGCCGCAACCGCCTGCGGGTCGATCGCCTCGTTATAGGGCACCTCGATTTCGAGCAGATGCGGCGAATAGCGCTTCGCCCAATAGCCAAACCCCTTGCCGTAGACTCCCGAGGCAAGGTTGAGCACGACGTCGTCGGGCGTGATCAGGGAGGCTGCCGCCGCCTCCAGGCCAAGCACCGGCTCGCCATGGAGAATGACCGGCTTGTTCGACAGCCGCATCGTCTTCTGCGCCTTGTCGACCACCGCCTCGTAAAAGAGCTGGAACGCCGGGTCGTAGTCGTACAGCACGGTGCGGCCGAGGCCGCGCAACACATCGGGATAGGCGTTCACCGGCCCGGCGGTGAGCGTGATGACCGGTTCGGCGTGTTCGAAATAGCGCATGGTCTTTGCCTCCGCATCGGCGGCGATCAGCCGTAGAACTGCGTGCCGGTCCGATAAGTCTTGAAGTTCTCCATGTCGTGCAAATGCATCAGCTCGGCGCCATAATCCTCGGCTAGCTTCTTCACCCTGCGCACCGAGTTGACACCCGCGACCGGGCCGATCCCAAACGGCCTATTCCGCCCAGAGTTCCCGGCGCAGTTCGCGCCAGCTTTCTTCGTCCGGTGCGACAAGAAGGCCACCTCCGACGTGCGAAGGCAGATAGGCGCTGCCATCGAAACGCGCCGCGTAACCACCTGCCTCGGCATGGATCAGCACACCGGCCAAATGATCCCACGGCATCAGCTTGTTGTAGACGACGAAGTGGGCGTGGCCGCTCGCCAGCAGGCGGTATTCGTGTGCCGCGCAGCGATAGCCGAATTGCGACAAGGACTTCGTCTGGTTGCGCGCCAGTCGTGACCGTTCCGGCTCGGGCATATATTGCCAGGAAACCGCGCCGGTCATTTGCGAGATCGGCGCAGGCTCGGCGACATGCACCTTCTCCAAAGTGCCATGCGCATGCCGTATGTGGCTGCCAGCACCCCTGGCGCCGATCAGCCAGTCCTTGCCGATGGGATCGTGAATGATGCCGGCGACGGTCTCGCCCTTCACCACGACGCCCAGCATGACGCCGAACAGCGGCACGCCTGAGGCGAAATTGAAAGTGCCGTCGACGGGATCGATGACGAAGGCGAGATCGCCTTCGCCGAGGCCCTGGAGCAGCGCCGGGTCGTCGGAACAGGCTTCCTCGCCGACGATCATCGCCTGGGGGTAGCGCTCACGCAGCCTGACGGTGATGAGCCGCTCGGCACTCACATCGGCCTCCGTCACCAGATCGGCTGCCGAGGTCTTCTGGCGGATGTCGCCCTCATCCAGCCGGCGAAAGCGCGGCATGATCTCGGCAATGGCGGCGTCGGATAGAAGCTTGGCGAGCCAGTCGATCGCGGTATCGTCAAATGTCATTGGGGATGTCTTGCCGTGTCAGGGTTTCATTGAGTGCGGCGAAATCGAAGAGTTTGCGATCGAGCAGATGCGAGGGCCGCACGTTGGTCATGGCGTGGATCATCGTGTCCTTGCGGCCGGGCATGCGCTTTTCCAAGTCGTCGAGCATCGCCTTCATCGCATTGCGCTGCAGGCCGTCCTGGCTGCCGCACAGATCGCACGGGATGATCGGGAACTTCATGGCGCCGGCGAATTTTTCGAGATCGGCCTCGGCGCAATAGGCGAGCGGCCGTAGCACCATGACGTCGCCGTCGTCGTTGAGCAGTTTTGGCGGCATGGCGGCGAGGCGCCCGCCATGGAACAGGTTCATGAAAAAGGTTTCGAGAATGTCTTCGCGGTGGTGGCCGAGCACCAATGCGGAGCAGCCCTCCTCCCGTGCGATGCGGTAGAGATGGCCGCGCCTGAGCCGCGAGCACAGCGAACAGTAGGTGCTGCCCTCGGGAAGCTTGTCGGTCACCACCGAATAGGTGTCCTGATATTCGATGCGGTGCGCAATGGCGTATGCGTTGAGATAATCGGGCAGAATGTGTTTCGGAAAGTTCGGCTGGCCCTGGTCGAGATTGCAGGCCAACAGGTCGACCGGCAGCAGCCCGCGCCATTTGAGGTCGAGCAGCACAGCGAGCAGGCCGTAGGAATCCTTGCCGCCAGACAAGGCGACCAGCCAGCGATCGCCGGGCCTGACCATCGAAAAATCGTCGATCGCCTGACGGGCGTGACGCAGCAGCCGCTTGCGCAGCTTGTTGAATTCGACGGAGGACGGCACATCGGCAAACAGCGGATGAAAGCCGCCTGCGGCATCAGCGATCGGTTCGATTGTTTCTGGCAGCATGTTCATGGCGCGGCGGCCCCAAAAGTCCTTGTTGCTGCCCGGAGTAGCGCATCGGCCCGAAAATCGAAATCGATTTTCAGAACCCCAAAGAAAAGGCCGCCTCGAGGGCGGCCTTCGATGATGTCGCAGATGAAGAAAATCGATCAGCGCGAATAGAATTCCACGACCAGGTTCGGTTCCATCTGCACGGCGAAGGGAACATCTGACAGGCCGGGGATGCGCCCGAAGGTCGCGGTCATCTTGTTATGATCGACCTCGATGTAATCAGGCACGTCGCGCTCGGCCAAGCCTACCGATTCCAGGACGATCACCAGCTGCTTCGACTTTTCGCGCACTTCGATGACGTCGCCCGGCTTGCAGCGGTATGAGCCGATGTTGACGCGCTTGCCGTTGACATTGATGTGGCCGTGATTGACGAACTGGCGAGCGGCAAAAATGGTCGGCACGAACTTGGCGCGGTAGACGACCGCGTCGAGACGCGATTCGAGCAGGCCGATCAGGTTCTCCGAGGTGTCGCCCTTGCGGCGGTCCGCCTCTTCATAGACCTTGCGGAACTGCTTTTCCGAAACGTCGCCGTAGTGACCCTTCAGCTTCTGCTTGGCACGCAGCTGCAGGCCGAAATCGGAAAGCTTGCCCTTGCGGCGCTGGCCGTGCTGGCCGGGACCGTATTCGCGCTTGTTGACCGGGGATTTCGGGCGGCCCCAGATGTTTTCGCCGAGACGGCGGTCGATCTTGTATTTCGCGGATTCGCGCTTGCTCATCGCATTCCCTTTCAAAACAACAGACCCGGAAGCCGGGTGAAGGAAACGCGCCCTCCTCTGGCCCCCGTTTTCGAGACCTGACAGGGGTTTTCCCACGCAACGCGGCGGAAGACCCACGGGACACGTCATTCTAGACAAGACTCCGGAAAGAATAGAGCGGCTTTCCAAACGCCTTGCGCACATAAAAAGAAACCACCGGACGCTGAGGCCCGGTGTTGGTGGGCTGATTAGACGGAGATTTAACTGGTGTCAAGCTTGCAGCGGCTGGCGTCAGGGCAACGAGTTCAGGTTAACGACGGCGTGTAATTTGTGGCCCGCCGCAGGTTAGCGTGATTCAAAGAGGCTTCC